>DUPJ01000183.1 GCA_012838355.1 Clostridiaceae bacterium
AGATGACTCACTCTTTTGCTTTTACACCATTATCGGGACACTATCTGTTTCGCTTCAGCAAAGCGCATGTTATGTAAGTGAAGATAGGCTTGTTCTCACGGCGATGATTAATCCTGTAAAATGAATTTTATGTCAGGTCAGATACTTAGAGACATTGAATACAAGCATGCAGGCAGATCCTTGTTTCTCGACCTTTATTTGCCTACGAATCCGGCGTTTTTTCCGATCCCGGTTGTTGTCTTCTTTCATGGAGGCGGATTTGTCAGCGGCAACAAGGCGATGATCCGGCACGGCACCACCGAACACACCATGATGTTTTTGCGTGACACCGGGTTTGCAGTCGCCTCCGTGCAGTACCGATTTGTTGACGGCACAACGGTTATCCCGAAAAGCATCACGGACGCGCGGGATGCGATCCGCTTTCTAAAAAAAGTCGCTTCAGATTATGATCTCGATCGAGAACGTGTGGCAGCCTGGGGATCGTCCGCCGGTGCAAGCCTCGCGTTGACAGCGGCTTATTTGAAGGAAGATTTAACGCCTCCGGATGTCGAAGGTGACGGCGACCTTAACATCTTTTCAGTGATCAATATCAACGCGGCGACGGATCTGTACCGTTCCCTGTATAAAGAACAGCTGGACGATGACTTTTCCGAGTACTACCGTGATCATTTGTCACTGTATTATGGCAAGGAAGACCCTCAAGCCATCGCGCAGATCATCAGCCCGTATCATCTCGCGTCAAGTGCTGCGCCTCCGACCTTAAGCATGCATGGTTCAAAGGACAAGATCGTCGATATGTCGGAATCGGTAAGACTCCATGAGAAATTGACTGAACTCGGTGTCCCCACGGAACTCTATCTTCTGCCTGACTCCGGGCACAGCCTGTTGCCGGTGAAGCCAGATGAAGAAGAGGAAATCACCCGGCGAACGATCGATTTCCTCCTCAAATATATGCCGTGAATCATTTGCGTACCTGTCTAAGCATGACTCCCGTTGCGGAATAGTTTTTACTCAAAAGCCTCGATACATGCACCGACGGCTTCGTCAATGGCATGCCTGAAGCCGTTTGCCTCAAGAGCCAGGACCGCGGCGATGGTGGCACCTCCCGGAGTCGACACCATTTGTTTCATTTCACCGGTGCCGAGTCCTTTTTCCAAGAGCAATGAGGCACTGCCGAGAACGGTGTGAGCGACGACGTCCAGAGCGTCTTCCCAGGAAAGACCGTGTCTGACGGATGCCTCTGTGAGCGCTTCAATAAACAGTGCAACATAGGCTGGCGAACTTCCAGCCGCAGCCGTGAAGGCATTGAAAAGCCTTTCTGGTACGCGTTTGACAAGACCGAGCGGCGAAAACAGCGCTTCAACTTCTGCGAGACGTGTCTTTGAAACCGTGTCAGAGTCTGCCAGTGCAAAAACACCTTTCTGCACGAGGGCCGGTGTGTTCGGCATGAGCCGAACCATATCATTATCTGATCCGGACCAGGAGACAAGCGTTGCCAGAGAAAAATGCGGCGCGAGCGCTATAATCGTTTTCCGATTTTGCTGCGGCTTCGCCAGGCAAAACGTTTTAAACGCGGCCAGTACATCAGCATAGCTTTCCGGTGAACAAGAAAGAACGATATAGTCGGAGCGCCCAAACACGGCCGAAAGATCAGCGGCAACATCGATATCAAAACGTTCCTCGAAAAGTTTGGCCTTTGTTTGCGAGACATCGTAAACCATGATGTCGCTTTGCTTCAATACATGTTTATCGAGAAAACCGCCAATCAAGGCAGAGGCCATATTTCCAGCACCAACAAATCCGATCATAACGTACCGCTTTCCATCATATGCAGATAAATTTACGCGACGTCTGCATGCATGGTCAATCGACAATGTGCATACAATTCCGTCGTTTTTTGAAGTATAGTTTTACCTCATAATCACAGATATTTGGTTGTTACCATAACATATGCCTGTTAAAATGGTCGACAAGTTTCGCATTTTTAATGTATCAAGGAGTGTAAATATGAAGCCTCACGGGCAAATGGAGTTTCCACGAGAAGTATATCAAAGCCGCGTTCGAAAACTGGCGGACGGCATGGAACGGCTTGGACTTGATGCTGTACTCCTGACATCGGAACAGAACCTGCGTTATTTCTCCGGCATGATGTCGATCGTCTGGGACAGCAAGGCATCGACGCCGGGATCCCTCTTAATAAATAAACACGGCGACATGACAATCGTCAGTGCGCTTTCGAACCTGACAACCGTGGAATTGACATCCTGTCTCACCCAAGCCGAAATGATTGGATTTTCACGCGTCCCTCGTGACGGCTGCCCGGTCGGTTTTGCTGCCGGATTAATGTCCGGTCTTGAAAAGATCGGCGCAACAGCCGGAACGCTCGGTATGGAATTTGGGTTTGGCCAGCGTCTTCATCTGACCTGGCAGGAACTGCAGGGGTTCCTGGAACAGTCTGCGGCACTTCAAAAAGTCGATGCAACTTCGATTATCTGGGCATGCCGTTCAATCAAAGAACCTGCCGAAGTCGAATGCCTGCGCAAAGCCAACCATATCAACGAGCGTGCCATCCGCACCGCTTTCGAGGCGATCGTGGCGGGTACCTCAACGGAAGGCGACGTTTACCGCAAGATTGCCGCAGAGAGTTTTCTGCAGGGAGCCGATAAATGTCTGACACTCGGTGTCCGTAATGGCCCTGGCCGATACAATTACTACAATTGTCCGCCTTCAGACCACGTTGTCATCGGCCGCGGCAACGGTGAAATTCTCATGGTTGACGGCGGCCCTTCGTATCAAGGGTACTACTCGGATATCATCCGTCAGGCTGTAACCGGAGAACCGTCTTCATACCAGAAAGATGTGTTCGCCGTCGCCGTCGCCTCTCTCTACGAAGGACTCAAATATTTTGTGCCGGGCCGGCCGATCAGTGAAGCGGCGAAAGCCGTGCAGGCGTTCCTCGATAAGAGCCCGTACGCGCATCTGCAAAGAGGCCGCGGCGGTTATGGCCACGGCATTGGTCTCGACGTTCACGAGTTCCCGATGGTCAGTGTGTCCGAGGATGCGCTGTTCGAAGAGGGCATGGTGCTGGCGATTGAACCGGAACTTTGCGATCCGGAAGCCGGTGTTTTCGGGATTGAGCAGAATGTCGTCATCACGGCGGACGGTTATGAATTGCTAAGTGACGGCGACGCCGGGTTATTCACCGTACCGCTTTAATAGCAGGGGTTATTGCGTACATGCGCTGACCATAGAACAAAAAAAGGAGCAACAACATGAAAAAAGCAATAAGCATGCTGATATGCCTCCTGCTTTTCCTGAGTGTCGTAACGATTCAGGTACAGGCAGAGGACGCGACCTATCGCGACACGATTGTCTTCGGACAGTCGAGCGAGCAAAACAGCTTCGATCCGGCCGTCAACAGCTCAAATAACGTCGTTCTGCCGAACGTCTATACGAGCTTGATCGCGATCGACGAAAACAATCAGCTGATTCCCGGTCTGGCCACTGAGTGGTCCGTAGCCGAGGACCAGGTGACCTGGACCTTCAAATTGCGTGAAGGTGTGAAGTTCCACAGCGGGAAAGCATTTGACGCGGATGACTGCGTCGCAACATTCACGCGTCTGATGGATACATCTCTCGGATTGCGTCAGTCCTCCAACTATGTGTGGATCGAAGAAGTGTACGCCGAGGATCCGCTGACGTTCGTGCTGGTTTCAAAAGAACCTTACGGTGCTGTCGAAGGCACGATGTCGCATAAGAGTGCCGGAATCGTCAATGCGGAGCTCGTCGAATCGGCCGGAACCGAACTCGGCACAACGCCGGAAACGATCGACGGCACGGGCCCCTATAAAGTTGTTGAGATCAATCCGGGCGATAACGTGAAATTCGAGGCGTTCGACGATTATTATGGCGGGGCACCCCTCACAAAATACATCGAGTTCCTGCTGATCCCGGATCAGGCGGCGAGAGCCATCGCGATCGAAACAGGGCAGATCGACATCGTGACAGGACTGGCACCGGATGACGTTGAGCGCATGAATACGGATGACGGTGACGGCGTCGAAATCGTCATGAACGAATCGAACGGCATCCATCTCTTCCAATTCAACGTCGCTTCCACGAATGCCGATTCTGCCATGAGCAAACCGGAAGTGCGCCAGGCGATCAGCTATGCAATCAATCGGGATGAAATTTGTGAAGCATTGTATTCACCGCTCGGTGAACTGCCGGCCAGGAGCCTTCTCTCTCCGAGCGTCATTGGCTACGTCGACATGGGTGTAATTGAACAGGACTACGACAAAGCGAAAGAACTGCTGGCCCAAGCCGGTTATGCGGACGGACTGGATATCAGTATCATGACGACTGCCATCTACAACAAAGGCGTGGAGATGGCCGAGATCATCGTGGAACAACTGAAAGGCGCCGGCATCAATGCGACTCTGGAAGTCGTGGAACGCGCCGTCTTCATTGAATCACTCGAAGGCCTCACGCCTGAGGAGTACAACGAAAAATATGGCTGGGATATGTTTATCATGGGTGCCGGCGGCGACATCGACGCGCATCAGTCCACCTATCGCGTATTCCATACTGCCGACACCGGTACGAATGAAAATAACTACGGTTTCTACAGCAACGCCGACGTCGACAAATTGCTGGAAGATGCCGCAGCCAATGTCGATCCGGAAAGCCGGGTTGAAATGTACAAAGAAGCCATGCAGATTCTGATCTATGACGATCCGATCGGCGTGACGATGAATCAGCGCAATAATGTCTACGGGTTGTCGGAGAATGTGGAGAATTTCCTCCTGAATGCCGGTAACACGATCGACTGGAAGGTGCTTCAAATCCGGGAAGACTAGTCTTGGCTGACATCTTTCCGTATGTGATTGACAACGGGCCACCTTTTGGTGGCCCGCTGATATGGAGAACTGTATGCTGAAATACGCCCTAAAGAGAATTCTGCAAACTATTCCCATGCTCATCGTGCTTTCCATGGTCGTATTCGGGATGGTGCGCCTGATCCCGGGTGACCCCGTGAAAATCATGATGGGTATAGATGTGGCTTCCGACAGCTACGAAATTGAAAAAGAACGGCTCGGACTGAACGGAACGATTGTCGAGCAATACGTTCGCTGGGTCGAACGGTTATTCGACGGTGACATGGGAACGTCCATTTTTACAAAAAAGCCTGTTCTTCAGGAGATCGGCAACCGTTTCAAACCAACCTTGATTCTGGCCGTCGGAGGCACTGTGCTGTCGTCGATTATCGGGATCATGTTCGGTCTGCTTGCGGCGATCCGGCACAACCGCTTTACTGATCACTTCCTTATGGTCACATCCTTGATATTTGTTTCCACTCCATCGTTCTTTTCAGCCCTCATCCTGATCCTCATCTTTTCGCTGCAGCTTCGCTGGCTGCCGAGTATCGGGCTAGGTTCCTGGAAAGCAGCGATCCTGCCCATCGTGACACTCGGGCTGACAGCTGTCGGCTCGCTGACACGAACGACGCGTTCCTCCATGCTCGATGTCGTTCATCAAGACTACATCCGGACCGCACGGGCACGCGGCGTCCCGGAGCGGACGATCGTGTTTCGCGACGCATTCAGAAATGCCCTGATTCCGGTACTTACCTCGATCGGTCTGCGCTTCGGCAGTTTGCTTGCCGGTGCGACACTCGTGGAGACGGTCTTTTCTATTTCCGGTCTCGGACGCTTTCTGGTAGACGGCGTCGGCAATCGGGATTATCCGGTTGTACAAGGCACTGTTCTCGTTATGGCCATCTCTTTCGTTCTTGTTAACCTGATCGTCGATCTGCTTTATTCGGCCGTCGATCCGCGCATTAAATACAGTTAGGAGGCGCCTATGACATTTCAAGCTGTTTGGAAACGATTCAAGCGCCGTAAGACTTCACTGATTGCCTTGTTCATCCTTTTGTTTATATTCGCCGTAGCTCTGGTCGGTCCGTTCTTTACAAAGTATGAGCCGACCGAGATGGCGTTGAAAAATAAGTATGCACCGGTCAGCCTTGATAACCCGCTCGGCACGGATCAACTCGGCAGAGACACGCTGACACGACTGATTTACGGTTCGCGAGTATCTCTATCCATCGCTTTTGCCGGCGTGTTGAGCGGCTGCTTCGTCGGGGTCCTGCTGGGCGTCCTCGCCGGATATTTCGGCTCCTGGGTTGACAGCCTGATTTCTCGTCTGATCGATGTGCTGCTCGCTTTCCCCGGTCTTCTTCTGGCGATCGCCATCGTGGCTATTTTAGGCAATGGCGTGCTCAATACCATGATTGCCGTCGCGATATTTTGTGTTCCTTCGATGGCGCGGATCGTCCGTGGTATCGTTATTTCGCTGAAAAATCAGGAATTTGTGCAGGCATGCCAGGTGATGGGCGCGTCGACAGGGCGCATTCTTTTCCGTCATGTACTGACGAACGCCATGTCAATGATCATCGTCACCGTTACACTCGATCTCGGCTCCTCCATTCTGACAGCGTCGGCATTGTCTTTTCTTGGCCTCGGTGTGATGCCGCCGAACCCTGAATGGGGAGCGATGCTGAATGCCGGCAAAGAAGTTATGCGTTCCTATCCGCTCGGTGTTTTGGCGCCGGGACTGGCGATCACCATTGTGGTCATTTCCTTCAGTCTGGTCGGCGACGGGCTGCGGGATGCCCTCGATCCCCGACTGAAAAATTTGAAGATCGGAGAGAGCCAGTGAAGCCAATTTTGAAAGTAGAGAATCTTACGACGTCGTTTCAAGGAGAGGAAGGCCGAGTCACTGCCGTCCGCAATTTATCGTTCGAGCTGCATAAAGGTGAAACGCTTGCCGTGGTTGGTGAGTCTGGCTGCGGAAAAAGCGTCACGGCGCTATCGATTCTGAATTTGATCCCGAATCCGCCCGGCAAAATTGACAATGGCTGTATTTGGTTTGAAGACCGTGATTTGACGCGGCTGCGCAAACGGGATATGAGAAAAGTGCGGGGCAATCAAATAGCGATGATCTTTCAGGAACCGATGACTTCACTGAATCCTGTTTTTACGGTCGGCAGGCAGGTGATGGATTCGCTGATTATCCACCAGAACATGACCAAGAAAAAGGCACACGCCGCGGCTGTCTCCCTTCTGACGTCCGTCGGCATTCCCGAGCCGGAACTCACCGTGGATCGGTATCCGCATCAATTGTCCGGCGGTATGCGCCAGCGTGCCATGATTGCCATGGCGTTAGCCTGCCGTCCCGACATTCTGATTGCCGATGAACCGACTACCGCACTTGATGTAACGATTCAGGCACAAATTCTGAATCTGCTGAGGAATCTCCATGACGAGATGAATATGTCAATCCTCCTGATCACCCACGATATGGGCGTTGTTGCTCAGCTGGCTGACCACGTCCTTGTCATGTATGCCGGCGAAGCGGTCGAATATCGCAAGAGCAAGGAACTGTTCAAATCACCGCACCATCCATACACAGAGGGCCTTTTAAAATCGATTCCGAGCCTGACGGAAGACCATCTTGTGCTCTATAACATACCGGGCAGCGTGCCGCCGATTCATGCCGAGATCGAAGGTTGTCGCTTTGCCGATCGCTGTTCATACGCGCAGCCGTATTGCCGTGAGCATAAACCGGAGCTGGAAGGTGATCGGGAAAGCAAAGTTCGCTGTCACTTTGCCCTGAACGTCACTTGAGAGGAGACACATGAATCCATTATTGGAAGTTAAACAGTTAAAGGTACATTTCCCGGTGCGTCTGAAAAGCCAGTTCCGTCCCGCGTATGTTCGCGCTGTTGACGGTATCGATTTCACCATTTATAAAGGTGAAACATTTGGCCTTGTAGGTGAATCAGGCTGTGGCAAAACGACGACAGGAAAAGCGATCGTCAAACTCGTGGAACCGTCGGCAGGGCGAATCTTTTATGACGGGAAGGACATCGCTCGGCCAATGAAGCGAGCAGAACGGAAAGAACTGGCACGCAATGTGCAGTTCATTTTTCAGGATCCCTTCTCCTCCCTCGATCCTCGTCTTACGGTTGGGAAGATCGTTGAGGAACCGCTGATCATTCACGGACTTGGCGACGCGGAAGAGCGAAGAAAAACGGTAGCAAAGCTCCTCACCGATGTCGGTTTGTCAGCCGATCGTGCACAAAGCTTTCCGCATGAGTTTTCCGGAGGACAGCGGCAACGCATCGGTGTCGCCCGTGCGCTCGCCCTGAACCCGAGCCTGATCGTCTGTGATGAGCCAGTGTCGGCACTTGACGTGTCGGTTCAGGCGCAGATCTTAAATCTGATGAAGACGCTTCAGGATAGCTACAATCTGTCGTATCTTTTCATTTCGCATAATCTGGCCGTGGTCAAACACCTGTGCGATCGGATCGCTGTCATGTATCTCGGCAAAATCGTTGAACTCGCCGGCAAACAGAGTCTTTTTGAAAAGCCGTCTCACCCTTATGCCGAAGCACTGCTCGCGGCCATCCCCCTCCCTGACCCGGAGGCTTTGATGCATGACGAACCGCTTGAAGGCGACATGCCGAGCCCGATCAAACCGCCTCCGGGATGCCCCTTCCATACGCGCTGCAAATATGCCTTTGCACGATGCCGCATAGATGAGCCGCAATTGCTTCCATTGGATGGCGACGCTGACCATCTTGTGGCATGCCATCTTTGCCACCCGGATACAGGAACTATACATAAAATAAAGAAATAGAGATTAACATCAAGGAGACTACAGCATGAACGAAAACGTACAAAAGATCGTGGATGAAGGCCAGGCTCTTGCCAAAGCAGGCAGGATGGAAGATGCCGTCATACACTTCACCAAAGCCTTAACGGAAGCACCGAAAGAAGGGCTTTTTTACCGCTATCGCGGCCACCGTTATATTTCAAGTGATCGTTACTGGGAAGGAGCCGCCGATCTGAAACTCGCCGCAGCCCTCATTCCCGACAACTGGGACGTCTGGTATCATCTCGGGCTTGCTTTTTATCTGCTCGGTGACGATGTGCGTGCGCTCGACGCATACAAGACGTGCTATGACATGTCAGAAGTTGCGGAAGTGCTCATCCCGATTACCGACTGGATTTATTTGACGCTGTTGAATCTCGGCGAGCAAAAGCAAGCTGATGAAGTAGCCGCGAGAATCACAAAAGACATGGACCCCGGTGAAAATATCGCCTACATGAAACGCGTTCTTGTTTACAATGGGTCGATTTCCCCGGAAGACGCACTGAGCTGGTACGAACAAGCGGATGAACCGATCAATAAGCTGACGTTTGCCTACGGATTCTCCCGCTATTTGGAAACACACGGCCGGGATGAACTGGCGGCACGGATCAAAAAGGATCTTGAAGCGCTTTCAACAGATACAACATTGCGTTACGGCTTCGCCGCATTGGCGTATAAGGCACGTAAAGCCTGACAGCCGGCGTGTTCAGATGGAAAAACGCATAGATGTCTGCAATTGTCCGGCATGCATGCTTTGAAAAATTTTCTTAGGCGGGCAACGGGAGAATCAGGATTGAAATCGGCAAGGGATTCTTCTTAAATTTTTCATCAACCTTTTCACCAGCTTCGTAAATTTGATTAAGTCGGTGAAAAGGTTGGTGAATTATAAGTAAACGCAGCACGATGAGGCAGATCACGCTGGAATGTAAAAAATTGGCCGCCATTTTGCCTGTGCCCTTGTTTGCAGGTTCGCTTATTATGGCGGAAGTGCGAAAATAGCCAGTGCTCCCGTTCATTGTGCATTAATGAAGAATCTGTCTCGCGAGAAAAGGATTTATGGAAACAATCATCTTGCTATTCGGTGTATCAAATGTGGGCAAGACCACCACAGGAAGGATTCTGGCAGACAAGCTCGGTGTTCAGTTCATTGATTTGGATGAAGAGATCAAGAAGAAGCATAAGGTGACAATGGAAGGTTTTGCCAACATGTTTCCATTTGCTTACTCTCGCGCAAAAGAAGCAGGTGACCTGTTAACGTAAATCGTAAATCGTCAGGTGAGTTCGGCTGTGGTGGCTGTTCGGCCTATATACTACGCACGCTTTTTCAATGCGCTATTGACGAGAGAAAATATTGTTGCGATCGACCTTCAAGATAGCGCAGAACATGTATTCGAGCGTCTCGTGTTTACCGATGAAAATGACGAAGTGATCGACGATCCGTTCTATAAGTATGAGAGACAAAAAAGCTACATGAGCCAGCTCCGCCGCGACATTCAGGATTTTAAGCGCGCACACAAGAAAATAGAGTTGAAGTACAACATCGACAATAAGAAGCCAGATGACGTGGCTGCCGATCTTGCCGCATTGCTGGAACGTTTTTTGCGGCCGTGGCGATGAGACCGCTCTTTCGTCGTATCCGCTGATC
>DUPJ01000017.1 GCA_012838355.1 Clostridiaceae bacterium
GGCATGCAGGTTGTCGAACGCATGTGATGAGTGAGGCATCGAACATCCCGCCTTTTGAATCGCTCGTCTACACGCGCCCGGATGCCGCCTTTATCGACGATCTGTTCAGAAAGACGCGGCTTCTCATGCGCGGAGCCAGATCTGCCGAGTCCCTGATCGGAATTTTGCGCGAGTTTGACGCTGCCTGGCTCAGCCTGCGCTCAACGGAAACACTCGCTCGAATACGCCGCGTGACGGGGCCGGACCGTTCATACTACCGGAACGAATGCAGCTGGTTTGAGAACCGCAGGGTGACAGACGAGATCCGGATGGCCGATATGATTCAGGGACTCGATCAGCATCGCTGCCGCAAAGAGGCGGAAACGATCATCGGCCGGCATGTCTTTCGCACAGCCGGACGGCTGCATGCATCAATTTCTCCGGTGATTGCCGATGATCTCGCGAAAGAACAGCAGCTGGAGCAAGCCATTGCATCCAGCTCAATCGCCGCGGTCGGATACAGCAATCCGGATCACCGCCATTTTGCCTGGAACGATGCTGAAGAACAGACCGATGACGAACGCCGGCACCGGCTCTATCTGGAACGGGCTGGGCAAATTTCTGCCACGCTGAAGCAGCGAGAAAGAATCTTTGACAGCCTGATCGATACGAGGACACGCCTCGCCACGAAAATGGGCTACCGAAACTATCTTGAATATGCGCTTGTACGGCATGGGATCGAGCGCGCGGAGCTCGATAAGCGCGCTGAGTTCAGGCGGCTCGTCAAAACACATATTGTGCCGCTTTGCCGGCAGATTCGGATACTGCAGACGGAACGGCTCGACAAGAATGAGCTGGAGCCGGCCGATTATTATTTTCTGATGCGCGAAGTGTGGCCGGAAGCCAAATTGCGCAAGGAGCAAACGAGAGCCGCCTACGCGGAATCCTTTTCCACGCTTGGCGACACCCTTGGCAAATACTTCCCCGCGTTGTTATTACAAGGTTACGTCAATGATAATCAGGCGGAAACGGCTGCCTTGCGGGCACCGGCATTATTCCTTCCGGAAGCCTCCGCCGTCTACCTGAACGTCGGTGACGAGCGTCTGTCCACCTTTGTGCCGTCCCTTTTTTATGCAACCGGCATTGCGCTCGGGAGCCGGTTATTCTTTTATGAAAAACGAAGCCTGCTTACAATTTGCCCGCCGCTCCTTCACCGCGCGCTGACAGGGACGGCATTCATGGTTTTGTCGTATCCGGAGTGGGAGCGCTTTCTCGGGCGGGTCTCGCGCCTGGCGGAGGAACTTGAATGGACGCGGCGTTTGCTCGAGATACCGCTGATGTGCGCGATCGAAGCATTTGAAGAACAGCTGTATCAGAATCCGGGCTGGAACATTGCCGAACGAAGCCAGCTCTGGCACCGGCTGAAACAGCAGTATTTGCCGGATGAAGCCGGCACTGACCACTTGAGCATCATGCCGTACGGCATGGACTGGCTGATGATCGACCAGCTTGCTGACTCGCCGCTGCATCATACAGAGCAGGCGATGGCTGATGTGATGGTATTGTCTTCAAAGCCCTTTTTGCCGAAAAACCGCAGTCAGACACTGGCAAAGCAGTTCCGCCGCCTGATCACCGAGAATACGGACGGCACGGTGCTGGAACGGGCGATGGGAGCAGGATTCCTCTCACCGTACGAGACGAATACATTCCGCATGGCTGCATTTTCCGCAGCCATGCTGCTGGGATTATAGGGAAGGTAAAACGGATGACGATTACACTGGCGACCCATAATGAAGGAAAACTGACAGAATTCAGGGAACTTATGCCCGGCATCCTGCTGCAGGCACTGGCTGGGCCGCTGCCGGAGGAAACGGGCAAAAGCTACGCTGAGAACGCGCTGATCAAGGCGAGAGCAGCCCACAGAGAATGCGGCGGGTATGTGCTGGCGGATGATTCGGGGCTGTCGATCGATCTTCTGGACGGTGCCCCCGGACTATATTCGTCCCGCTTTGCCGGTGCTGAAGCCGGTTATGACGACAAGATCGCGCTTATCTGGGATTTGCTGAAAGGGACGTCACCGGCGGACTGGACGGCATCGTTTCATTGCGTGCTGGCGTTTATTTTGCCCGATGGAACAGAGCATACGTTCGAAGGCCGCGTTGACGGCATGATCGTCCCCGAAAAACGCGGCCAAAACGGCTTTGGCTTTGATCCTGTATTCTATGTGCCGTCGCTTGGCAAAACGACGGCTGAACTGAATCCGGCAGAGAAAAACAAGATCAGCCACAGAGGGCTGGCCGTGCAGAAGCTGCAGTCGTTTTTGCTGGAGCAAAAGATCGGGAGGACTGCAGGGAATGCCTGAACAGGAGTATCTGCTTGTCAAGGCCGATGCCTTGCCGGATGTATTTGCAAAAGTGCTCGAGGTGAAACGCCTGCTTGATCAGGGAGAATGCTTTTCCATCAGTCAGGCTGTCCGCAAGGTCGGTATTTCACGCAGTGCGTATTACAAATATGTCGGTTCCGTGCGCGTGTTCGACGAGACGCGCCGGGGGGACATGTTCACCCTGCTGCTTCGCGTGGAAAACTATGCCGGCGTCCTGCCGCGCATTCTCGATCAGGTGGTGCCATCCGGCTGCCGCCTCGTCACTCTTCATCAGGATGTCGCGATAAAGGGGATATCGAGCCTGCTGCTTACGCTGGACAGTGAAGACAGCGAGGAGGATGGACGTCCGAACGCCCTGATCGAATCGCTGCAGCTGGTGAACGGCGTTGTATCCGTCACGCGTCTGACTTGAAAAGCCGATCTCAGTTGAAATCCAGCTGGTTTTTGCGGTAGCGTTCGTAACGCGCCTCAAGTGTCTCCATAGCGGCATTCATTTCCGAGAATAAGGCATTCGTCTTTGCCAGATCGCGCCGGTCCAGTGCATCCCGGATGCGGTCGAAAAGTGACTGAGTGACGCCATCTGATTTGGCAAGCATGTGCCGCAGGCGATCGATATCGTTCCACTGTTCTGCATCAAACGGCGTTGTCTGGCCCATTGGCTTGATGGCCCGGATGCGCGTCAGATTGTTCATCAGGATGCGATCTTTCAGTTCGAGCTCCCAGGCATCGGTCATCGCCTTTGTGTAAGAACGGAGCAGACGGTCGCTGAACACCCCCCCGGCAAACAGCACGTCATGCCGATCCGATTGCATCAGGTGTTTCAGCGTATCATAGACGGTAGCGGCCGGCCGGCCGAAATACGCATCCCGTTCTGCTTCCGAGTACACAGTGAAGATGTCCGACTCCGTGCGAAAAAGACGATCCTCCGGCAGATAAGGACTGGGAACACCAGGTTCGCGAGTCAGTTCCTCCATGAGATCGGTCCGCGACCGTGATTCGGTCAGAGCATGCGATATGCCGTCCAGCATCGTCTGGCTCGCTGATGCCATGACAAAGTACATGTTGGAGTGCGGGTTCGGCGAGCGCAGTTCGAATCGGGTTGCCTTCGGATTTGAGGGATGGCGCACAAGGCAGACGAGTACCGTCCGGTTGCGGCTCGGCTTTTCCGGTGATTCGCCGATCGAAACCGCCACATGCGTCGGTGCCTCATACCCCGGTTTCAGCCGGTTGAACGCATCGATGCTGGCCGATGCAAACGGTGCGACAAGATCGCGGTAGTGCTTGAGAAGTCCCATCAGTGCGCCGTAGCCGATTTCGCTCAGAAAATCGTGACGAAAATCGCTCGGTGAAAAGAGATTGATGCAGCGGCCATCTTTCATGACTGCAGAATAGTTGACGTGTGTGTGTTCGCCATTGCCGGCAACGCCTTGGATCGGCTTAGCCATAAAAGACGCTTCCAGTCCGTGCAGGCGGAATATTTCCTTGACCAGAATCCGGATAGCCAGCTCGTTGTCGGCAGCCTGCAGACCCGCTGCGTATTGCCAGTCAATTTCCAGCTGCTCGAGAATGTGATCCATGTTGCCGCTCTCATGCAGCATGGCCTTGACACCGCCGACTTCCTTGTGCCCCATTTCGGGTGCGAAACCGTACAGTTCCAGCAGGCGGAGCGTTTGTTCCAGCGCGGAACGGACGATGCCTTTGGTTCGTTTCCAGTATTGTTCTTTCAGAGTCTGGGATGTGGACAGATGTTCCTTGTCAATGATGTCGTCCGGGGTGCGCACCCAGAATTCCAGTTCCGTCGCCGCAACCAGCTGAAATGACGCGACCTCGTCTGCCTGAACACCCATTGCCTCGAAAACCTGAGGGTGCCTTGCCATCAGTGACTTAAACGTCTCATCCGCATGTTCAAGAGCCTGTTTCAAAACGGAACGGGCACAGACCCGCACGCCGTTATGGACAAGAAAGCTTGGGATCCGAAGTGTACCCCAGGGCTTGTCGCTGACACGATCAAGGTTCTCATAGTTATAGTCAACGTACCAGTTCACATCGAGATCGGCCACGAGGTCGATCTGGGCGTCGTTGATGGTGGCAATACAGGGGAGAACCACAGAGGATCCATCCGTTTGCACGCCGCCCGCCAGATATGAGTCGAGTTCTTCCAGAAAGCGGGATACGGGAATTTTCTCATCCGTGTCGTTGCCGGCGATATCGACGCCCGTCAGGGATACGAAGCGCACTTCCGGATGAGCATTCAAAAGGGCGCAAATCTGGTCGGGGGCATGCTGGTCAGCGGGAATGGCATAGAGCAGGTCTGCGCGAACGCGAAAATCATCAATACGCATGGAGTGCCTCCTTCGGCGACAGCTTGTCTCAATAAAAATACAGTTTAATGATTAGGTGCGGCAACATCAATTGACAAATCGAATATATCGAAAACCCTATTTTGGCACTTGAACAAGAGAAATTTGCAAAAGTCTGTCACAAAGCAGCGTGCAGGCTGTTTTGCCTTAACCTGGACCGGCAGTTGCCGATTGGCAATCAGCAAG
This sequence comes from Clostridiaceae bacterium, assembly GCA_012838355.1. Lineage (GTDB taxonomy): Bacteria > Bacillota > Clostridia > Saccharofermentanales > DTU023 > DUPJ01. The sequence goes on from DUPJ01000017.1 coordinate 4,909, forward strand.
GCGCGGCGGTACGGCTGGACATCGAGAGGCCTAACAGAGAGAATCAGATGAGGCGCGTGATCAAGATTTCAGCGTACGACGAGATAAAGGAGAAATTTATGAATTTTTCGCTGAAAAAGGATTTTCGGCTCGGCGTGGCGACGGCCTCGACTCAGATCGAAGGCGGAGACGCTGGCTCAAACTGGAACGCATTCTCAGCCGAAGGCAAGATAAAAGACGGCAGTGATGTCAGCAGAGCCACCCAGCATTACAGGCTTTTTCGGGAGGATGCCGACCTGCTGGCTTCACTCAATATCAGGGATTACCGCATGTCGCTGGAATGGGCCCGGATCGAGCCAGAAGAAGGTGTTTTTTCGGACGAGGTCCTGCAGCATTACCGGGAAGAGCTTTTGTATCTGAAAAATCTGGGCATCACCCCGCTGATCACGTTTTACCATTTCAGTCATCCGCTCTGGTTTGAGGCGAAAGGAAGTTTTGCGAAGCGAGAAAACATTGGCTTTTACCTGCGCTTTATTGAGCGCTGTCTGGCTCGGCTGGGCGACCTGTGTTCCGACTACATAACCTTGAATGAGCCGAATGTTTTTGCTTCCATGGGCTACCTGTCCGGTGAATGGCCGCCGGAGGAAACGTCGTTTTTCAAGATGATCCGCGTCATGAATGTGTTCATAGAAGCACACATCTCGGCTTACAGTTTGATTCACCGCGTCCGCAGCGAGGCGGGCTTTGGCGCATCGCACGTCTCGTTTGCGCACAGCATGCGGGTTTTCACACCGTTTCGCAAAAGCATTGTTGACCGGCTGTCCGCCTCGCTGCAGCGCTTTTTATTTCAGGACGGTCTGGCTCGCGCCTGTTTTACGGGACAGTTTCGCTTTCCGTTTCGCAATCTCGGACATGTGAAGCGCGGGCAGTACGCTGACTTCATCGCGCTTAATTATTACTCGCAAAGTCATGTACGGCTGTGGCGCGGCACATTGCCGCCGCGTACACCCGTCAACGACCTGAATTGGGAGATATATCCGCCCGGCCTGATCGAGTGCTGTGAGCGATGCTTTGCCATGATGCCTGTGCCGATCCGCATATCCGAGAACGGCACATGCGATAACGATGACCGTTTCAGAGCGCGCTATATCGCGGAGCATCTTGAACTGGTGTCGAAATCTGCATTGCCGATCAGTCACTACTATCACTGGTGCTTTATCGACAATTTCGAATGGAAAGAAGGGGAGTCGGCACGCTTCGGTCTCGTTCACTGCGATTATGAGACGCAGGTGCGAACAGTCAAGCAAAGCGGACATTTTTATGCCGATCTGATCCGGCATGGCGGCATGAACGACGACATGTACCGGCAATACGTCGCCGGTCAGACGTATAAGCTGGCGAACAGCGGCAAGGAATCGATAAATCGTGTCGATGCGGCCGGCGTAAAGAATTGACAAAACCAATATAATGAATCAGGCGTCTTGTGTTTCGCGGGACCGGCTTGTTGCCGGCTTTAACCGTAACAGCACGGCGTTGACACGACTATTGCGTGTGTTAACCTTGGGAGGACGATGAACTTTCTAACAGTAGGCAAGGCCCTGAAATTTTATGACGTGAAACCGGAACAGCGCGTGCGCCTCTGGTTCGTTCTGCTTGTGGCCATTTTTGCCGCCGGATTTCTCGTTCCGTTTGCCGATTCCGATTTTTCCGGGCTCTTGCAGCGCTTGCTGCAGTTCGCAGAGGGACAAGGGACGCTGCCGCAGCTTGAATCGGGGCATTGGAACTTCATCGGAATGCAGGTACTGGCGCGCTTCATCGGCATGATCGCGGGCATTGATTACCTGCGGCATTTTCTGACTGCGAATGCCTCAGCTGGCGGTCGCATTCCCTTGCAGACCTGGCTGCGCATCATCGTGTTTCAGGTACTGGCTGCGCTCGTGTATCTGATCTCGTCACCGTTTTTTCTGATCCCGTACCTCATCTTCATATCTGCCTTTTTCTTTGTGCCGCCGGAAATGCTGAAGTTTGGCGGCTCGATCGGCAAGTCGATGCAGCAGAGCTATCTGCTGGGGCGCGGCATGCGTTTGCAGATTGCGTCATCCGTTGTCATGCTGACCGCTGCCTTCATGCTGCTCGATATGTGGTTTACACCGCTGGCGAACAACAGCACGTACGGTGTCGCCCTGATCGGCGGCTTCCTGTTTGCCTGGGAAATACTGTCGCGGGCCAAACTGGCGGGTGTCTGGTACGAACTGCTGGTGCGCAAGGCCCAGGTCGAACAACCGTTAAAACCGAAATAAGAGGATTTCATGCTGGAATATGACCGTTACAATCAGGCGATTGCTCAAATGAAAGCACCGATCGCACGTCTGGGCGAAGCACTCGATGTTGCGCGCATGCGCGATCAGGCAGCTGAACTGGAGGCGCGTGCAGCCGAGCCGGATTTCTGGCAGGACATCGAAAACGCGCAGAAAGTTCAGACGAAAATGAAACATTTGCAGGATCGCATCGACCGCTATGCAGCGGTGCAGTCCCGGTATGAAGATTTGCTCCTGCTGCTTGAACTGGGCAGCGAGGAAGACGATCCCGAGATCGCTGAAGACGTTGGCGTGAAGCTGGCTGAGCTGGAGGAAATGGTCGACCAGATGACACTGGAGACGCTCCTGACTGGCGAACATGATGCAAGCAATGCGCTTGTGACACTGCACGCCGGAGCCGGCGGCACGGAGGCACAGGACTGGTGTGAAATGCTGTACCGCATGTACGCGCGCTGGGCCGAGTCGAGGGGCTTTGCGCTTTCGGTCCTGGATTATCAGGATGGTGAGGAAGCGGGCATCAAGAGCGTGTCGTTCAAGCTGGACGGCGAGAATGCTTACGGCTATATGCGCTCTGAACACGGCGTGCATCGGCTGGTGCGAATTTCGCCGTTTGACTCATCGGGCAGGCGCCATACGTCATTTGCCTCCGTCGAAGTGCTGCCGGAACTCGACAGTTCGATTCAGATTGACATCCGTTCAGAGGATCTCAAAGTCGATACCTACCGTTCGTCCGGCGCCGGCGGCCAGCATGTCAACAAAACCTCGTCGGCTGTGCGTCTGACACATCTGCCGACCGGCATCGTGGTGGCGTGCCAGAACGAACGGTCTCAGATCCAGAACAGGGAAACGGCCCTGGATATGCTGAAGGCGAAGCTTTATCAGCTGGCAAAACAGAAGAACCTGGACCGTATCGAAGATCTGAAGGGCGACGTGATGGACAACGCCTGGGGCAGTCAGATCCGGTCATACGTATTCTGTCCTTATACGATGGTGAAGGACCATCGCACGAATATGGAAACCGGTGATGTTGACGGTGTCATGGATGGAGCAATCGACCCGTTCATTGAAGCCTTTCTGGCCGGAGCGTAGCGCGTGCGCATCGGCATTTACGGCGGTACTTTTGATCCCTTTCATAACGGGCATCGCGCTGTTTTGAAAGCCGCATGGGAAAGCGGCAAGCTGGACCGCATTCTGGTCATGCCGGTCGGCACGCCGCCGCACAAGAAAAGGCGGCTCTCATTTGCCGCCTACCGCTATGAGATGGTCAGGCTCGGCACAGCAGATCTGAGTTACGCTGAATTGAGGGATGATGAGATCGCGCACGGCGGCATTGACTACACGCTGGAGACGGTCCGTCATCTGCGCCGGACGTACAGCCGCGAAAGCAAAGCTGTGAAGTTTGATCTGATCGCCGGGTCCGATGTACTGTTTTCGATTGAGACATGGCATCAGCCGGAAGCACTCCTGAAGGAGGTGCGGCTCTTCCTCGCCCTGCGCGGCGATACGAGCGAAGAAGATGCGCTGAAACAGGCTGACCGGATTCGGGAAAAGTACGATGCCAAGATCAAGTTTTTCAAGATGAAGCCGACGGACGTATCGTCTACCGCCTTGCGGGAGAGGCTTCAGCAGGACGGACAAGTCAGGGACAGTCTTCCGCCGGCCGTGCACGAATTCATCAGCACCAACCGCATCTACGATTTTGCCGCAGAGGCGGCAGCGCTTGATGACGACACCTGGGCCAGACTTCTGGAGTTGGAGACGGCCATCTGGCCGCTCCTGCCGCAGAAGCGTCGGGTCCATACGCTGAATGTCATGTGGTATGCGATCCGGCTGGCCCGCATACATAATCTGGACGTCCGTCAGGCGGCACTGGCCGGTATAGCCCACGATTGCGCCAAGCACCTTCCGCTCGGCACACAGCGCAAGTACGCGAAACGGGCGGGCTATCTGGGTGTGGCCAATGACGATGTGGCACACGGACCTGCCGGTTCCTATTATGCCAGGCGATATCTCGGCATCACGGACCGGGACGTCCTGGCTGCGATTTTTTACCACACCACGAGCCGCGGCCTGATGACTCGTCTCGATCAGATCATTTATCTGGCAGATAAGATCGAATACGGACGGCCGTTCAAAAACCTGAAAGCGATCCGTGATGCCGCGGATACGGACCTGGACCTAGCCATGGAGCGCTGCCTCGCTGAAGTATTTATGGCATTGAGGCGAAACAAAAAGGATGTGCATCCGCTGACGCGGGCAGCCAAGCTGACACTGACGCATTTCAAACCGGGTGAAGCCAGCCGGACGACAGAAAAAACACCATCATAAACAACGAATGCAAATAAATCATCGACTGCTAAAAAGGAGAACCGATTTGAACGAAACAAAAAGTGAAACATCGAAACAGCATGCGCTGGCTCTGCGCATTGCGGCCATCCTGGAAGAGAAGAATGCTAAGGACATCGAGACGATAACCGTTGAGGGAAAGACCGTTTTGGCCGACTATTTCGTGATTGCTACGGGAAGCAACGTGACGCATCTGAAAACGCTGGCTGATGAAATTCTGTTCAAATTGAAGGAGGAGCAAGACCTCACACCGCATCACACGGAAGGCGAAGCGTCACGACGCTGGATTCTGCTTGATTTCGGCGATGTGGTGGTGCACTTGTTCATGGCAGAGGAACGCGACTTCTATAAACTTGAAAAACTCTGGCAGGCCCGACCGAAACCGTCTGAGACGAAACCGGAGGATAGTGTCGGCTCTGCCATCTGAGCAGGCGGCCTGACCGCAATCTGGCTTAAGCATCTGCGTCATGGTGTCGGCAAGCGACAGCCACTGTCGGTTGCCGACGTTTTATTTATCCTGGCCGCGGCTTTTTTTCGGGCAAAGATAAGTCATGAAAACCAAACAGTCCGTATCCGAAGCGAAATTGTCCAAGCTGTGGCTGCTTCCCCTTGTCATTCTGCTATCTGTTCCCGTCTGGCTATTCTGGCCGCGTGAGAGACCGCCCGAGCTGACCATTGTCACTGAAACGATGCCGGCAGCAGCGGAAGATACGGCGGTCGAAACATTTCATTCCGTACTGACGGTCGATGCGCGCGAGCACTTTCCCGTTTATCTCACGGGAGCCGTTTATCTGCCGGGTCTTTACTACGTCCCCGACGGAACGATTCTGGCCGATGTGGTCGCCGATGCCGGCGGTCTGAGAGAAGAGGCGGCGTCGGAACATATTAATCTGGCCATGCGTGTAATGGCGCACCAGATGTTTTATATTCCAACCCGTGATGAGCTGGTGGAAAATCCCCAGCTTGCCGCTCTGGTACAGCCGCTGCCGGGCACACCCGACGGCAAGGTCAATATCAACACGGCGGACGAACCGCTGCTGATCACACTTCCCGGCATCGGCCCGGCGACTGCCCGGGCCATTATCCGCTACCGCGAAAGCAACGGGCCGTTTGAGAAAACGGCAGATCTGATGAAGGTGGCGGGAATCAAGAAGACAAAGTACGAAGGGCTCGAAATGTATATCACGGCTCCGTAGTCTGTTTCAGCGATTGCGGCTGCGCAAAAAAGTCGCTCCAGCCGCTCAATGTCTTCAGATACGAACGGTGATTGGCTAAGGTGACATCGGCCGGCAGGATTTTCGCAAGATCCGACCAGCGCAGCGGCCAGGCAATCGGCGCACCTGGCCGGCTTCGAAGCGAGAAATTGGAGACCGATGTGGCGCCGCGCCCGTTTCGCACCCAGTCGATGTAAATGCGTCCTTTGCGGTTGGCCTTTCGCATATTGGACGTATAGCGGTCAGGCCATGCGGCTTCCATGATGTCGGCGGCGGATTTGGCCGTGTCGCGGACTCGCGGCCAGTCGGCAGACGGCTGAAGCGGCACGACTATATGGTAACCCTTGCCGCCGCTCGTTCTCAGAAACGAGATCAAGCCGGCATCGTCCAGCACCCCTTTCAGATCCCTGACACCCTGTCTCAGATCACCGATATCCATGCCTTCATCGGGATCGAGGTCAAAAACAAGCATATCCGGCGTTTCCAAATGGTCTGCGGCGGAACCCCAGACGTGAAATTCAACAGCCCCCATCTGGACGGCACCAATCAGGCCGGCGGCGTCTTTTATGATCATCGCTTTTGCTTTGTCGCCGTCATTTTCCGTAAAAGGGAATTCCGACATGCCGGATATCGCATGATTCATATGTTTTTGAAAAAAACAATGATCGCCTATGCCGTCAGTACAGCGGATCAGCGTCAGCGGACGGTTTTGCAGATACGGCAGAATACGGTCTTTCACTGCCCAGTAGTAGTCGGCGACATCCTTTTTTGTCAACCCCGCTTCCGGATATACGATTTTGTCCGGCGATGTGAGCGTGATGTCTCCGTACCGTGGAAGATTGCCGTCAACCGTTTCGCTTGCCTTTTTTGCCTTTCGTGTTTCCAGAACAATATTTTCGGGAAGCTTGTCCCGGCGCACACCTTTGAACGACGCATGACGCAGCAATCCGTCATCTGTCATTTCGGCGTATCTGACTTCAGCCAGCATCGCTGGCTTTACGTAGGTAATGGTTTCATGGCGGCGCGCGGGGATCTCTTTTGCAAACGGACTCGTTTTGCGCGTGATCGATTTGAATGCCTGCAGCAGCTCAGCCGCACTATCATTTGTAAAACCTGTGCCCGCACGGCCGACGTATGTGAGCCCCGCATCGTCATGAATGCCGAGCAGCAGGGAAGAAAGTCCCGTTCGGCTTTTCACTGAGGTCGTATACCCGCCGATGACGAATTCCTGGCGGCGGTCGCATTTTATCTTAAGCCAGCGGTCGCTTCTGCCGGCGCGATAGGCGGCGTCGACATGCTTCGAGATAATGCCTTCCTGATTGGCAGAACAGGCACTCTCAAAAACAGTCTGTCCGTGGCCAATCTGATGGAAACTGAACAAAATCTCCGCCGGCGCGTCTTTGACGCGCGCTTCAAGCAGCGCTTTTCTGGTGAGAAGCGGCCGCTTTCTCAAGTCGGTCGAGCCAATGGCGAGACAGTCGAACAAAACATAATGCAATGCGTGGTCGGACGGATCTTTCATGGCAGCTTGAAGACGCTGGAAATCGCTCCTGCCGGCCTCATCAAAGACGACCATTTCGCCGTCCACGACGATGTTGCCGGGATCCCACACGGCGATGGCGCCGGCGATCGACTTGAACTTGTCTGTCCAATCGAGTCCGCTCCTTGTCATGAATCGTGCCGCGCCGTTTTCGACGAAGCAGGTGATGCGGTACCCGTCAAATTTGATTTCATGAAGCCACTCATCGCCGCCCGGGACGCGATCAGACAGTTTAGCCAGCATGATCTCCGTCTCGCTGAACGGAAGCGGTCCGGCCGGCAGATCGTCACTCACGGCATCGGCTTCCGCGATTTCCCGCAGGGTGCGGCCTGTGACGACGGAAGTATCATACGTTTCTATACCGCTTTCCGGCTGAACATGCTCATCTTTCTCCTTGATCAGGAGCCAGCTGTTGTCGTCCCCCGCCTTCGGCTTCATGCGGACGAGTGCCCAGCGGCCTCTGAGGCGCTGGCCGGACAGGTAAAATTTCAGTGAACCGTTTTCCAGAGCGGCCGGCATCTCGACCTGCGGTTCCCACGTGCCTTCATCCCAGACCATAACCGTACCGCCGCCATATTCACCTTCGGGGATAATGCCTTCGAACGTGCGATACTCCAGCGGATGGTCTTCCACATGGACGGCCAGCCGTTTATCTTTGGGATTATAGCTTGGACCTTTCGGCACTGCCCAGGACAGGAGTACGCCATCCCATTCGAGGCGAAAGTCATAATGGAGCCTTGAAGCGTCGTGCAGCTGTACGACGAAACGAAGTGACGGACCGGATGGTCTGGCGTCACCGGCCGGTTCGCCGGTCTTATCGAAATTCCGCTTTTTTCGGTATGTCTCGAGTGCCATCACGATGTCTTCTTTTTTGGTCTGCGTTCACTTGTCTTTGCCTTCGACTGAACTGTTGCTGCATTTTTCGCTTCCACGGACTGCTTCAGCAGTGCCATGAGGTCGACGACCTTGGACGGCTTGCGGTCGACTTCAGGTTCATCCGGCAAGGGTTTCCCTTTGGCGCGGCTTTTCGCCTCGATGCGCGCCATGAGGGCCTCACTGTATTCATCTTTGTAGTCTTCGGGATTCCAGGCCACGCTCAAATTCTTGATCAGCGAGACAGCGAGATCCAGCTCTTTCTTCGTGATTCTGGCTTTTTTTACGGTGTCTGGAAGGTTCAGTGCTTCGATACTGCGCAGTTCCGATGCAAAGCGAAGCATGAGCAGGACGAGACCCTTTTCCTGCGGCATGATCGCACACAGGCTCTGGCGCGTTCGAATCGTGACTTTGCCGATTCCGACCTGTCCCGTTTCAGCCATGGCATCGCGCAATAAAGCGTACGCTTTGTCACCGCCTTTGTTCGGTTTGATAAAGTACGGCTTTTCTATATATAGGGGGCTCAGCTCCGCCGCATCAATGAACGCCTCGATCTCAACCGCCTTGGATGATTTGGGATCGGCTTTGGCAAAGTCCTCGTCGGTCACTGTCACATATGAACCATCCGGGAATTCGTAATATTTGACGATCTGGTCCCAGGCAACTTCCTTGCCCGTGTCGGCATTGATTCGCTGGTACCTGATTTTGGCGTGGTCTTTCGAGTCCATCAGGCTGAATGACAGTTCTTTCGTCTCTTCGGCGCCGATCAGGCTGACCGGAATGTTCACAAGTCCGAAGGATATGGTGCCGGTCCAAATCGGTCTCATAGGAAACCCTCCTTGACGCATTGCGTAAGTTAAAGCATAGTCGATCGCCTCGATGTCCGATCGAACTTCGGTAACAGTTTTTGCCATTTTTTTAGCGAAAACGACAGCCCGGGCCTCCGGCTGTATTGAATGAACACAAAAACCGAATATATATGCGATATAATGGATCAGAATAATTGGCAGGCTGACCATGTTCCTGTCAGGAGGACACGGTCTCCCGATTAAGGAGGACAGAATAATGAAACGTGAGTTTTCCAAGAAAAAACAATATTTGCGAGCCGCCTTGGCTTTTATGCTCGTTGTGGCACTGGCTGCCGTTCCTGTACAGGCAATCGGCCTCAGGCCACGTGAAACGGAGCCAGCTCCGGAACCGTCAGATCTGGTGACACCGGGATCCACGCTGCTTGATGCCGTCAAGGCGGAATTGGCGGTCTGGTCGGATCATCTGCTGTTTGGCGAGATTGACAATCAATATAATTTCAACCTCATGATCATCGTCATCGAGCCTCAGTCAGAAAGTGAACCGCTTGATTACGATGCCTTCAGCAACGACCTGTTCAATATGTTTGATGCAGAGTGGTTTCAGTATGGACGTGTCTTTGTCGACTTCGTCGGGCCTGAAGGACTAAGAACGCAAGTCAATGATTTTGACATGATTTCCGGGGAATGGTATTCACACGACTTTTACGATAGCGAAGCCGACTACAGCGAGTTCGGTCTGGAGGAGGAAGTTCAGATCAGTGATGTGTCCATCATGGTGACCGGCTGGGAAGCAACATACGATCCGGAAACGGATGAATCCTATTTTCAGATAACCTTTGATTTTTTTAACAACAGCAATGAAGCCATGTCGCCATACTGGGCCCTCGACGTATATGCGAACCAGAACGACATGCCGCTGGACATGTATGAACTGCCGGAAGGCGCTGCTTTTTTTCAGGATGTTAATCCAGGTGAGGGGATTAGCGACTGTGTCGTCGCCTTCTACACGGCGGATGACTCACCGGTCACGATCGATTTTATCCGTTATCTGAGCGATCCCGAGGTGGGCAGAACCATCACCATTTCGCTGTACGGCGAATAGTCGGATTGCACGCAGCTGAAGTTTTCGCAATTGGCCTGCACGGTAATAGGATGTTCAGATTCACATGCCTGCAGGCAAAACATCAAAGGGAAGGAGGGATACCTGAGAAATTAACAACAAACGAGGGAGCATTTGCGGCCGCTGACTGTCATACCTTTACTCTTGATAGGAGGATAACAAAATGCAAAAGGCAGTTCTGGCAATTCTCTTGATGATTCTTATGTTTATGGGGCTGATATCCTTCAGCCCGGGCATACCGGAAATCGGTACAACGGAAAGTAGTACAGAGAGTCCAACCGCATCGGTGACTGCAGAACCCACGACGGCGGCAACGGCAGCACCGACGGAAGTTCCCACAGCAGCACCGACGGAAGTTCCCA
>DUPJ01000018.1 GCA_012838355.1 Clostridiaceae bacterium
TACCGCTGATCGCCTGCACCTGAAACAAAAGGAGTTATTATGACAAATGAACGTCTCGCATTGAGAGAAATGCTGAAAGACAAAATGCGAAAGACGGTCGATCTCGCCCAGACGGCTCAATCCCGCGGCGAACCGATGCCGCCCCTGCAAAAACCGCTGCCGGAGGATATCCCCCTGATCAGACTGCCGGACTGGCAGCACAATGTGGGAGAACTTCAGCTTCCCTTCTCAGAACTCGTCGCGGCCAGAAAAAGCGTGCGCAAGTATGCGCCTCGCCCGCTGACCATGCATGAGCTGTCCTACCTTCTCTGGGCCACGCAGGGCGTACGCAAGGTCAGAGACGACAAATCGGCCTGGCGCAATGTACCGTCCGCCGGAAACCGCCACGCACTCGAAACGTATCTCGCGGTCCGCGATGTAACAGGCCTTGAGGCCGGCATCTACCTCTACCGTCCGCTGGAACACGCACTCGTTTTTCTTTACACGCCGGACGATTATACGGATCAATTTGCGAAAGCCGTGTACCGGCAGCTCTTCGTTGCCAAAGCACCCTGCTCATTCATCTGGACAACGATCCCCTGGCGCATGGAGTGGCGCTACAGCGAAGCGTCCGTGAAGGTGATTGCCCTTGATGCGGGACATGTCTGCCAGAACCTCTACATGGCGGCACAGAGCACAGGGCTTGGCGTATGCGGTATAGCGGCGTACGACCAGGAGCTTATGGATGCACTCGTTCAGGTCGACGGTACTGATGAATTTGTGATCTATCTCGCGTCGGTCGGCCACGTCCAGGCATAACACCTTGCAGTCACAGAAGCGGCCGGCGTCTTCCCCAGGCATCAGGAAGCGCCCCGCTTTTTTGTATCCTTCATCATGCCGCGGTCTGTGAGATTTCGACGCCGAAACGCGAATGCAAGCCCGAGAAACCGACAAGATCTTGTACGGCGACCAGCCGAGCCGATTTATGGCAAAGGAAAGTAACAACCATTAATTATGCACATTATGCCGACACAATTAACTTAGCGTGTATAATGAATGCCTGTCATTCGACGCGGACACTGTTCGTATTTTCAGCTCAACCATCGAAAGGAGACAGACATGCCGCCTGTAGTTCTGGAAGGGCTTCATTTCTTACTATTGCTGACCGTCGCCATGATTTGCTCGGCCGTCATCGGATTTGACCGCGAACGCAAAAACCGGCCGGCCGGTCTGCGCACACACGTCATCGTCTGCGTCGCTTCTGCCCTCATCATGTATATAGGCATCAGGATGAAAAATCATTTTCTCGCCTCGTCTCCCGATATCGATCCGGCCAGGATGGCGGCCCAGATATTAAGCGGAATCGGTTTTCTCGGAGCAGGCACCATTTTGAAAGGCAAGGACACTGTACACGGGCTGACAACCGCCGCCACGCTCTGGAGTGTCGCCTGCATCGGCATCGCCATCGGTGCCGGTTACATATATGAGGGTGTTGTCGGCACGCTCGTGATCCTGCTGATCCTCCGGGTCGTCTCTAAACTCGAAGATGTTCTTATTAAAGACAGACGCAAATGCGATGTCACAGTCGTCTTCGACGGATCGCCCTCAAATTTGCAGTCCATCGAACGAATACTGAAGTCAAACCGATACCGCATCATTACTTCAGAGTTGCTCTTTGACGAACAGGATGACGAGGGCAAACACCAAAGCACCGCACATCTTGGCCTCAGATCGACCGCCAGCAATCTGAAAACGCAGCTTTCACCCAATGAAATTCTGGAGACGCTTGAGTTTGTGCAGTCGTTTGAAATTTCGTGATCCTGCCCCTTCCGTCCCGCCTCGCACACTATTTGTATGTTAAACTTATTGCTCAATTCACTTCGCCTGCCGACCGCATTGCCAGATTCGGCAGAGCCGACTGAACCCCCGCATGGCAGATAAGGAGCGCTCGCATGGCAAAGAAAAAAGACAAGGCAGAGGACAAAGTTAAGAATAAGGCCAAAGGTAAAGACAAACAAAAAGACAAGGGCAAAACGAAAGACAAAGTCAAGAATAAACCCAAGGATACTCTGAAGGCTAAAGAAAAACTGCCGGAAACTGCGTCTGCGGTTGAGAAAACAAAAAAAGCGGGGCGCTCCAAAAAAGCCGAAAAACCGGATATTGCCATGAATGCAGCCAGCGCTAAAGTCAAAAAGAAAAAGACTGCACCACCTGAATCAATATCTAAACCGACAAGCAAAGCCAAGACGACTAGGCTGTCCGAACCCCGCTCCGATGTACTTTCACCTGTCGCTGCACGCCCGCAAACTGAAGTCCCGGCTGACACGGATCTGCTGCTCACAACCGGGCATGTTTACCGCTTAAGTGTTGCTGAACTGCAGGCTGCTTTGAAAGCGGAGAATATTTCCGCATCGCAATGGGAGATCCTCTCCTTTCTTTCGGCGGATACTCCGCTTACACAGCAGGTACTCGCACGGTCGCTTTATGTGTCCGAAGGCAATATTACGCAGATGCTGACCAAAATGGAAACGCTTGGATGGATTAAACGAAAGCGCGAGTGGCGCACGAACTATGTCACGCTTACGGCAGCCGGTGCTGCCTTGCAGGCACATGTCCGGTCCGTTTATGATGATGTGAACGAGCGTTTTTTTGCGCCGCTGACGGACGATGAACGCCTGTTTCTGGCACGGCTGATGACCCGGCTTCTGCCCGGAACGACAGACGAAAATTGAAATTGCCGCCCTGATTCTGTATAACAGATTCAGACTGTCTTGCGATTTTTGAACGAATGAGGAACTGCACGTTGAAACGTACACATTACTGTGGCCTCCTGCGCGAAGACGACATCGGCAAAGATGTCGTCTGTTGCGGCTGGGTACAAACGAAACGCGACATGGGCGGCGTCATCTTTATCGACCTGGTCGATAAAGAGGGGGTACTTCAGGTGGTCGCCAATATTGAGCTGTCGGATGAACGCACCTTTGCGGCATTCGAGCGCGTCAGAACACAGTCTGTTCTGGCCGTGAAAGGACCCGTGACGCGCCGTGATCCGGAAACGGTAAATCCGAAAATCGTGACGGGCACGATTGAAATCCGGGTCGTCGAGGCTGAGATTCTGTCGCAGGCCGCGACGCTTCCATTCAATCCGGACGACGGACAAAGCGTGCGCGAGGAGCTGCGGCTGAAATACCGTTTTCTCGATCTGCGCCGTCCGCGCATGCAGCGAAATCTGCGCGTACGCCACAAAGTGGCGCAGACCATACGCGAATTCATGGACAAAGAAGGCTTCATCGACGTTGAGACGCCGATGCTGACAAAAAGCACACCGGAAGGCGCGCGGGACTATCTTGTGCCAAGCCGCGTCCACCCCGGTCACTTTTATGCCCTTCCCCAGTCGCCGCAGTTATTCAAGCAGCTCCTGATGGTCGGCGGTGTCGACAAGTATTATCAGATTGCGCGCTGTTTCCGCGACGAAGACCTGCGAGCCGACCGACAGCCGGAGTTCACGCAGCTGGACCTCGAAATGTCGTTCGTCGAGCAGGAAGATGTCCTGGAACTTTTAGAACGCCTCTTCAAATACGTCGTGCAGGCCGCCGCGGGCAACACGTTAGCGGAGCCGTTTCTGCGTCTGACCTGGCAGGATGCCATGGACCGCTATGGGACCGACAAACCGGATCTGCGCTTTGATCTGCCGGTCGTCGATCTCACGGAGCAGCTCTGCACGTCCGGTTTTTCCGTTTTCAGGCGGGCGATCGAAGCCGGCGGTGTTGTTCGTGCGATCCGCATCCCGGATGCAGCCGACATGCCGAGATCCGATATTGAAAGCCTGACCCGTTTCGCCATCGACAACGGTGCACAGGGCATGGCCTGGATTGCCTGGCGTCCCGATGGAGAAATCTATTCGATCCTGACCAAATTCATGTCGACAGACGAACTGATGCGCGTACTCACGGAGGTTTCCGCCAAACCGGGCGATTTTGTCGTCTTCTCGGCTGACCGGCTCAACGTCGTGCGCAAGGTGACGGGACTTCTGAGACAGGAGATCGCCGCACGGCGGCAGCTGATTCGGAACGAATTTCGTTTCGTCATCGTCACGGACTTCCCCATGTTCGAATACAACGAAGAAGAGAAGCGCTACACCGCCCAGCACCATCCGTTTACCATGCCGTATCCGGACGATCTCGAGTTCCTCGTCAGCGAGCCTGAACGCGTGCGGTCGCAGGCGTACGACGTGGTGCTGAACGGCACCGAGCTTGGCTCCGGCAGCATCCGGATCCATGACAGCCGGATTCAGCACGCCGTGTTCAGCGCGCTCGGCTTTTCGGACGAGGAAATCGAAGGGCGATTCGGCTTTATGCTGAATGCCTTTCGCTACGGTACACCGCCGCACGGCGGCTTTGCCTTCGGCCTTGACCGCCTCGTCATGCTGATTCTGGGCGAGCAGAACCTGCGCGAGGTGATCGCCTTCCCCAAGATCAAGGATGCCTCCGATCCGCTGACCGGAGCCCCCGGCCTGGTTGACCAGGAGCAACTTGATACGCTCTTTCTTGCGCTGACCGGAGAAGCCGGCCTGATGGCGGAGATAACGGCGGCCGGCAGACAGGCACCTGTCTTTGACCTGGAACACGTGGCTCGTCTGGCCCGAATTCAGCTGCTGCCGTCCGAAGTCGGTGCCTACGGCGAAGCGTTCAGCCAGCTGCTCGATCTGGCTTCGGAGCTGCAGACTGTCGACACAAGCGGCATCTCCGAAACCGTCTCGCTCTGGGGCGCCGAAAATGTCTACCAGGATGCCGACACCAAAACAACCGGCCTTACCAGAGATGAACTGCTGCAAAATGCGCCGGCCAGTCAGAACGGCTGCTTCTTTGTTCCCGAGGTATTAGAATGATCGCTGATTTCAGACACATGACGATTCGCGCACAGGCAGCCGGATTGTCGGCCAAAGACTTCACATCGGAAGAACTGACCGGTCATTATCTCTCCGTTATAAATGACAGTGATCCTGAGATTGGCGCTTACATAACGGTCACGGGCGAAGAGGCACTCGCTGCCGCCAGAAAAAACGACGAGCGGAGGGCCAAAGGACAAACAGCATCCCTTCTGGATGGCGTCCCCGGTGCCCTGAAAGACAACATCTGCACGCGGGGGATCCGCACAACGTGTGCATCGAAAATGCTTGAGCATTTTGTCCCGCCATACAGTGCCACCATCGCCGATCGTCTGAACGAAGCCGGCATGGTCCTGCTCGGCAAGACAAACATGGATGAATTTGCCATGGGACAGACATCCGAGACAAGCTACTTCGGTCCGACGAAAAACCCGGTCGATCTGACACGGGTGCCGGGCGGCAGCTCGGGCGGATCGGCTGCAGCCGTGGCGAGCGGTCAGGCTGCGTTCGCAATCGGATCGGATACGGGCGGTTCTATTTTGCAGCCCTCCGCATTTTGCGGCGTCACGGGACTGCGGCCGAGCTACGGCCTCGTCTCGCGACAGGGCATTGTCGCGTTCGCCTCATCCCTCGATCAGGCCGGGCCGATCACGCAGGATGTGCGGGATAACGCACTCGTACTGAGCGTTCTGGCCGGCCGCGATCCGCGCGACACAACGAGTCTCGCCGTCAGCGCCGATTACACTGAAGACCTTGAGAAAGGCGTCAAGGGATTGACCTTCGGGCTGCCCGCCGAGTTCTTCGGTGACGGCCTCCAGCCGTCGATCCGGAAAGCAATTCTCGATACCGCGGACAAACTGGTGTCGCTCGGTGCGACGCTGAAGGAAGTGCATCTGCCCTCCCTGAAGCTGGCCCTGCCGGCCTATGTGCTGATTTCATCGGCGGAAGCGTCCTCGAATCTGGCCCGTTTCGACGGAATCCACTACGGCTTCCGGCCAGCGGATACGACCACGCTGGAAGACATTTATATCAAGTCGAGAAGCGAGGGCTTCGGGCCTGAGGTAAAACGCCGCATCATGCTCGGTACGTTTGCACTCAGTTCCGGCTATTACGATGCGTATTACCGCAAGGCGCAGCTTGTCCGCACGCTCCTGGCCGAAGAGTTCAAGCGTGCGTTTGAATCGGTGTCTGTGCTTTTGGCGCCGGTTGCTCCCGTGACCGCCTGGCCGCTCGGTCAGGGCATCACGGATCCGGTTCAGCTCTATTTGAATGATATTTACACGGTGCCGATCGGATTGGCGGGCCTCCCTGCGCTTTCGCTCCCCGTTGGCCGAGACGAAAGCGGCTTGCCGATCGGCATGCAGCTCATCGGCAGCCGGTTTACGGAACCGCTCCTCTACCGTGCC
This sequence comes from Clostridiaceae bacterium, assembly GCA_012838355.1. Classification (GTDB taxonomy): domain Bacteria; phylum Bacillota; class Clostridia; order Saccharofermentanales; family DTU023; genus DUPJ01. Next base: position 6,274 of record DUPJ01000018.1, read on the forward strand.
GGCATCGCAGTTGAAGAGGTACGCTCATGAACGAATACGAAGCCGTCATCGGACTCGAAGTCCACGTTGAACTGAGTACAGCGCGGAAAATTTTCTGTTTCTGTGAGATACGGGAAAACCCTGAACCGAACGAGCAGACGTGTGAAGTCTGCACGTCATTGCCCGGCACGCTGCCGGTGATGAACCGGGACGTCGTCACATCTGCCGTCAAGGCCGGATTGGCTGTCAACGGACAAATCAATCACTTCTCGCGCATGGACCGCAAAAACTACTTCTACCCCGACCTGCCGAAAGCGTACCAGATTTCGCAGAGCCAGATGCCGATCGTCACGGGCGGTCATGTCGATATCGAAACGAAGGACGGTGCCAGACGCATTGAGCTGACGCGGATCCACCTGGAAGAGGATGCCGGCAAGCTGATCCATCTGGAGGGACAAGGAACTCTGGTCGACTGCAACCGCTGCGGTGTGCCGCTCATTGAGATCGTCAGCGAACCGGATCTCCGCTCGGCCGATGAGGCGGTTCAGTTTCTGAAAAAACTTCGTGCCATCCTGATCTATACCGGCGTGACGCGCGCCCGCATGCAGGAAGGTGAAATGCGCTGTGACGTCAATGTGTCTGTCAGGAAAAAAGGTGACGCGACACTCGGCACACGCTCTGAAATGAAGAATCTGAACAGCTTTGCCTTTGTGGCCAAGGCGATCGAAAGCGAATTCAAACGCCAGACCGAACTGCTTGAAGCAGGCGCTGAAATCATTCAGGAAACGCGGCGGTTTGACGATAAAACGGGGCAGTCGTATGCCATGCGCACCAAGGAAGATGCCGACGATTACCGCTATTTCCCGGATCCGGACCTGGTCCCGATTCACCTGACCGCAAAAGAAATCGACGCACTCGCCCGCGAGATACCTGAACTTCCCGATGCCCGCAAAGCTCGCTACATCAAGGACTACGGCATCTCGGCATACGATGCCGAGCGCCTGACCGAAGAAATGGCCATCGCCGACTATTTTGAACGAGCCGCAGAGCACACCGGATCGGCCAAAACGGTCGCAAACCTGCTCATTTCGGATCTGCCGAACCTGCAGAAGGACCGTCCGCTGCCGGATCCTCTGAAGCTGGCCGCCGTGGCCGATCTTCAGGCTAATGGGCAGATCAACTCGTCGACCACGAAAAAGGTCCTGATCGCCCTGCTCGAGTCAGACATTGACCCCGTGGCCTACGTGCAGGCAGAAAATCTCTTGCAGATCAACGATGTGGACGCGCTCAGGCCGTATGTGGACAAGGTGCTGACTGCCCGCGCGAACGTCGCGGACGACTACCGGAGCGGCAAGACAAAGGCCATGCAGTCCCTGATCGGGATGGTGATGCGCGAGACGGCCGGACGGGCAAATCCCGTACTCATTCAGGCATTGCTGGAAGCGCGGTTAGCAGAACCGGACGACAAGGCGTAAGGCAGACGCTTACGGCACACGCTTTTTGCCAGTGAAACGCTCGGCTACAAGGGGTCGAGCGTTTTTTCTTCCTGCCGGTCACTTCTCAATCCGTACGTTTTGAGGAGATAGACGAAGAGAACGACAAAGGTCAGCACCCAGGATATGGGATAGGCCATGAAGACAACGTCAATGCTGGACCAGACCGGCGTTACAAGCCAGATCCAGAGCAGTCGGAAACCGGTCATGAATACGAGGCTGACAATCATCGGCACGAGCGACTTGCCCCGGCCTCTGAGGAAGCCGCCGATCACATCGTTGACACCGAAGAGGAAGTAGAACGGCAAAATAAAGCGCATCATGCGTATGGTGTAAGCCGAGACGTACGGGTCGTCATTGAACAAAGAAACAATGCTGGGTGCAAAGCCAAGCACGAGCCAGCCGAGGGCGAGCGCCATGCCGACCACCATGGCGACGCCGGTATAGAGTCCGCGCCGCACGCGATCCGGTTTGCCGGCACCGATATTCTGGCCGGTGAAAGTCATCACGGAAAGCCCGATGGCGTTCATCACGACAAAGATGAAGCCGTCGACACGGTTGGCCACGGCCACGCCGGCGACCGCCTTCGCACCGAAGCCGTTGATGGCAACCTGAATAAATGTATTGGCAAGCGAAACCAGCACGCTTTGCGTGCCGGCCGGCA
>DUPJ01000019.1 GCA_012838355.1 Clostridiaceae bacterium
ACGGTCTCAGCGTTTACATCGAGACCGATCATCACAAGATTCTCTTTGACACGGGTGCCAGCGGCCTGTTTGCAAAAAATGCGGCGACGCTTGGCGTCGATTTGGGTGCTGTGGATATCGTTGTGATCTCGCACGGCCACTACGACCATGGCGGCGGTTTGAAAACATTTCTCGAGCAAAACGACAAGGCAGTCATCTGCCTGCATGAGAAGGCGTTTGGACCGTATTACGCGAGACGGCCGGACAATACGGTCACGTACATTGGCCTGGATAAGACGCTGTGGCCGAATGAGCGTTTTGTTCTCTGCAGCGACCGCCATGTGATCGACGATGAGCTCGAACTGTTTTCGGCTGTCAAAGGCGAGAGACTCATGCCTTCCGGCAATGAGAATCTGCTGTCACTGGAGGGAGAAGAGTATTCCAGGGACACGTTTTCCCACGAGCAGAACCTGATCATCGGGAGCGGGGAGAAGACGCTCCTCATCGCCGGCTGCGCGCACAGAGGGATCGTCAACATAATAGACCGTTTCAAAGCCCTGAGAGGCGTCATGCCGACCTATGTTATCGGCGGCTTCCACCTTTACAGCCACGGCAAACAGCAAAGTGAGGCAGCGGAAACGGTTAGGGAAATCGGTGAAAATCTGCTCGCGTCGGAGGCCATGTTTTACACGTGCCACTGTACAGGTATAGAATCGTACGAGCGGCTGAAGGCTGTCATGGCGGACAAGATTGCCTACCTGTCAACCGGTGACCGAATCGAAATAGACTTATAAAATTGACTTATAAAGGAATCAGTATCAATGAGTGAAAATTGTGACCAGAACTGCGGATCATGCGGAGAAAACTGTTCAGACCGAAAAGAGGCTTTCCACGATTTCAGAGCGAACCCGCACGAGCTGAGCCGGATCAGGAACGTCATCGGTGTCGTCAGCGGCAAAGGCGGTGTCGGAAAATCCCTGGTGACCTCGATGCTGGCGGTCGCCATGAAGCGGCTGAATTTCAATGTGGCTGTCCTCGACGCTGATGTCACGGGACCGTCCATCCCGAAAGCATTCGGGATCAGGGAGAAGGCGACAGCCGGCGAACTCGGTGTATATCCGATCAGGAGCAAAACGGGCATTGAGATCATGTCGATAAATTTGCTCTTGGAAGACGATACGGATCCCGTTGTTTGGCGGGGACCGATTCTCGGCAATACCGTGAAACAGTTCTGGACCGATGTGATCTGGCAGGACATTGACTATATGTTCATCGACATGCCGCCCGGCACGGGCGATGTGCCGCTGACCGTCTTCCAGTCGATTGCAGTCGACGGCATTATCATTGTCACGTCTCCGCAGGAGCTCGTCTCCATGATCGTATCCAAGGCGGTCAAGATGGCGGAGATGATGAATATTCCCGTGTTTGGCCTCGTTGAAAATATGTCGTACTTCAAATGCCCGGACAATGACAAGGAGTACAAGATTTTCGGCGACAGCCATGTTGATGAAATTGCGGATAAACACGGTCTGGACGTATTGGCGAAGCTGCCAATCGATCCGAAGATCTCAGCAGCCTGCGACACCGGCATGATCGAGTTCCACGAGGTTGACTGGTTCAATGCGGTAGCGCAGCAATTGGCGAAAATGCAAGCCTGACGTTTGGCAGCCTTACCAAGAGTGCAGTATAAAGAAGCCCGGCAGCAACTTCCTGTCGGGCTTAATACTATTCAAATGGTTTTCTTATCAGTCTGGTTCGTTCAGTTTAGGTTCAATTGAAACCACGCTTAACGTTTTACCCAAGGGAGCCAGCAGCTTAAGCACCGTGTCAATCTGGGGATTGGTCTTTCCCGTTTCAAGCCGGGCAATGACCGGCTGGCTGACTCCGCTTAGTTCCCCAAGCCTTTTCTGACTGATCCCTTTTTCCTGTCTGGCTTCGATCAATGCGCTCATTAACGCTGCGCGCAGATCGCTTTCGCGAATTTCTTCAGGTGTATAAATTTCATGCTCAATATCTTCCCAAGTGGTCAGCTTCACTTTTTTAGTACTCATCTCCCTGACTCCTTTCCATTAAGTCTTGCAAATTGCGCTTGGCGTGCACGATTTCGCGTTTTGTCGTTTTTCGCGATTTCTTTAGAAAACAATGCAACAAGACAAACTGCCCTTTAGACCATGCTGCAAACAAAATACGATCTCGCAGAGGTCTTAATTCCCAAATTTCTCCATCAATGTGTTTGACGTAGGGTTCACCGGCTTTTGTACCATGTCGTTTAAGGACAATCACATAATCCCTGATCTTATTCAGCTTTATTCGACTGTCCTTGTCATTTCTCTTGTTGAGGCTTCGCATATACTCCAAAACCGGCTCATTGCCTTTTCTGTCTTTGTAAAAGACTACCCCAAACAAGATGCACCTCCAATTGCATCACTACAATAACTTTTAAGGCATAATATGTCAAGAAGAAAAAGCCGCCAAAATTGCACAACGCTTGACGAATTCGGCGCGACCGGCAAGCTTACTTCACGCAATGATTCAATTTGTTTACAAAATGGGGCCTTATCAGGATCGAATGGCGTTCATTCAATTGCGATTTTCCTGACTTCCCAACGCGCTCCGCAAGTCTGACACTGAGCAACAGACACCACCTTGTTCACGGCTCTCTGTTTCTTGTGGCTGAATATTTTGAAAAACAGCGCTGGAATGGTGAGAAACAGCCATTTGAAGAATACCCACCACCAGCCGATGAGAATCCACCAAAGGATACCCTTGTGCTGTGTCTTTAGCTTGATCTTATTCACTGCCTGTATCTGTACGTTTTCGCTGCCGCATTTTCGACAAACCAATTGGAATCTCCCTTCATATGTGAACGGTCATTTTTTTGCAGATTTCATTGTTGAATGCTTCCCGGGAATCTGCATGGCTGCAAGGAAATAAAGCCCGCATACGTGTCAGCATAGGGATTTGCTCATTGCTTATCAAGGCGTTGACATCTTGACGGGTGAAGCAGCGGTCACGCATAATCATACGATAGTTAATCTTATTAATAAATATTGGATAATATGAGGAGAAACAGCTGATGGCACGCGTAGAGGTAAATAAGCAAGCCCCCGATTTCGAACTAAGTGATTTTACGGGAAAGAATATAAAACTTTCAAGTTTTGCCGGTGAGAAAAATGTCCTGGTCGTCTTTAACCGGGGACTTGGGTGACCGTTTTGCAAAAAGCATATGATGCAGTTGCTTCAAGGGTTTGATCAATTCACCAAGCGAGATACTGAAGTTATTGTTGTGGGTCCTGACAGTGCGGAAAAATTCAAGGCATTTTGGGAGAGTAATGATTTTGCATTCTACGGCCTGCCTGACGAGACGCATGGTGTGCTGAAACTATATGGTCAGGAAGTGAATCTCTTCAAACTTGGCCGCATGCCGGCGCAGATGCTGATCGATAAAAGTGGCGTGCTGCGATATATTCACTACGGCCACTCGATGTCCGACATCCCTGAAAACAGTGAGATTATTGAGCTGATCGATACGCTGTAGAATAGTTTTTCAGCTGCCGGAATGCCGCGCGCGTTTGACAGTTGTGGCAGAAGAATCGCCCGCACCCGCTGTAAACAGTGAGTTGCGGGCGTTCATTTTGAAGCAAAACTCTGGAATACAGGCTTGCTTTCGGGGTCGTTCAAGCAAGTGTTCTAATTCTTCAGCATCGTGTTCTGAAATACGGAGCGAATCTGAAACGTTGATTGTTCTATTTATCTTAACTGATTAGAATGGAATGGCGGATAGTCAATGTTATTCGTTTATTTGTCCCGTTTATCGGAGACGTGCAGTTGTTGTTAACCATTTATGTTTGATCAGTCTGGAGGCCATAGTATGAGTGAAGAGATGGAAAAGAAAGAAAAGAACGGCAAGGATGAGCTTGATATAGCTGATGAGAAGAAAGCTGAGCCTGCAGCCGAGGAAAAACAGGCGGTCGAAACAGAAGCAAAGGATCAGGATGATGCGCTGAAGGATACGGACGAGGAACCTCTGCTGTGGGAGAACGAAACGAGACGAAAGAGAATTATTGCGCTCACGACCGTCATCATTCTTGTCGTTTGCCTGATCGGCTATCTGCTCATCACGAAGGTGATCGTTCCCAACAACCAGTACAACCAGGCACAGGCTCTCATGGCGGACAAAAGCTATCAGGAGGCCATCGCTGAGTTTGAAAAACTGGGTGACTTTCGGGACAGCAAAGCGCAAATAGAAGAAGCGCACTACCAGATCAATGACGCCAGATATCAGGAGGCAAATCAGCTGTTTGAGGAAGAGGACTATGTGGCGGCCATTTCCATATTTGAATCGCTGGGGAGCTTCAAGGACAGTCCGGAGCGAATCGAGGACGCCCATTATCAGATCAAGGATGCCCAGTATCAGGATGCGGCAGCCCTGATTGAAGACGAGGACTATGTGGCGGCGATTGCCATTTTTGAATCGCTGGGAGACTTCAAGGACAGTGAGGCACGCATCGAAGAAGCGCGCTACCTGATCCTGAAATCACAATATGATGTCGCGGCACAGTTGCTTCAGGAAGAAAATTTCCTGGAGGCCATCTCCATTTTCGAATCGCTCGGCGACTTTGAAGACAGTGAAGCGCGCATAAAGGAAGCCAATGAACTGATCGAACAATCGAAATATGATCTGGCCGCCCGCCTGCTTGACGAAGAAAACTTCGAGGATGCCATTTCCATTTATCTGTCACTGGGGAGTTTTGAGGAAAGTAAGGAAATAATCGAAGAAGCGACGAAAGAGTCAAGATATCAGGTGGCGTCAGAGTTGCTTGAAGAAGACAACTACTGGGATGCCATCTCCATTTATCTGTCGCTCGGTGATTTCAGGGACAGCGAAGCGAAACTGGAAGAGGCAACGAAGGAACCGCGGTATAAAGTTGCGACTCAGTTGTTCGAGGACAAAAAATACTCGGATGCCATTTTGATTTTCGAATCTCTGGGCAATTTCAGAGACAGCGAAGCGCGCATGGAGGAAGCCGCCGAATTGATAAAGGCGTCCAAATATCTCAGGGCAACAACTCTTTTCGAAAATGAAGAGTATGTCAAAGCCATCGCTATCTTCAAGACACTGGGCGATTACGAGGACAGCCAAGCGCGCATCCAGGAAGCGAGGCGCCTGATGCATGAGACTGAACCGGCGGAAGAGGGGAAGGAATAGGAAAAACCGTGCGATTGAATCCGCTTTAAGTGAAGCGTTTTGAATGCGGGCCAATCATCTGATACGGGTGATTGGCTTTTTTATGTGGCCCTTTGGCAGGTGTGTGCGAATGTCTGGCTGGCAAAGGGAAATCTGGAAGAAAATTCATCCACCATTTTGTTCAACGCTCAGGTAGACTCAGATAGATGAGGAGACTTCGCATGCACGCATTGACCGATATATGGCAATTCTTCAAACGGCAGAAACCGGATTGGAAAGTGACGGTCGCGAGATCATCGCTGGAGCGGTTTGGCTACCAGATGATTCTTCCTTATCTTTCAATCTATATCGTCGCGCTCGGAGCTACTAAGACAGAGCTTGGGCTGGTGAACAGCATTGGAATCCTTCTGGCAGGTCTGATCGGGCCGTACACGGGCATCCTGATTGACAGAACCGGGCCAAAAAAGATCTATCTCCTCGGTATCGGCATGCTCATGAGTTCGTACCTGATTTTCGGTCTGGCACAAAACTGGATAGCGTGCATGCTGGCCATGGGTCTCTACTGGATAGGCCAGGGCAGTGCCGGTCACAGCTGTGCAACGGTGTGCGGAAATTCGCTGGCCAATCGGGACAGGGCCAGAGGCATGACGCTTTGCGAAACGATCGCGGCCGGGGTGCTGGGCATCGCCGCGCCGATGGTCGGGGCCTTCCTGATCGAACAGTTTGGCGGCGTCAATGTCGCTGGCATCAGGCCGCTGTTTTTTGTGGCATTCGCCGTATCGACGTTTACGTTTGTCCTTGTCTGGGTGAAGCTTTCCGACAAAAAGTGGTCGACAGGGTATAAAACAAAGGCGAACCTGCTCATGGATGCCGCCAGTTTGCTGAAAGGCAGCCGAACAGCCCAGAAGTGGCTTGTGATCGGTGCGCTGAACAAGCTTCCGCAGGCGATGGTCATACCATTCACACAAGTCTTTGCGCAAGAGCTGAAAGGCGCCAGCGGGTATATTCTGGGAGCGATGGTGACCGGCATGGCCGTTACATCGATTGTTTTCGGATTGCCGGCCGGCATGCTGGCAGACAGAATCGGTCGAAAAAAGACGCTCTACATGCTGATACCGTTATTGTGGGCGTCGAATCTGCTGTTAATCTGGGCGCCGTCTCCGCTGTTCCTCGTCCTTGCAGGCGTCTTGCTGGGCTTTGCCAACATTATTGGTCCCGTTTCCGGTGC
>DUPJ01000020.1 GCA_012838355.1 Clostridiaceae bacterium
AGGCGAGATTGCACCGAACAGGCCTGTGGTGCTGAAAACCGCGCCTGACGCGACGAAATACGAGGCCGTCATTTTGGCGGCGCCCGTGATGGCATTCTCATTGAACCCGGTTATGAAGGCATACCTTAAGCACATGGGCGACCTTTCGGGTAAAAAAGCCGGGTGCTTCGTGACAAAGCAGCTTCCCGGCAATTGGACGGGCGGCAGCAGGGCGGTAAAGGCATTAAACGCTGCGTTAAAAGAAAAAGGCGCTTTAGTGCGGAACACGGCGATAATCCACTGGAAGGACGAGGCAAAGCGGGAGAAAGAAGCAGCAGAGGCGATAACCGCGCTGGCAGGCCTGTTCTGATATGAAGAAGTGGAGCAAAGTACTCATAATAGCCGCATGCTCGGTGGTGGTGCTGGTCGTCGCGGGCTTTATCGCGTTTTCAGTCATACAGAACAACCTTGAGGCGCTTGCCGGCATAGAGGTGGAAGACATAGATACCTCAGCACTGCCCGACGGTGTGTACGCGGGCAGTTTCAGCGAGTTTCCCGTGTCGGCGGAGGTAAAAGTTAAGTTAAAGGGCGGCGCTATAGAGGACATAACACTTGTCAAGCATGTAAGCGGCAAGGGGCAGGCGGCTGAGGCGATACCCGGCATGGTCATTGACGCGCAGTCGCTCGACGTCGACGCTGTTTCGGGCGCGACGTACTCGAGCAAGGTTATACTGCTGGCTATCAAAGACGCGCTGGATTAAATACAGTTAACCCGCAGCCTGGACTGTGTTTCCCTGGTTTTGCAAACTGGGCGGTCATCGCCTTTTGGATCTGAGCAAGATTCAGGGAGGCAAAACGTCTCTGACGTATCGGAGGGTGTTCTGCTTCACAGCGGGATTTTCGGTGAAGCGACGGCAAGCGGATCGGGCAAATATACAATGAAACGAACTAGCCAAACTGTGCAGGATCTGAGGCGTGAAGCATGATGGTTACTTTCGACGATTTTTCAAAACTGGATATTCGTGCCGGCACGATCATCTCCGCCAGACACTTTGAAAAAGCCAGGCAGCCGGCTTATCAATTGGAAGTGGACTTTGGTGACGAAATCGGCATGAAGAAATCGTCGGCGCAAATAACGGAGCAATATCAGGCGGCTGAACTGATTGGAAAACAGGTGCTGGCGGTCGTCAATTTTCCGCCGAGGCAGATCGCTGATTTCATGTCAGAGGTGCTCGTGCTTGGCACATACAGCGAAGGTGGCGTAGTGCTCATCACGCCTGATAAAAAGGTGCGTAACGGTGACAGGCTTGGCTGATGTCAAATGATGAGATCAGGCATTGCGTTTCTATTTGTGCGTTGCAGACTTTTGTCCGACGGTTAGAATATTGTCCGAGGGCACGCATGTGCCGGAGGAGGACACATGGCAAAGTATGAACGATCGTTTCGGGGCAATTTTGAGGAGGTGCTGCAGATCTGCAACGACGCCGTCATGCAGAGCGTATCGGCCTCGGTGGAGGACTCGAGCCAGTTCCGGTCGGGCGATGTGCGCGTGCAGACGGTTGTGTTTGAGCGCTACAGCTGGCTCGGCGGCAATCGGGTCAGTCTGAATCTGACGGTGGTCGGACACGGCGATGAGATTTTTGTCTCCGCCATTTCGTCGGGCGGCAGTCAGGCCGTGTTCTTTAAGATCAACCGGTTCGGCGAAGAGGCCTTTCTCGATAAACTCAGCCGATCACTCGACAGATATATCAATTCAGGTCGCTGAATTCCTTGACGCGTGAAGAAACGCTGCAAGAGCAGTCAAGGCGCGCACTCGGAAAAAAATACATGAAAAAACCTGCAAAGCTTCTTTTGCAAGAAACTTTGCAGGTCGGAGTCTGATTTACCTCATGAAGCGGCTATTACATGCTGCTTCTTTTAAGGTCGCTCAGGATGTGATGGGGCGTTGGCCTATTCGCCTTCGAGGATGTACGTGCCGTCTTCATTGGCACCGATCAGGATCTTGCCTTCGGCGTTGATCAGATCGCCGGAACCGGCGACCCACCAGTCAAGATTCTGGTCCAGAGCATATGCCCATTCGGGGAGCATGGCCTTTTCAGCATTTTGCATGATCAGCTCGCCGTCATCATCACGATCCAGCAGGCCGTCGCCGTCCATGTCGATGGCGTTGACCTTGCCGCTGGGCTGCTCGAAGTCGAAGCCGAGTTCCTGCTTGGCGTTGACGACCTGCAGGACGTTAAAGTGCATGTAATAACAGACGCCGGTGCCGGCTTCGATGACGTCGGGGTCACTGTTGCAGATCTCAAGATAGGCAGCGCGCTCTTCGTCTGAGGTCAGATTCAATGCAGCAGCATCGCCAGTGGCGCAGCCCCAGAACTGGGGGATGGAGAGGAATGTATTGTTACCCTCGTCGCCGTTCCAGCCTTCAAGGGCTCCCCAGCGGCCGGCCATTAGCCAGGAAGACGTCGTGGGAATCTCACCGTTGTAGTACTCTTCCGGAGAGCAGACGCGCGGGACAAAATGATCCAGTTCAATTTCCACCATCAGGATGTTGCGCTCTTGCCAACCGGCAGCAACGCCGTAGTGACTGGCGAGGGCGGCATCAATGTACAGGGAGCCGCGGCCGTTGCGGATATAGTTGTCCACAGTCTGGCCGGGAGACATGACGGAGATCATCTGATAGCCATCAGACATCTCGTATCCCTGCACCTCGTTGTTGTTGATCTCCAGCTCCGTGTTTGGTGCGATGCAGGCCCAGTAAGAGCCGATCGAGCTGTTGATACCGCCGTTGGGATTGGTGGTGAGCCAGTTGACAGAGCGGGTCAGCGGATCGTAGTAAGGACCACGATAGCCGCGGCCGTTCACGGGAGAACGCCACTCGGTATCAAAACCGGTTTCGGGATAATTGGTATAGTTCCCGAAATATGGTGTACCTCTGTTGATATACCAGTAGTGGGAAGAATCAACCAAAAACTGCATGGCCGCGTCCAGTTCGTCACCAGACAGAATTTCTTTTGAGGATGCGGCGGTCGCGTGTGTGTAAGCGTCCGGCATTTCGGACGCCGTTTCTTCGGCTTCTGCTGCGAGTGCCGTTGCAGCCAACGACAGCAGCAGCACAAG
>DUPJ01000021.1 GCA_012838355.1 Clostridiaceae bacterium
ACCATGAGCAGTCCGTCTCCCAGATTCATGGCCGTCTCAAGTGAACTCGCCAGCCGGCTTTCGATGCCCGGTCGGAGCACGAGGCGGTCAACGACGACCTCGATATCATGTTTGCTCTTCGGTTTCAGCTTGATCGGTTCGTCCAGATCAAACAATTCGCCGTCGACCCGCACCCGCTGATAACCCTGCTTGCGCAGCTGATCAAAGAGCTTGACGTGTTCTCCCTTGCGGCCGCGGACGACCGGTGCCAGCACATAAAAGCGGGCACCTTCCTCACCGTCCATGACCTTGTCCGTCATTTGATCGATGCTCTGTTTCACGATTTCAGTACCGCAGGTCGGACAATGCGGAACACCGACACGGGCGAAAAGCAGGCGCAGATAATCGTAAATTTCGGTCACGGTTCCGACAGTCGAGCGCGGATTCTTCGATGTCGTTTTCTGGTCGATGGCAATCGACGGAGACAATCCGTCGATTTTGTCTACATCCGGTTTTTCCATCTGACCCAGAAACTGCCGCGCATATGACGACAGTGATTCGACAAAGCGGCGCTGACCTTCGGCATAGATGGTATCGAACGCAAGCGATGACTTGCCCGAACCAGATAAGCCGGTCAGCACGATCAGCTGATCCCGGGGCAGTTCAAGCGATATATTCTTCAGGTTGTGCTCTCTGGCACCCACCACGCGAATGGATTGACTCATCCGATCATAGTATCACACGCCGCCTGCGCATACGCCGACTGTCACATTGTTTCACGGAAAGTTTGCAGCAAAAACAGATTTGCTGCCGAGGATGAGCGGCTATGGAAGCGGACGGGGCAAATCGCACCAGACCTGAACCTCAAGGTAGCGGCATTTGCCCCGAATATACACCAGAAAATCGTCAATCCGGTTCTCGAATTCTGCAATTCTGGCAAACAGCATCATTTTTGTAACGAGTTCATGACTGCCGCTCTTTTGGTACGTTGCGACGCTGTCGCCATAGGTGAAACTGACAGCGTGATCGGGTATGGACGACAGCGACACTATCGTCTTTTTTCCGCACCCGAACCAGCGGTCAAGATAGTCACTTCCTTCAAGCACAAAGGAATATGGATGCTTGATGTCCGGCCTGCCGCCCAGTGAGATAAACTTGCTGCGGAGCAACGCATCGGACGCCTTGCGCAGTCGATAATAGTTTTCAAAGTCAGAGAAACGATAAAACGCAGTCGTATCCGGATGTGAGTCGGCGAGTTTTTTCGCCAGCGCGAACGCCTCATCCTTCGGCAGCCGCATGATGTTTTCGAGCGGCCTGCAGTCGGGATGGCAGTAGTGAATGATCTTGAGATCCGGATATTTGTGTTCAGGCATGTCCATCATTGACAACTTTTGCGCCCCATTAGACATTGTTCGCTTACCCAGTCCGGTTGTTTCTATCTGTCATTTCAGCCGCGTGACTTGCAGATCAATACATAAAATTTTGAATAAAACTACTCAAAATATTTTTGTACTACCGGATCCGCGAATGCACCGGATAGAAACAGTTTCGCTTTCAGTCTCCTGCCGTTACAATGATTATACGGCTATCTGATCATCATCCCTGCAGTATCAAGTCTGGTGACAAATTGTTGTGCTTATCCTTTAAAAAAAGCGGGCGACCGAAAGTCAGCAGCCATATCGATCAGTCTCGGCAGTTTTCTGTGAGAAAAAGGACGACGGAATAATCGAAGGAGGAAATATGCGGATTATCGTGCACGATCTCTGCAGCCCTGAATGGCAGGCGGCCAATATCCCGGTTGCCGAGCAGGATGTCATCGTCTCGGATGACGGAACACTGAAAAATTGCATCGGCTGCTTTGGCTGCTGGGTGAAGACGCCCGGCATCTGCGTGATCCATGACGGCTACCAGCACATGGGGGCGTATCTTGGAACGGCCGATACCCTCTTGCTAATTAGCAGAAACTGCTGCGGCAGTCAAAGTCCGTTCGTCAAGTCCGTCCTGGACAGAAGCATCGGCTACATCCATCCAAACTTTCGCACGATCAACGGCGAAATGCACCACCGCAAACGGTTCAGCAACACGCTCAAGCTGCACGCCATTTTCTACGGAGATCAGACTGATTTCGAGAAAAACACGGCAGAAGCACTGGTGCAGGCTCAGGCCGTTAACCTCGCAGCCAAATCAGTAAAAGTCGACTTTATCGACACTCTGCAGCAGTTAAGCGGGGTGATCGCATGAAACGGTACCCCGGAACAATCGCGCTGATATGCGGCAGTCCGAAGCAAACTGGAAGCAGCAGCGCAGCTGTACTCGATCGGCTCCGCGAAAAACTTCCGGAAAAAACCCCGATCACAGATATTCACATTGCGGCAAAACTGACAGCTGAAAATGCAGAACTGCTGAAATCCTGCGACACCCTGCTGTTCGCGTTTCCGCTTTATGTTGACGGCATCCCCGGACATCTGCTTCGGGCTCTGATGCAGCTTGAACCGCTGATGAGGTCGGAACAGCGCGTCTACGGAATAATCAATTGCGGATTTTTCGAAGGCAGACAATGCCAAACGGCGGCACGCATTCTGGAGAACTGGGCCGCCAGGTCTTCTTGCAACTACATGGGTGCAATCGGATTGGGTACGGGCGGTATGCTGACCCTGTTCGACAAGTACGGGGAGGGACCGTTAAAACCAATTGAAACTCGCTTGACAGCACTGGTCGCTGACATTATTTCCGGACAAACAATCGGCTTTGAACACACACAGGCGAGCCTGCCGAAAATCGTTTACAAGTTGGCAGTCGAAATGAACTGGCGGCGCAGTGCCAAAAGAAATGGCTTGAAATCTGCGGATCTGAAGCGAAAGCCTCTGCCGCCCAGCCGGCAGTAACACAGCATCATCGCGCAAAAAAGCCCTGAAACTATTGAGCTTCAGAGCTTTATGGTGACCCTAAGGGGAATCGAACCCCTGATTTCGCCGTGAGAGGGCGACGTCTTGACCGCTTGACCATAGGGCCGTCTCAGCTTGCAGATTTTAGCACAGGTCGAGAACTGAAACAAGTTCGCCGTATTTTTAACTGAGCTGGGGTTAATTGCAAATGTAAGTGCCCTGTTAAGTTCGCACTTATCTTTTGCAAGCGAGCGCTAATCTCTGCAATAAACCTGATCTAAATCCGGTTGTAGTCTTCAGCAAACCGCTGCAGCTGTTCCTTCAAGGCGCGGTTTGGCAGTGCCAGATTGAGACGCAGGTGTCCTTCACCGCCCGGTCCGAACATGGCGCCGTCCTGCGCAATAAAGCGACTGGTCTGTGCCGGTTCAAGCTCTCGCACATCAATCCAAAGCAGATAGGTGC
>DUPJ01000022.1 GCA_012838355.1 Clostridiaceae bacterium
AGGTGGATCTGCTGTAAGTCCCATCAAACTGGTCGGCGGTGCGGCCATCTCGACTCCAGCTGCCCCGACACGTTCAGGCTACACCTTTGATGGCTGGGATCCAGTGTTGCCGGCAACTATGCCGCAAAAAGACTTGACTGTTGTTGCGAAATGGAAAGCCAATCCGACTCCGACGTCGGCACCAACGGCAGCACCGACGCCAACTCCGACTCCGTCTACCGATGCGCCGTCAGATTCATCGCCATCTGAAGGAGAATCAGGAACCAGCAACGCAGATCCTTCCGGCACATAGCCGGATAGCATGAATTATGAAAACACAGCAGATCGCCCTTCGGGGCGATCTTTGTCTGGTCAAAACCGGCCCAGTTCGTCTATAATCGTTGCCGATGTCAAGCGATAACAACAAAAACGCGCCGCGTTTTATCAGCCGCCGGGACTTTCTGATTTTGGCGGTCATCCTTGTGTTTGCACTCGTCTGGTTTTTCTCGGCGAGATCTGTACCTGCCGATGTGTCGACTCAGGCAGTGATTACGATTGATCAGGTTGAGGTCGCCCGCATTGATTTAAAGGCCGGTGAACCGGAGGCATTTTCATTTTCCGAGCGGCCTGCCGTGCATTTTCAGCGCTACGAGGACGGATCGTTTGCGTTTGTAGAATCGGATTGTCCGGATAAAGTGTGTATTCGGGCCGGTAAGCTGAAGATGCCGTATCACTATGCGGCATGTTTGCCGAATCTGGTCGTTGTTACGATAGAAACTGTTGGCGGCGCACCGACGGAGTCGATGCCGGAGGTGGATTTTGTCTACTAATAAACCTACATTGTCATCCCATCAGACGATACGCAAGCTGACCATGACGGCCATCCTGTTTGCCATGGCGCTGGCATTGTCGTTGTTTGAATCGCTGCTGCCGCCCATTCCGTCTCCCGTTCCGTTGAAATACGGACTTTCGAATCTGGCCGTGATGTATGCGCTGTTCTTTCTGGGGCCGAAGCCGGCGTTTACGATTGCCGTGCTGAAGAGCACCTTCGTGATTATGACGCGCGGGCTTTTTGCCGGGCTTGTCAGCATGGGCGGCGGCCTGATGTCGGTTCTCGTGATGTTTGTTCTGTATCAGATATCTAAACGCCGCATGTCCTATCTGCTGATTTCGGTCAGCGGTGCGATCTTCCATAATGCCGGCCAGCTATTTGTGGCGATGATCATTTTGCAGCTTCCTCTGGCTTTCGGGTACATCATCCCGCTGATGGCGCTGACTGGCGTCGGTACAGGCATTCTGTCGGCCGTTTTGCTGAAGCTGATTATTCCGGCGCTGGCCGCGATTCCGGGGCAGAGGATCTGGATGACGTTTGATGCCTCGTCGGATCACGATCAAGAGAGCAAAAACGGGAAGTTATAAGCGGAGGCATTTATGCGTTAAATAGTCGAATCTGCATCATCCGGAACAATGATTTTCTCTGTTCGTTCAGATGGTGACGTGAATCGGCTGTAAATGCTGCAAGCGCTTCCAGTCATGTGCTGCGGCTTGTCCCGGTCTACTTCAATACCTTGAAATTGATCTTAAAAACGACGCTGTTTGTTTATGATTTTCTCCTGCAAGCGTTTGCACGAGAAAGAGATTTATGCAATATTGTAGGAAAACAAACGAGGAGGAAAAATCTGAATGTCAAGAAGAAAACTATTAGTGGCACTCTTTTTATGTGTGGCGCTTGCACTCGGATCGACGAGTGTCCTCTTAGCGGAGTCGAACACCTTCGAGGGAACAGGCCATGGCATGCAAGGCCCTATTACGGTCAGCATCAGTGTCGAAGAAGGCGAAATCACCGGGATTGAATTTCTGGAGTACTACGAAACGCCTAATATTGCGGCAGTAGCCAAAGAACGCATCCCGGAGTTGATTATCGAACATCAGGCACTGGGGCTGGATGCAGTTGCAGGAGCGACGCTTACAAGCTTCGGCATTTTGAATGCGGTGGCCGATGCTGCGGAAAAAGCCGGCCTGGATGTAAAGGCGCTGCGAGACAATAAATACGCTCCAGAGCCTCAGGCAGACCAGACGTGGTCTGCGGATGTCCTGGTCATTGGCGGGGGAGGTGCCGGGTTTTCCGCAGCCGTTACCGCAGCACAGCAAGGTGCGGACGTCATTTTGATTGAAAAAGGCTCGGTCCTTGGCGGCAATACACTGGTAGCCGGGGCGGCTTACAATGCCGTCGATCCTGATGCGCAATCTCACATGATCCTTTCGAGCGCACAAAGAGATACCATGAACAGCTATCTCGCCATGAACGAGTCAGATCCTGAATTGATGCTGGATGAGCATCCTGAATGGACGCAGGTTCTGAACCAGGTTCAGGCCGACATCACTGAGTATTTTGAGGCAAATGAAGACAAAACCGTTGGTGAAGATGCGCCTGGCTTTGATTCAATTGCCATGCACATGTGGCAAATATACATTGGCGGGTTAAGACAGCTGAATGACGGATCGTGGATTGCCTCAAACTATGACCTGGCAAAGGTTCTCGCGGAGCAGGCATTGCCTTCTCTGGAATGGATGGGAACGGTTGGGCTAAATCCAACGTATGGTGATGAGACGGCGGAAAGAGGACTGACAACAGTGCTTGGTGCCATGTGGCCGCGCACCCATTCTTTTATGTCAGGGGCAGAACGTATTCCGCAGCTGGCAAAAATCGCTGAAGAATTCAATGTCCAGATTTACACGGAAACAAGCGGAACTGCATTGCTGACCGATGAAGACGGCAGGGTCGTCGGCGCAAAAGCGGTAATGGCAGACGGTACCGAGATTACCATTAATACATCAAAAGGCGTTGTTCTTGCCACGGGCGGATACTGCGCCAATCCAGGCATGGTTAAGGAATACGATATGTATTGGGGCGAGGACCTTTCGGACCGGACCTTATCTACAAATATGGGAACCAATGAGGGTGATGGCATCCTCATGGCAATGGAAGCTGGTGCGGATGTAACCGGTATGGAAATCGCCCAGATGATGCCTTCGTCCTCTCCCGTCAAAGGCACAATGACTGACGGTATGTGGGGCGATGCTTCCGAACAGATCTGGATTGATGGCCACGGCAATCGTTTCGTGAACGAGTATGCGGAACGCGATGTGCTGGCAAAAGCGTCACTGGCACTTGAAGATGGCATTTTCTACATCATTTACGCCGGCAGAGGTGAGCGGAACAATCCGACGCAGCTGCTCACAGGTACCGAGTTGAATGAATGGGTAAAACCAATGGTGGAAAATGGCCATGTCTGGGCCGGATCAACGCTGGCTGAATTGGCTGAAGCAACGAAAACACCTGCCGCAGGCGTTGCACCGGCGTTCACAGAAGAAGCCCTGCGGGCCACTATTGAAAGATACAATGAATTTGTCATGAATCAGCATGATGACGATTTTGGCAGAGAAGTAATCGCCGGCGGGATCGATCTTGAAACGTTCGAGGCTGATCCTGACACGTACATTTTTATCAGCCCTAGGAAATCGTCACTTCACCACACTATGGGTGGCGTCGTAATTGATACTGACACACGCGTCCTGCGCGCCGATGGATCGCCGATCGAAGGCCTG
The DNA here is from genome assembly GCA_012838355.1 of Clostridiaceae bacterium. Classification (GTDB taxonomy): domain Bacteria; phylum Bacillota; class Clostridia; order Saccharofermentanales; family DTU023; genus DUPJ01. The sequence continues at coordinate 3,589 of DUPJ01000022.1, forward strand.
TGGGCAGCTGGCGAAGTCACCGGTGGCATTCATGGAGGCAATCGCCTTGGCGGCAATGCAATCGCTGACATCTTCACATTTGGTCGGATTGCCGGGATGAATGCTGTCGAGTAAAGCCTGCTGAAGCATTGCAATTTTTAACTGCATGATGCAGGAAGGCCTCCTCCGGGGGGCCTTCTTTTCGGTGTGCCGGGCATGGCCAGCTTCTACGACGAGTTTGCCGATATGTTGCCGCTGCCGCCGATTCCTTTGAGTTATGTAAGACGTGCTTTGAAATGCCTATGGTCTCAGCATAATTTACTTGGACGAATGCCGCTGCTGCGCGCGTTGCGCAGAGCTTGCCAACCGCCCGGTGCTCGTCGCAGGCCCCGCGTATGTCTTCACCGTCTGCGATATCAGGGAATGAATTGATACATTTAAAACTGTTGATGAAAACTGCATTTACGTAAATTTGCCGTTATGAGAAACAGAAAAATTTTCCCCCCGCATGAAGCACCATATCGGTAAATAAAAAGGAGCTGACTCCACTCTTGCGAGCAATTTGAAGTCAGCTCCCGGCTTATTACCGTTATTGTTCAGCAGCACATCCGCAAAGGTTTCCCCGTCCTACCTTTCTCGCTTCAGTAATTTAAGGGGCCGCGGTACACACGCCGAAACGGCCTTAATCCTGCAGACCCGCCTCGGCCATGGCAGCTGTCAGTGCTTCCAGAAAGGCTTCACTCGAAACCGTTGCACCTGAAATGGCATCCAGATCCGCACTTTGTTGTTCCAGTGCCTGCTGAATCAGTTCTTCCATGGCAACATCACCGATACCTGCCGTCTCCTCACTCTTTGACACGACAATGGCAACCATTTCTCCGTCAGAGACGGTGACTTCAATCGCGATCGGTCCATACAGGCCATTTTGCGAAATGGCGCTGAACACTTCACCTTCAACTGCATCACTTTCAGTTTCAACTTCGGGAGATATCTCTTCCTCTTCTTCCAGCCCCCCAAAATAGATGTCATTGGACATTAATTCGAGCGGGCTGATTTCAACTTCCTTTGTTCCGGCGAATTCCGGATTCAGCTCAGTGCTGGCCGTTGCCATACCATTCTCATCGACTGATGCTGCGGATCTGCCCGCGATATAGCCGCTTGTCATAACACGGCCGAAACCATGAATACGCATGCCCGCACTGCTCTCGCCACAGGCAAAGAGACCGGGAATCAGTTCACCGTGGATGTCATATACCTGCATGTTTCCGGCGACACGAAGTCCGGCATAGGTATCATGCAGATTGGGTGTTGCCCAGGCAGCGTAGAACGGGCCATTTTCAATCTTATAGCCGAGCGTCTTTTTGCCCCAGTCTTCGTCGACACCAGCTTCAACAAACGAGTTGTAGCGTTCCACTGTTTCGACCAGAATCTCGGGATCCATCTTTACATCTTCGTAATATTTGTTGACGACCAGTTCTGCAAGCTCTTCCAGCGTGTCTGCCTTGAAGCAATAACCGTTATCGTAGTCGACGATGCCCTGCTCCATTGCATATTCATTGCGGTCCACCGCATCCTGATCAAAGATCGCCCAGAGCGGTCCACCGACACGGCGTGCATTGCCGTCGCCTTCTTCATCGATGACGACACTTTGAAGAGCCGTATTAAAGTATTCGTAACTGTCATACGAGTACTTTCCGCCAGCGCCTTTATCCTCGTTGCCCGGGCGGTTTCCCAGCATGTTGACAACAATCATGCTGTCGTAATCCGGCGAGATGCCGTTCGCTACGACCAGGGGCCAGATCTTGCTTTCTTCTGTGTATCCGCCGCCATAGCCGTAACGGCAACCGAAACGGTTTGCCATCGTAATCTGATGACCGCCGTGCTGCATGAACGCAGCAAGGCTTCCGAGGGAGGCGCCGACTTCCATCGCGGCCAGTTCGCCAGAAGCATCTTGGTCAGAGAACGGCATTCCCGATAATCCGTCATATTCGGGGCCAAGGCGGGGGTCAAACATGGTGCGGTACCATACGTTGCCGATGCCGCCGCCGGTAGCGATGACCACACCTTTATTGGCTTTGACTGAGACATTTTCTCTGGTTTCCTCAATGTTTCCATCATCCCAATGTGATTTGAGCGGCTCTGTCTCACCCGGTAAAATGGTTGGCGTATAGCTTGCTTCAACACCGAGCACACGACCGCTTGCACCGCCTTCGCGGAAAATCGTGTCCATGTGGTAGTTCATTAAGAACAAAGCGCCCTGATCGCGAAGTGAGCGCTCGAGTGGACGAGTTACGCCAAGACCTGCGGAACCGCGTCCCGACACGTCATCGACGATTCCCTCAGCATCCGTATATGTCCAGCGCGGTACACTTTCCGGCTCGGTAAAACCGTCCAGAATGTAGTTTTGCTGTGTCGGTTCTGTATCGCGCAATTTCAGACCATTATCCAGAAAAAATGCGAACGCTTCCGCCATGCTGTTGGCGACCGAACGGACCACTTCCGTATCATTCAAACGGGTAGCCAGTGTGATACCACTCGTGTGATCCACATAGTACTGGTCGGCTGAATCTTCAATGCCATACTCTGCCTGAATCTCTGTTCCTGCACCGCTGTGAAGATTGCCGCCGCTGACGGCCGCGTGCCCGCCAACTTCCCAATTGGCTTCCACCAGGATGACGGAGGCTCCGGCCTCCATTGCTTTCAATGCTGCCGGTAAACCGGATCCGCCGGCTCCGATTACAACGACGTCCGCTTCATAGTCCCATTGTGGTTCGTCTTCTGCTGCGTACAGGCTGATTCCCATCATGCTGACCAGAAGGGTCAGAATAAGTAGGAAACATCCTATACGCTTTTTTGTGTTTTTCATCCTTGTTGCTCCTTGTCTTGTCGTATGCTTCTTGTTTGTTCCTGCGAGAAAGGCTTGTCACGATCACAATTTTCTTCTGCGACATGATCATGCTTTATGCAGGCTATCATTGTTTTATGCCAAAGGCAAACGTTATAAACCAGCCTTAAATGTCCCGTTGCTGACGAGTATCTGTCCGCCCCCCCCCAATTGTTTCGCAGCAACATCGGAGTCCGCCGAAGAGAATATGCTCATTGATCCATGCTCGATCCTTGTTTAAAGTGACTCGAGTTTTTTATGTCACGGGTATCGTCTTAATCACAGTGGTTGATATGCTGAAACGATTTTGCGTGTCGATCTGCCGCATGCCGAACGTTACGCGCGGAGGTGCGAGAGGTACCCCGGTTAACGGATGATCGGGGTTTGCCCGATTTCACATGAGATGATGCGCATGTCGTTTTGCAGGCTGGATATGCTGGCTTGCCGCGCTTTCGGGACAGAGGATCCGGATGACGCTTGAAAGCTCGCCGAATGAGCATCAGGGCAACCAAGGCAACGATCGCTAGTTTGTTTATTAACACATAGTGTTATTTCTTGTAATCTGATAAAATCGCTCTTGGTAAAAATACCACCCTCAGGAGGAACAACACAAATGCAAAAAAAGGCAGCCCTGTTGCTGGCTTTGGCGATGTTATTCTCCTGCCTGGCGCTGACCTCACCGGTCGCCCACGCAGAAGAAGCCGAAGCAAAGCTGGGTCTTGGCATCGTCACGGACGTGTCAGGTTCCACGCCGGCAACCGCAGATGCAGAGGGTCGAGCGAAAGTGGACACGACGATTGTCGCTGTTCTGCTTGCCGCCGACGACACGATTGTCGATGTCAAAATCGACACAGTACAGCCGTATACGTTTTTCAATTCGACTGGCGTTGTAACGGAGAAGAAAGATTTCCGCTCGAAACGCGAACTGAAAGACGACTACGGCATGATCGCAGCTTCGCAGATTGGCAAAGAATGGTACGAGCAGGCTGAAGCGCTCGAATCCTACATGATCGGCAAGACTGTTGCCGACGTGATGGCCATGGAAGTGAACGAGGAATTCCGTCCGACCGATGCCGACCTCATGGCATCCGTCACCATTCATGTAGACACGTACCTGCTGGCCCTGGAAAAAGCCGTGCAGAATGCAGTAGCTCTGGGCAGCAAGGCGGACAATACGCTCGGTCTAGCCATTACGGCGAACAACAATCGTTCAGCCGATGCAGACGGTGAAACGGATGGCGTGGCACAGGCATACCTGCATGTCGCCGCAGCCAGTGTCGATGCGGACGGTGTGATCACCGCCGCGGTCATTGACGCGCTTCAGCCGACTGTCACGTTCGATGCAGAAGGTCAGATCACGTCAGATGTAGCGGCCGAAGTCAAAACCAAGAACGAACTCGGTGCCGATTACGGCATGGTTAATGCTTCCGGCATTCAGAAAGAGTGGTATGAGCAGGCCAGCGCCTTTGCCCAGTATGCCGTCGGAAAGACGAAGGCTGAGCTGGAGGCACTGCCCGTGGCAGACGGCAAAACGACTGATGCCGATCTGCTCGCTTCTGTGACCGTGACCGTGACCGACATGCAGACAGCCATGATGAAAACAGTGGATGACGCGGTCAGTATGACTTCCGGCGTCAAAACCGGTCTGGCCGTTTTAACCTCGATTGCAGGCTCAGCATCTGCGGACGGTGAAACAGACGGGCGTGCCAAAGTGGACATCACGATGGTCGCTGTTCTCGTTGACGAAGACGGTACCATTCTCGATTTCAAGCTTGACTTCCTGCAGCCCTACACAAGCTGGGATGCTGAAGGACACGTGATTGAGAAGAAAGAATTCAAGACAAAGCGCGAGCTCGGTGACGACTATGGCATGCGTGCCGCATCGGCCATCGGTCTTGAATGGTATGAGCAGGCAGACGCATTTGAGCAGTACGTCATCGGCAAAACGCTGGAAGATGTTCTCGCCTTAGAACTGGACGAAGAATACCGCCCGGCTGACGTCGATCTGGCGGCATCCGTTACGATTCATGTCGATAGCTATGTGGCGGCTCTGGAAAAAGCCGTGACGACAGCCAAGGTGCTCGGTGCCTCGGCAGAAGATGAGCTGGGACTCGGTGCGGTTGCGCATAACAACCGTTCTGCGGATGCCGGCGACGAGGATGGCCTGGCCGAATCGTACGTCCATTTCGGTGCCTTGACATTCAACACCGAAGGCATTGTGACCTCAGCCATCATCGATGCCAGCCAGGCTCGTGTGTCCTTTGATGCCGAAGGCAAGATCACGTCGGATATCACCGTGAATCCGCTGACGAAGCTGGAGCTCGGCGATGCATATGGCATGGCCATTGCATCCGAAATCGGCAGGGAATGGCACGAACAGGCCGATGCGTACGCAGACTTCATCGTCGGCAAAACGCAGGACGAAGTGGTGACCCTGGTCAATAACGATGGCAAGTCGGCGGATATCGACCTGTTTGCGCATGTCACCGTCACCATTGATGAAATGACGAAGATCGTGAGCAAAGGATACGAGGACGCATTTCTGGCGGTCCGCTGATCCGAAAAAAAGATTGCGAATGAAGCAAGGCCGCCCGCGGGCGGCCTTGCTGTTTCATCCTCACGCGCCCTGAATCAGAGAAGAGCATCGTCAAGTCGTCCACCGCGATGGTTTCCAGCGGGCAGCCTGTATGTGCGGGACAAAAATGAAGAGTGGGAGTGCCGAGCGGTGCGTGCAAGGGGGGACAGCTCAATTAATACCGGTATCAGCGACCTTTCTGCAGACGGCCGGCAACACCGGATGCGTGCATGGTCTTATATAGGAAATAAGCCATGAGGGCACCCAGAATGCCTTGGATGAGGTTGATGCCGAAACTGGTCAGGGCAACGGCTGCGCCATAGAGCACGGTCTCATAGAGAAAGTAGCCGGCTGCCATCAGTATGCCGCCTCCCAGGGCAGAGGGAAGGGGACGACGTGTTTTTTTGAAAAGGAACGCGGCCAGCCATCCGGCAAGTCCTTTGACGATGAGGGTGACGGGCGCGTAATGCGCATAGCCGGATAGCAGGTCTGCCAGCATTGAACCGAGCCCGCCTGTGAGTGCTCCGGCCAGCTGGCCGAACAACAGAGACGAGGTCAGCAAGATGGCGTCGCCGAGATTGAAGTAACCGTGCACGGCCGGTATCGGAATCTGAATAACAATGGTGGCGATTGTTGTCAGGGCGATCATCAGGCTGACGAGGGTCAGCGTTCTGGCATCCGGTCTTCGCATATCACCCTCCCACGAACGTTCGGATCGATTTTTGCGATGCACATCCACCATACACCGCATCAATGGCAAAGACAATTCGCCGGATTCCATGCCCGATTCTTCTGCTGAAAACGTGTCTTTGCAGACAGTTCGCGAATCCGGTCCTGTGCTATAGTTGAAAACGATATCCTGAATAGTGAATGAGGATCGCGAATGTCATTTTATAAAAAACTCCTTGCCGCGCTGATGATAGCGGCCTTCCTGCTCCTGTCTGCCGCCTGTGCCACGACGCCGTCGGCATCGGCCGGGGCTCCGGAAGAAGCGAGCACCCTGACGCGCTACCGCACATCGTTCATCGGCGTATTTGATACGCTGACCACCGTCATTGGCTACGCGGAAGATGAGGAAACATTCAATGAATACTCGGCGTTTATCAAGGACAAGCTGACCTTTTATCACCGGCTGTTCAATACGTATGACGCCTTTGAGGGCGTGGTGAACCTGAAGGTGGTCAATGAGACGGCCGGCAGCGAACCGGTCAAAGTGGATCCGGAAATTATCGCACTGCTGAAGCAGAGCCTGAGGGCAAATGAGCTGAGCGGCGGCAATGTCAATGTTGCGTTCGGCGCCGTGCTGAAGATCTGGCATGAGTACCGCGAAACGGGTATCAACGCACCGGAGCGCGCGAGCGTCCCGGAACGATCCGATCTCGAAGCCGCCGCGTTGCATACGGATATTCGCGACATTGTGATCGATGAAGAGGCGTCAACCGTCTATTTTCGAGATCCGGACCTGCGTCTCGATGTCGGTTCCGGTGCCAAAGGATATGCGACGGAGCAGGCGGCACTTCAGGTAGAGGCAATGGGACTGCGCTCGGCCGTTATTTCGGTTGGCGGCAACATCCGCACAATCGGGCGGCGGCCGGATTCGGATACACCCTGGCGCATCGGCATCCAGAATCCGGACAAAACGGTGGAAAATCAGGTGATTGAGATTCTGGCCGTCGAGGACATGTCCGTCGTGACATCGGGCGTGTACGAGCGTTACTATGAAGTGGACGGCGTGCGCTACCACCACATCATTGATCCGGAAACCCTGTTTCCCGAAAAAACATTCGATGCTGTGACGATTGTCACGCCGAGCTCAGCACTGGCGGACTCCTTTACAACGGCGCTTTTCAATATGGATCTGGAAGACGGCATGGCCCTGATTGAGTCGCTTGAAAACGCCGAAGCCATGTGGCTGACCGGTGACGAACGCCGAATGACGGACGGGTTCGACAGGCATATTGCGAAGGATTAGCTTATGAAACACATATCGAAAAGCAGACGCATCGCGGCGTCCATGACGGTTATTTTAATGCTCATGCTCCTGGTCGCCTCATGTCAGCGTGACGCGGATGAGTTGACTGAGGTGCAAACGGTAAAAATTGCCTACGCTCAGGCAGCGCGTCCGATTACCTTTACCGATGAAGACGGACGGGCTTCCGGCTACGATGTCGAGGTCATGCGGCTTGTCGACGAACGTCTGCCTGAATATGCGTTTGAGTTCATTGGCACGTCGGACGAGGACGCCCTGATCGGGGTCGAAACCGGCGCTTACGACGCGACAGTCAAGAATGTGTTCTACACAGAAGCCAGGGCTGCCCGCTATATCTATCCGAAAGAGAATATTGGCGGCAGCAATACAGGGCTGGTCGTTCGGATTGAAGACAGGGACAGGATTTTCGATCTGGAGTCGCTTGCTGAAAGCAGGGGCAAACTGGTCCCGATCGCGCCGCAGTCGGCACAGTATGCGCTCGTTGCCGCGTTCAACGAAAAAAATCCGGAGCAGGCCATTGAACTGCTCTCAGCGGACGATTTCAATCTGGTCGACGCGTATACATGGCTGGCCGAGACGCGTTTCGATGCATTTCTCAATCTGAAGGCGCTGTATGCGTTTCAGGTTGAAGCGGAGGACGGGCCCTTCCATCATCTGGAAAGCGAACTTCTTTATCAGCCGTTTGCGGCGATTCCGACCTGGCCGCTTTTCAATCAGGAACACCAGGCGCTGGCCGACGCCTACGACCGGGTGATCGCCGACTTGAAAGAAGCGGGCACGCTGCGCGAGCTGTCCCTGACCTGGTACGGCGAAGACGTCTTTGATTTGCTGGACCGGGCACCGTAAACGCATGAATTACCGTACATTCAATGTGAATGAAGTCGCTTCGGCGGCAAAGGATCTGCTGCCTCATGCCGGCACGAGTATTCTCATCCTGCTGGCGGCACTCGCCGGCGGCATCCTGATGGGCCTTTTGCTGACATTCCTGCTGCATGCCCGGTCGCCCGTGCTGTCGCTCATAGCCCGTATCTATCTGCGCGTGCTGCGCGGTGCGCCGGCCGTTGTCTTGCTGCTGCTTGTATTTTACGGACTGCCCGTGCTGTTTTCTCTGATCGGCATCGGCACGCTGACCCAGACGAATCGGCTCTTTGCCGTGATTTTGACCTTTGCCCTGATGGCGTCGGCGCAGATGGCCAACGTCTTCACGGCTGCATACGGGGCCATTCCGAAAAATCAACTCGAAGCGGCCAAGGCGGTCGGCTACACGGTTCGAAATCGCTTTTTTCATGTCTGGCTGCCGCAGGGCCTGCGTCTGGCCCTGCCGAATCTGGCCAATACGGCGACATGGCTGCTGAAGGAAGGTGCCGTCGCCTATACGATCGGCGTGCTGGATCTGGTCGGACACGCTCAGCTGCGCATATCTTCCCAGTACGGCGGCGGTGCTGTCGAAACCTACACGGCTTTGGCGCTGATCTTTTTTGTGCTCATTCGCCTGATTGAAGTGCTGTTTCACGGCCTGGAGCGGCGCGCCTCGGTTCATCTTGTGAAGGGAGCCGGATCCGGTGGCCGCTAACGCGTTTGTCACGACAATCCGGGAGATTATTCCAGGGCTGCCGCTGACCCTCGTTTTGACCGCTGTCCCGCTTGTGCTGGCGCTTGTCCCCGGCGTATTGCTCGGCTACCTGAGGAGCCGGGGCCGGCTGGCGTACTATCTGACTGGTGCGTACGTCACGCTGTTTCGCTCGCTCCCGGTCGTCTTGCAGATACTCTTTGCCTACAGCTGGCTGCCGAGCCTTCTCGCCGGCCTGGCCGCAGCACGCGGCTGGACCGTCGACGTGTTTGCGATTTCGCCCGTCTGGTACGCGATTGCGGTGTTGTTCTTCAATACCCTGGCCGCCCTGATCGAGGTATACCGCAGCGCATTTTCAGCCGTCCCCGCGCGCGAAGTTGAAGCCGCCCGGGCCGCCGGTTTTGCTGAATCGCGCGTGTTCATTCAGGTGCGGCTGCCGCAGGCGTTTATGTTTGCCTTGCCGAACCTGGCGTCGGCGACAGTGAATCTGGTGCGCATGAGTGCACTTGCCTATCTCATGACTGTGCCGGAAATGACGGGCCGCGCCCGCATGGCAGCCGGTCTGACTTTTGACACAATTACAGCCTACGGCGTCCTGCTTCTTGCGTACGTCGCGCTCTGCTTTCTCATCGATTCTGCCTATGACCTGATCTACGGGCGATTTATGCGCCGCCTGCACGGTACGGCCGGCGTGCGGGGGCTGACATGATTCGGGTCACGGATCTGACCAAGATGTACGGTTCGCTGCGGGCGCTTGACGGTGTCTCCCTGGCCATCGAAAAAGGGGAGATTGTGACCGTCATCGGGCCGTCAGGCGGCGGCAAGACAACCCTGCTTCGCATGATCGATCTGCTTGAGCCGGCTGATCACGGACGGCTTCAGTTTGATTCGCTTGACGTGGATATGCATCGTCCGGGCCGCACTAAAAAGCTGGCGGTGCGCCGGCGAATCGGGTTCGTCTTCCAGCAGTTCAATCTCTTTTCGCACCGCACGGTCAGGCAGAACATCGTCGATGTCCTCTGTTTCGGACACGGCTGGCCGAAGCGCGACGCGGAAGCGGCCGCTGATGAGGCGCTTCTCGATGTCGATCTGGCCGACAAGCGCGATGCCTATCCCGCGGAGCTGTCGGGCGGTCAGGCACAGCGTGCTGCGATTGCCCGCGCCATGGCTGCAAGACCCGACCTCCTGATTCTGGACGAGCCGACCTCGGCACTCGATCCCGAACTGACAGGCGAAGTCGCCGCCGTGATCCGCCGGCTGGCTTCTGACGGCATGACGATGCTGATGGTGACGCATCACGTCGATCTGGCAGCCGAACTGGCCGACCGGGTGCTCGTTCTGGCAGATGGCCGCATTGTTGAAGAAGGCTTTGTACATGACGTTCTGGATAATCCGCAAACGGACAGGACAGCCGCCTTCCTGGAGCGTGTGCGACCGCCCGGCCGCTCAGGCCTGTGATATAATCGCTTAAACCACGAAGGGAAACACTTATGACAACTTTTCCGCTTGTCCTCATTTCCAGATTTTTCAGCGGTATTGATCTGCAGACCCTGTTCATTACGATTCTTGTTCTGGCCGTCTCCTTGTCAATACATGAGTATGCACACGCCTGGATGGCGAACCGTCTTGGAGACAGCACGGCGGCTGAAGCCGGCCGTCTGACCATGAATCCGCTGAAGCATCTGGACCCGGTCGGCTCGCTTGTTTTCCTTCTCACCAGACGTATCGGCTGGGCTCGCCCCGTGCCCGTGAACCCTGCCCGCTTCGACCGCAAATACACGGTCAAAAAGGGGATGATGCTCACGTCGGTCGCAGGGCCCATGTCCAATTTTCTGCTCGGCACGATCTCGCTCATCATTTACTATGCGGTCGCTACAATCGCGCTTTACAGCGGCCAAAACGAGTTTTTAGAGCTGCTCCTGCAGATATTCAGCATGTTTTATTCCGCCAATATGATTCTCGGTCTGTTCAACCTGCTGCCGATTCCGCCGCTTGACGGATACAAGGTGTTCGGCGCTCTGCTGCCGCGCAAACTGTATTTTCAGATCATGCGATACGAACGCTACATCGGGCTGGTGTTCCTCTTCCTGATTTTTTTCGGCGGGGGCATTCTGAGCCGCATTCTGCAGTTTCTCATGATCCCCTTTGATTTTTTGATCCGGAATCCGGTTGAATGGCTGTTCCGGCTGCTGTGGGGCGCACTTGGCCTGCTTTGATATATGCTGAAGGAGTGAATGGAATGAAAACGATTGTATCGGGAGCCAGACCGACAGGAAGCCTGCATCTCGGCAATTATGCCGGTGCCATAGCCAACTGGCTGCGCCTGCAGGAGACAGAGCATTGCTATTTCTTTGTCGCCAACTATCATATGCTGACGACGGGATTTCTGGATGTCAGCCAGCTTCATGAAAATACGGGCATCGTGCTGGCGGAGCTGCTCGCCATGGGCGTCGATCCGGACAAGGTGACCTTGTTTGTTCAGTCCGATGTGCGCGAGCATGCGGAATTCTGCATGCTGCTGTCCATGCTGACGCCGGTCTCGTGGCTGGAGCGAAATCCAACGTACAAGGATCTGATGGATAACCTGGATCAGCCGGAACTCAGAACGGCCGGCTTTTTGAACTATCCCGTTCTTATGGCGGCCGATATCCTGATGTACAAAGCCGATGCCGTTCCGGTCGGGCAGGATCAAGCGCCGCATCTTGAGATCACGCGCGAAATCGCACGCCGGTTCAACCATTTGTACGACGGCGTGCTGAGGGAACCGCAGGCGATTCACATTTCGCCCGTCCTCATGCGCGGCATGGATGGCCGCAAAATGTCGAAAAGCTACGGCAATGCCATCTCATTTCAGGACACGCCTGAAACCGTGCGCGAAAAGATACGTCTCACCGTGACCGATCCTGCCCGTGTGCGCCGGAATGATCCCGGTAATCCGGACGTCTGTTCCGTCTTTGACCTGCATAAGGTGTTCAATCCGGACGAAGCGCCCGAGATCAGACATCTTTGTCAGACAGCCGGCATCGGCTGCGTTGAATGCAAGAAGCGCGTGGCCGAAAAAATCGCGGCGTTCCACACGCCGATTCACGAGAAGAGCCGGGAGCTGCTCGCGCATCCGGCACGGCTGGCGGATATTGCAGCCGACGGTGCAAAGAAAGCCGCTGCCGTGGCAGCGGACACCATGGCTGAGGTGCGGGAGGCCATGAATCTTGGCATCTAGTCAGGCAACCGTATCGGCCAGGGACTTTGACAGCCCTCTGGCCCTCCTGTCTTACCTTCTGGAGCAAGATGATGTTCCGATTTCGGAGCTTTTGCTCTGGCCTGTGATTGAGCAATACCTTGACCTGATGAATGACCTGGAGAAAATGGACATGGAACTTGCCAGCCAATTTCTCCTCATGGCCGCGACGCTCCTGCAGATCAAGTCGCAGGCGTGGCTGCCCAAATCCCTGCCGGACGGAGAATGGGACGCATCCGAGCCCCTGCGCAATCTGGAACTGCAGCTGCTGGCCTACCGGCGCTGCAAACTTCTGGCCGGCGAGTTGAAGACGGCCCACGATATTTACGGATTCAGCCGTTTCGGCATGCCGCTGTCCGCCGCTGAACTCGGCATTGAAGAAGCCGTCATTGCGGATCAGCTCGACCGCACGAAATTCGATCGGGCATGCGGGGCACTGGAAGTGAGAAACCGGTCCAGATTTCACGATCTGCGGGTCAATGTACGCTATCTGCTGCAGCGGGAGCGCATTTCCGTCAAGGCTAAAATGAAGGAGATTCTCGGGGGGCTGGCACATAAGACGCGGCTCTTTTTCACTGACCTTTTTCCATCCGACCGAAGTGCGCCGGAGCGCATCGCCGGATTTCTTGCTCTCCTGGAGCTGATGCACCTGAATCGCATTTCCGTCAGGCAGGACGGCCTGTTTGCGCCGATTCTGATGTCGGCAAAGCGGAGACGTGACGATGTCGCGCTATAGCCAGAATATGGCAGCACTGGAGGGCATCCTCTTTGCAGCCGGTGAGCCGATCGGCATCGATGTCATTGCCGCCATCCTCGATTGCGAGACAAATGAGGCTCTGACGCACGTGGAGCAGCTGAAACGGCAATACGACCGGAACGTGTGCTCAGGACTCACCGTGCGCCGGATCAATGACCGTTACACGCTGTCCTGCAAACCGGAGCTGATCAATACGGTCGCGCGGCTGTACCGGCCGCAGCATCGCCCGGCTCTGTCGCAAGCCGCATATGAAGTGCTGGCCGTGGTCGCTTACAGCAAGCAGGTGACGCGGGCGCAGATTGAGGCGGTGCGCGGCGTAAACAGTGACAGCGCACTGGCCAGACTGCTTGAGCGCGGATACGTCGCCGCAGTCGGACAGGAAGAAACACCCGGACGCCCAACTCTGTTCGGCGTTACAGAACTATTTTTGCTGGAATTCGGACTTGCCTCGGCAGATGATCTGCCGCCCGTCGACCTGCTCAGCTATGAGGCGGTGGAGCGCTTGACCGGCCAGTTTCGGGAAGAGGATTAAATGGAGACAACACCAGCCATCTTTCAAATCGCGATCGACGGGCCGTCCGGCTCGGGAAAAAGCACCATGGCGCGTCGTCTGGCCGCTGCCCTCGGCATCGGTTATCTGGACACGGGTGCGATGTATCGCGCGCTCGGCTTCGCCGCCCTGCGGCGCGGCATCAGGCCCTCCGATCCGACAGATGTTGAGATCATGCTGCAGGACGTCGAACTCGATGTCTCTTTCGCAGACGGCTGCCAGCAGACCCTGATCGACGGGGAAGATGTCAGTCCGTTTATCCGGACACCGGATGTTTCAATGGCTGCTTCCGACATTTCGGCGCTTCCGGCGGTGCGCGGCTTTTGCGTCGACAAGCAGCGCCGCATCGGCGAAACAAATGCCATGGTCCTGGATGGCAGAGATATCGGAACTTACGTTTTGCCTGATGCCGATCTGAAGTTTTTCCTCACGGCAGGCGACGACGTTCGTGCCGGCAGACGTTACCTGGATCTTGTCAAGGCCGGCGTCTCCGTGGACATGAACGACGTCCTGCACGACCTGCGCGTGCGCGATCGGCAGGACAGCACACGTGAGCTGGCACCGACACTGGCTGCGTCTGACGCCATCCTGATCGATACCAGCGAGTTGAGCGAAGATCAGGTGTTTGACCTGATGCTCCGTCACTGTGCGGCGCGGGGTTTGACCCGTGGCTGAACGGTCCGGAACGCGCCGCGTCCGCTTCGCCGCCTTTATGAGCTGGCTTGTCTCGGGGACGCTCAATTGCCTCTACCGGGTGCGCGTGAGCGGCACGGCACATGTGCCGCAATCCGGTCCCTTTATCCTGATCGCAAACCACGGGCACGTATTTGACCCGCTGGTGATTCACCGCCATGTCGCGCCCTGGGTGCACTGGGTGACTAAGCGGGAGCTTTTTGACAATCCCGTGATCCGCTTCGTTCTGCGCGGCGTCGGAACCATTCCGTTCAACCGCGAAAGTCTCGATGTCGCTGCACTGCGCACCATTATCCGGGTGGTGAAGGAGGATGGTGTCGTCGGGATTTTTCCGCAGGGCGGCCGCGTTGTTCCGGAAGATCGCGACCGCGTGCTGCCGAAGGAAGCCACGGCTCATCTGGCCAGACGGTTCAAACTGCCGATTGTGCCGGTGGCTGTCGCCAATGAATTTCGTCTTTTCGGGAAAACGCGTCCTCATCTGATTTTCGGCCCGCCGTTTACGACCGATACCCTGAGTCTGAACGACGAAGCGGCGGCCGTTCAGATGATGCGCGTCGTTTACGCACTGATGGATCAGCCGTATTGCCCCGACTACGAGGTACCGCAGGCATGAACATTACAGTGGCGCGCATCGCCGGTTTTTGTCCCGGCGTAAAAAGTGCCGTCGACACGGCTTATCAGCTGGCCAGTGAAAGCGATCGTCCGGTCTATATGTACGGTGAGCTGGTCCACAACCCGGCCGTTGTTGCCGATCTTCAGGCGCAGGGAATCGGTCTCGCATTCGTTCCGGACGATATTCCCGAGCCGTCGACCGTCCTCATCCGGGCACACGGCGTAACGCCCGCAGAAATGCTGCAGCTCGAGGAGGCCGGCCACATTGTGGTGGACCGCACCTGCCCGTTCGTGGGACACATTCACCGGCTTGCAGCCAAAGCAAAAGCCGAGGGCAAGCAGATCATCATCACGGGCAGCAAAACGCATCCGGAAGTCATCGGCGTGCTGGGACACGCAGGTGCAGACGCAATCGTCCTTTCTTCGGTGGAAGAAGCGGAAAACGCGACATTTGCAGACAATCACTGTGTGCTTTTATCCCAAACGACATTTGCGAAATCAACGTGGAAAAAAATCAGCGAAATATTGCAACAAAAAATTGCATTGCTTGAGATCTTTGATACAATATGTGGGACGACTGCGTCAAGACAGGACGAAGCTTCGCATTTGGCAGCTCAATCGGATGTTGTATTCGTGCTCGGTAGCCATTCGAGCTCAAATACGAGAAAGCTGGCTGAAGTAGCCGGAATGCATTGCGCCGAAACTTATCTTGTTGAACAGCCGGATCAGGTCAGGTCTATACTGTCAGGCCGGGAACCGGGACCGCTGAACATTGGCATCACTGCCGGCGCATCGACACCAGAACGCATGATCGGGGAGGTAATCCGCATAATGACAGAACAAGAAGGCTTAACAAACCAGCCTGAATCCATGGACCTGAACTTCGAGGAGTTCGTCGACAGCATTCCGCAGCTCAAGAAGGGCACCGTCGTGAAAGGCAATGTGATCCGCTACGACAGTGACTATGTCTACGTGGATGTGAAGGACAAGTCAGAGGGAAGAATTCCCCTGTCGGAGTTTGGTTCGGATTTTGATCTGGAAGCCGCGGCGAACGATCATAGCGAAATCGAAGTTTATGTTCGTAATATCCGGAACACGGATCAGGGCAAAGAAATCAGCTTGTCCAAGTCGCGCGTCGACTACACGAAGGACAAGGAAATCGTCGAGCAGGCGTACAACGACAAGACGCCGCTCATGGTGCGCGTCAAGCATATCGTGAAGGACGGCCTCATCGCCGCCCATGGCCACATCGATATTTACGTGCACCGCACACAGATTGAAACCCAGCCTGTAAAGGAACTGGAACCGTATCTCGGTCAATCGTTTGAGATTCTGGTCACACAGTTTGAACCGGACAAGAGACGACTCCGGGTTGCCGGGTCACGCCGCACGCTTCTGCAGAAGGAACGCCGCCGCAAAGCAAACGAAATCTGGGCTTCCATGGAGGTCGGTGAGGAATACGAGGGAACGGTGCGCAATCTGACTGACTTCGGCGCCTTTGTCGATCTCGGCGGTGTTGACGGACTCGTTCACATCAGCGAACTGTCCTGGGGACGCATCAAGCATCCTTCCGAAGTGGTCCAGGTCGGAGACAAAATTCCCGTCTTTGTGCGTGAATTCGATCCCGAGAAAAAGCGTGTATCGCTCGGCTACCGCAGAGCGGAAATGGATCCTTACAAGGATGTGGAAACCCGCTTCCCGGTGGGCTCGATTGTGCGCGGTATCATCGTTCGCATCTTCGCGTTCGGTGCTTTCATCGAGATCGACCCCGGTGTCGATGCGCTCTGCCACATTTCGCAGATCTCGGACTACCATCTGACGAAGCCGAATGAGGTTCTGGAAGTCGGCATGGAAGTGGATGCCCGTGTGCTCGAAGTATCAAATGAAGCGCGCCGCATCAGCGTCAGCATTCGCGACGTGGAGCCGATCAACCCGGTAAGGGATGAACCGCCGGCACGTTCGCGCCGCTCATCGCGGGATGAATTCAGTGATCTGCCGTCCAGCTACAGCGACACCAAATACAGCAGCAGCCTGGGCGACATCGCCACGTTCACGTCATTTGACGCCGATCAGGACGATGCAGAAACGGAAGCGGCTGTTGAGGAAACGGCTGAAGAAGCGGTGGAAGCAAGCGTCGAAGAAACGGCTGAAGAATCGATTGAAGCGGCCGTTGACGAAGCGGTTGAGAATATTGCTGCAGACGTCGTCGAGGCGACGGAGACAGCAGACGAGACGGTGGAAGAAGCGGCCGAGGTCGAGGCGATTACAGAACAAATCGAAGCGGCCGTACCGGATGAAGAGAATCCAGAGTCAGATCCCGTCTGATCGACTGACGTACCAACTGAAAGACGCACCCCCGTTCGGAGGTGCGTTTTTTTCTAAAAAAAACCTGAATAACGGGAGGGTTAACACACTGAAACGGAAGGATGGTATCGCATGATGAAAAAAGAGGCCTCGCTTCCTCCGCCCGAACTGCCCTCAAAGCTTCGCGGGCGAAGCGTCATTTTGCCGGAGGAGATTTATCGCTGCAGCGGCATCAAGATACTGGGCACGAGAATCAAGAGTCTCGTCTTCACGACCGATGTTGCCGTGATCAAAAACTGCAATGCGCAGGCTGTGATGTGCGTCTATCCGTTTACACCGACGCTGACCATCACACAGGCCATTCTGGATGTCTCGAACATGCCTGTGTTTGTGGGCGTTGGCGGCGGTCTGACCACCGGCCAGCGCATGATCGCCCTGTCCCTGCACTCCGAGCTTCTTGGCGCCTACGGTGTCGTCGTCAACGCGCCTGTTCAGCTCGACATGATTCGCGAGATATCGCACATTCTCGACATTCCTGTGATCGCCACGGTTGCGTCCGTGCATGACGATTATCTGGCCAAGATCAAGGCCGGGGCCTCAATCCTGAATGTCAGCGGCGGCAAGGAAACACCGGCTCTCGTTGCGCGCATCCGCCGCGATATCGGACCGGATTTCCCGATCATTGCGACGGGCGGCAATACGCCCGCGCTGATCATTGAAACGATCGACGCGGGCGCAAATGCCATCACTTATACCCCGCCGTCCGCGGCTGAGGTGTTTCGCACCGTTATGGAAAAATACCGGCAGGCTTCGGACGATTAACTGCCGAGCTTTCTGAACACATCCCGGTAAATGGCAGCGGCCGCCATGGCCTTCTCGATTGAGATGTATTCATCTGCCTGATGAGCGACATGCTCGTCATCGGGGAAGCCCGGACCGAATGCCGCAATGTTCGGCACGGAACGGGCGTATGTGCCGCCGCCGATGGCCACAGCTTCGTCTGATGTGCCCATGTTTTCATTGTAGGTGCTCATCAGGGTGCGGATCAGTTCGGAATCCTTGCCCAGGTTCAGAGGCGGCATATCGTGCACGGTATTGACGATCACGCCGCGTGCTTCCAAAGCACGTTTGGCGTCGGCCAGCGCGTCGACAATGCTCAGTGTCACGGGATAACGCACATCGATGCCGATGCGGGCATCCTTGTCAGTGATCGTGAGCATGCCGACGTTGACCGTCGTGCGTCCGCTTTCGTCTGTAAAATCGATGCCCAGATCGGTGCCGTGCAGATTGTCACCGACAAAATCCGCAAATGCGTCGAGGAATTCATCCTTTCGCTGGTGCTCGGCGAGCGATGCACGGATTGCGAGCATGCCTTTGGCAATGGCGTTGTCGCCCAGCTCCGGCGTGCTGGCGTGTGCCGGCTTGCCGTCGAAGGTCTGTTCTGCGACACTGCCGTCTAGTCCTTCCACGGAGAATGCTGCTTTGGCCGCGACCATATTCAGTGCTTCGCCGCCTTTGGCCGATTTGACCGGTTCAGATCCGTCTCGCGGCATTGAAAGCTCGATCCTTGTGATGCCTTTTTCGGCATAAATCGCCGGAAACTCGGCGTCAGCCGTAAAGCCGGCGGACGGTATCTCCTCATGCCTGACATAGTAGTCCATGCAGGAACTGCCGCTTTCTTCGTCCAGACCGACGATGAGGCGCAGGCGCTTCGTCGGCTTGAACGAAGGATCGTCCATCAGGGCTTTCAGTGCGTAGACCGCCATCAGAGCCGGACCCTTGTCGTCCGACGTGCCGCGGGCGATGATTTTGCCGTCTTCGATGCGCGCCTGAAAGGGATCTGACGTCCAGCCGTCACCGGCCGGGACAACGTCGAGATGGCAGACACAGGCGACCATGTCCTCACCTTGGCCCATCTCCAGATAGCCGGCACGGTTTGCCACATTCACTGCCTTGAAGCCGAGTGCTTCGCCGCGGGCAAGGAACCATTCCAGCGCCCTGACGGTTTCAGGTCCGTACGGCGCACCGTCGACGGCGGCACCCTTGACGCTTTTGAAGGCGACCAGCTGCACCGTATCGTCGATAAACGGCTGCTTGTAGTCATTCATGGTTTCAGCCAGTGCTGTTACAGGGTTTTCCATTTTATCCTCCGTAATCATGAAGAGATCATTGCTGCTGTCCTCGATGGCGTAATCACCCGTGAAATCGCGTCCCGGCTGATCTATGCACGTATCGTGAATAGCGGCATACATGCCCATGTAAAGGGCTTTTGACTGCGCCGGCTCGCCGCATACAGCACAGGCATCGGATGGTACTTCAAGCTGATCCAGCCTGGCGGTCAGCTGCTTCAGAAAACGGACGCTTTTATCGACCGCGCCAAGCAGCGGCTTTTTGGCATACACAGCCAGGAAATTGGCCGCCAGGTCATAACTGTCCAGTGTAAGCGGATGTTTCGTTTTTTCCAGCCACTCGGACAGCAGGGCCAGATTCTCCGGTTCAATACCGGCAACCGGTATGAAGAAGGCCACTCCGCGCGGTGTGGTATTGGCCGTCAGCTTGTAGCCGTCCAAATCACCAAAAACCGTCTCTTTGTCGTTGTGAAGCTTAAATGAAAGCGCATCCGCAATCTCCAGCAGTGTTGTACTCGGCATGCATGTGTTCCCCTTTCTATGCGTCACTCAAGTATAGCAAATACTGACGCGTGCCCGGGAAGAACCGCGGATTGGATACCATTTTGCGAAACTTTTGTTTTGCTTCCGCGTTTTGTGGTAGAATGCCCGCGGTATATGACAACACACACGTGCCGGCCTTTTGTCGATTGCACCGCAACGGATGCATCGCGGGCACGTGGAGGAAAAACAGGAGGTATATTCATGTCGGTTATTACCATGAAACAATTACTTGAAGGCGGTGTCCATTTCGGTCACCAAACACGTCGCTGGAACCCCAAAATGGCTCCCTACATTTTTACGGAGCGAAACGGGATCTACATCATCGATCTGCAGCAGACCGTGAAGAAAATCGACGACGCGTATGATTTTATCCGCAGCGTCGCTGATGCCCGCGGCAAGATCCTCTTCGTCGGCACGAAAAAACAGGCGCAGGATTCGATACGCGAAGAAGCCGAGCGCTGCGGCATGTATTACGTGAACAACCGCTGGCTTGGCGGCACGCTGACAAACTACCAGACCATCCGCCGCCGCATCGGCCGTCTGAAGGAACTGCGCCAGATGGAAGAAGACGGGACGTTCACCGGACTGCCGAAAAAGGAAGTCGCGGCGCTCCGGCTCGAAATGAGCAAACTGGAGAAAAACCTGGGCGGCATTGCCGATATGCCGGGACTGCCGCAATGCCTGTTCGTTGTTGACCCGAAAAAAGAACATATCGCCATCCAGGAAGCAAGACGTCTCAACATTCCGATCGTCGGTATCGTCGATACAAACTGCGACCCGGAGGAGATCGATTATGTGATCCCGGGCAATGACGATGCGATTCGGGCGATCAAGCTGATTACGTCCAAAATGGCCGATGCGGTGCTGGAAGCGCTGCAGGGAGAACAGATGACGGACGCCAAGCTGGACGGAGCCGAAGCATTCGTGGATGAAGCCGCGCCCGAAGTGGAAGCGGCACCGGTCGAAGCGGCAGTTGAGGCACCTGCGGAGGCACCCGCTGAAGCGCCCGTCGAGGAGCTTGCGGAGAGCGTCCCGGCGATCGTTGAAGAAGCCGAAGCCGCTGCTGACGAAGCCGCCGCGAAAGCATAAGCGACAGGTCGAAAACAGTAGAGACAGGTAGGAGGATATATGGCTACCATAACTGCACAAATGGTCAAGGAACTGAGAAATATGACGGGCGCCGGGATGATGGACAGCAAGCAGGCACTGCAGGCTGCCGAAGGTGATATCGAGAAGGCGATCGTCTGGCTTCGTGAAAAGGGCATGGCGACGGCTGAGAAAAAGTCCGGCCGCATTGCCGCTGAGGGCATTGTCGATTCGTATCTCCATGGTGAAGGCCGGGTCGGCGTCCTGATTGAGGTCAATATCGAGACAGATTTTGCTGCCAGAAACCAGGACTTCAAGCAGCTGGTACGCGATCTCGCGATGCAGGTTGCAGCGATGAAACCGCTCTATCTGAAGGAAAGCGAAATCCCCGAGAGCGTGCTTGAAACGGAACGCCAGATTGCGCGAAACCAGGCGCTGGCTGACGGCAAGCCTGAGAAAGTCGTCGATCGCATTGTTGAAGGCCGCGTCAAGAAATACATCGAGGAGTTTTGCCTGATGAACCAGGCATTCATAAAGGATGAGAGCAAAACCTGCGAGCAGGTGGTCAAGGAAATGATCGCCGCCATCGGTGAGAATATTTCCGTACGACGCTTTACTCGCTACGAAATGGGCGAGGGGCTCGAGAAGAAAGAAGACGATTTTGCGGCCGAGGTCGCCGCTCAGCTCAAAGGCTGATGAGATTTTAAAGGGAGGCAGCCGCCTCCCTTTTTTGAAGCAGCTGACACAGCACACAAGTTTATCTGACAAGACATAAGCGGTGATCAACCGGTTTAGGGGACGAACGACTATGGGTAAAAAATACAAACGAATCTTGCTGAAACTGTCTGGTGAAGCGCTGGCCGGTGCAAACGGGCAGGGGCTTGATGACGGCGTGCTTTCGCGTCTGGCAGATGTGATGGAGCGCCTGGTTGATGCGGGCAAGGAAATCGCGATCGTGGTCGGCGGCGGCAACTTCTGGCGCGGACGCATGAATGCGGCCATGGATCGTACCACGGCGGATCACATGGGCATGCTGGCCACGACCATCAATGCACTGGCGCTGTCCGATTCGTTTGAACGCCGCGGCCTTGCGACACGTGTCATGAATGCCGTCAACATGAGTCAGATCTGCGAGCCGTACATTCGCAAGCGTGCCATCCGTCATCTCGAAAAGGGCCGTATCATCATTCTTGCCGGCGGAACGGGCAATCCGTATTTTACGACGGACTCTGCAGCGGCGCTGCGAGCCAGCGAGATCGATGCCGAAGTGATCTTCAAGGCGACTATGGTAGACGGGGTCTACAACAAGGATCCGAAGATTCATGCCGACGCCGTGCGGTTCAATGAAGTGGCGCTGCACGATGTGCTGAACGATCGGCTTGGTGTGATGGACTCCACGGCGGCCGCGCTCTGCCGCGACAACAAGATGCCGATTGTCGTCTTTTCTGTCGAGGATCCCATGAATATCCTGCGCATCGCCGAAGGTGAGGGTATCGGAACTTTGGTATACTGATGTCCATGAATTGAAGGAGAGGGTAGGCTATGCCAGACATGACGAATGATCCGCTTCAGCCGTTTGAAGCGAAAATGACCAAGACGATCTCCGTCCTTGATGAGGATTTCAATACGATCCGCGCCGGTCGCGCCAATCCGAAAATACTGGACCAGATCATGGTTGACTATTACGGCAGCCCGACACCGATCAACCAGGTGGCCAACGTGCAGGTTCCCGAAGCGCGCATGATCGTGATTACGCCGTGGGATACAAAAATGCTGCGCGATCTCGAGCGGGCGATCCAGATGTCCGACATCGGCATCAACCCGCAAAATGACGGCAAATGCATCCGCCTCGCGTTTCCGGTTCTGACCGAGGAACGTCGCCGTGATTTGACAAAAGAGGTGGCTCAGCTTGGCGAAGACGCAAAAGTTGCCATCAGGAATATCCGCCGCGAAGCGCTCGACAAGTTCCGTCGGCAGCTGAAGGACAAGGCCATGCCGGAAGATGACTTTTACAGTCTTGAGGCCGATCTGCAGAAACTGACCGACAAATTTACGGGCAAGGTTGATGCGGCCGTGGCTGCCAAAGACAAAGAACTGATGGAGTTTTAGCAGGCTGCAATGAGGCCGGAACCGGAGAAAAACGCGACGGCCGCGCCGTTGCGTCATCTTGCCGTGATTATGGACGGGAACGGGCGCTGGGCAAAACGGCGCCTTTTGCCACGCAAGGCCGGACATCGCGCCGGGGCAAAAAATCTCCGCAGACTGTGCCAGATGTGCGGTCAGGCGGGCATTTCGTACCTGACGGTGTATGCTTTCTCCACGGAGAACTGGAAGCGCCCCGAGGACGAGGTTGCCACATTGATGCGGCTTTTTATCGAGTTTCTGAATGACTATGACCGCGAAATGGAAAGCGAGGGAATACGCCTGCGAGTGCTGGGCGACGTGAGCGGTCTTCCGGCGAATGTCCGGGAGTCCATGCTGGCTGCGGAGGAACGATCGCGCGGCCGCGAGCGGCTGCAGCTGATTCTGGCGCTGAATTACGGCGGACGGGCCGAGATTGCCGCGGCAGTGAACCGGATTGCCGAACGCGTACTGCAGGGTGAGCTGATTCCGGGACAGATCGATGAAACGACGGTCGCCCGGCATTTGTATCTGCCCGATGTTCCCGATCCCGACCTGATTATCCGTCCGTCCGGTGAACAGCGGCTGTCAAACTTCCTCTTATGGCAGGGCGCGTACAGCGAACTCTGGTTTTCCGACGTGCTCTGGCCGGATTTTCGCCAGGATGACTTCGATCGCGCTCTGGCTGCGTACAGCGAACGCGAACGACGCTTCGGGGGGCTCAAATGAGTGGACGTTTTCCCGGACTGCTCCCGCGGGTAAAGGGCGGTGCCGTTTATTTTCTTATTCTGGCAGCCGGCGTTGGCGCCGGCATCTGGGTGCCGTATATAACCGTGCTGTTTTTTGCCCTGATTGCCGTGCTCATGTGTTATGAACTGCTGCACGTCATGCAGCTGAAGAGGCCGGAGCTACCCTTGTGGCTGGCTCCTCTCGGCATCGTGCCGCTGATGTCCGTATTATTTCTCTCGCGGGCGACGGATGCGCTTGTCTGGTCGTATCTGCTGCTCGCGCTCATGACCATTTTGGCCTCAATCATCCACCTGATCCGCACGGGACCGGAAGGGCTGTCCGGTGCGACGGCTGCCGCCGCCGCCCTGTTTTATGTCTTTGGTTCGTTCAGTGTGGTTGGCCCCCTGCTCCTCTATGTCCCGCGCGGTTTGCGCTGGCTTTTGCTGGCGCTGCTGGCACCGGCCGTCTGCGATGTCTTTGCCTATATCGGCGGCATCTTGTTCGGCAAGCGCCGCATCGTGCCGCGGCTGTCCCCGAAAAAGACGTGGGGCGGTACAGTGGCCGGTACGATCGGTGCCGTTTTGCTCTGCCTGACTGCTTTCCTCACCTTTTTGCGGCAGGCCGAACTGTCCTTCCTGCAAATTATGCTCCTCGCTCTGGTGACCGGTGTATGCCTGTCGCTGTTTGCGCAGACGGGCGATTGGATTGCGTCGGCTGTCAAGCGATTCACCGGCGTCAAGGATTTCTCCCGCATCATACCGGGACATGGCGGCCTTTTTGATCGTCTCGACAGCTTTCTGACTGTCCTGCCGGTCGTATTTCTGCTCGCGTTATGGCTGGAAAGGATCCTGGCATGAAGATTGCCGTGCTCGGTTCGACGGGATCCATCGGTACGCAGGCACTTGAGGTGATCCGCGCACTCGGGTACGAGGTGTCGGCACTCGTGGCCGGCAGCAACATTGATCTGCTCGCTGAGCAGATTGAGATGTTTGCCCCCCAGCTTGTTTCGGTCCGTGATGAGGCGGCGAAATCCCGCCTGCACGCAGCGCTTTCCGGCCGGCGTGCAGATCACAAAACTGAGTTGCTCTGCGGTCCCGCCGGGGCGGTTCAGGCAGCCGTCGCAGCCGGCACCGATCGGGTGCTCGCGGCTGTCAGCGGTTTTGCCGGCATGCCGCCCGTCGTGGCCGCCCTCCGCGCCGGCATCGATGTTGCACTGGCCAACAAGGAAACCCTGGTGTCTGCCGGCAGTCTTGTCAAGGCTGCCGCCGCTGCCGGCGGTGCCCGTATTATTCCGGTTGACAGCGAGCACGCCGCGGTGTTCCAGTGTCTGCAGGGCAAACCGGTATCAGCGGATGAGACGATTTTTCTGACCTGTTCCGGCGGCCCCTTTTTCGGACGCAGCCGCAGCGATTTGGCCCGTGTAACGGTGCAGGATGCGCTGGCACATCCGACCTGGCAGATGGGACGCAAAATATCGATCGATTCGGCCACCCTGATGAACAAAGCGCTGGAAGTCATTGAGGCCAGTGTCCTGTTCGGCGCTCAGGCCGATCAGATCAGGGTCATCGTGCATCGGGAGAGCATCGTGCACTCCATGGTTGCTTTTGCAGACGGTTCCGTACTGGCTCAGCTGGGCTTTCCCGACATGAGACTTGCGATTCAGCAGGCGCTGACTTATCCCGCTGTGGTGAAGAACACACTGCTGAAGCCGTTTGATCCGACCGACGAGAAGGCGGCAACGCTGACGTTTCAGCCGGTCGATGATGAATCGTTTCCCGCCATTATGCTGGCCAGGGAAGCGCTCAGGCGGGGAGGGACTGCACCGCTCGTGCTGAACGCCGCAAACGAAGCGGCCGTGTCGCTCTTTCTGCAAGAAAAGATCCCTTTCCTGCAAATTACGGAACTTGTCAGTGACGCGCTGGAGCGATATCGTCACTGGAGTATCGGATCACTGGAAACGGCCGGTGGTATGATGGATCTGCACCGGACTGTCATGAGTGACGTCCGCCGGCGCTGACAGGCGCGTCGCCATGCATAAAGGCATTGTCGGTGCATAAAGGAGAAACATGACTGTAATAGGCATTGTGGCCGGGATATTGCTTCTCAGCCTGATTATGATTCTGCACGAATTGGGCCATTATCTTGTCGCAAAACGGCTTGGTTTTAAAATCGAGCAGTTTTCGCTGTTCATGGGTCCCGTCCTCTTTGAACGTGTGAGAAACGGTGTCCGTTTCAACATAAAGGCGTTCCCGATCGGTGCATCGGTCAGTTTTGCAGGCCAGGAAGAAGCACTGGAAGGCCAGACAAAAGGCGCCTATGACCGTTCGGACCCCGGATTGTTCCCGAACCGGCCGCGCTGGGCCAGAGCCCTCGTCATTGCAGCCGGACCGCTGGTCAACTTTCTCTCCGCTCTCGTCGGTTTCGCCATTCTCTTTCTGGCGGTCGGCGTGGCCGTTCCGAGACAGGCGGCCGTTGAACCGGACAGCCACGCGGCGCGTGCCGGCATCGAGGCGGGTGACACCATTTATGCGCTGGACGGCAGCCGCGTACGCACGCAGTTTGATCTCAGCATGGTCGACATGACCAGGGATGCTGATAAGCCGCTGTCGGTTGAGTACATCGATCAGACGGACGGAGTGAGAAAAACGGCGGTGTTCCAGCCGGAGATCATCGATACGCGCTACATGCTCGGCATTTCCTATCTGGAGGAAGGCGACCGCTATACGATTTCCAGTGTAGATCCGCGTTCAAACAACGGGGAACCCGTCCTGTTTCCGAATGACCAGATCGTCTCAATCGCCGGTGTCCCGTTCGGGGATGACGCGGCGATCCGGACGCTGCTCACCGAATCGGAAGGCCGTTCGCTCGACCTCGAAATTGTGCGCGGCGGGGACACGATGACGGTCAGCATGACGCCCGTCAACATGGACGTTTACCGCCCGAGCGGCGTTGTGATGCAGTATTCGCATGCGTTCGGCGATGCCCTTGCACAAGCGCTGCACACGCCCTGGTCGATCGTGAAAAGTTCGGTCAACGCCCTGTCCATGATGTTTTCAGGTCAGCTGTCGGCACGCGACAATCTGACTGGCCCGATCGGCATCGTGAACATGGTCGGCCAAGTTGTCACCGACCAGTCGCAGGACATCGGTCTGCGCCTGAGTCAGCTTCTATTGCTGTTCGGTCTGATTTCCGTCGCCGTCGGTTTCACGAATTTGCTGCCGATTCCGCCGCTTGACGGGAACCATCTTGTCATTCTCGGTGTCGAAGGCGTGCTGCGCCGCAACCTGCCGGAAAAACTGAAAAACGCCATTTCCTACATCGGATTCCTCCTGATTATCGGGCTTGCCGTATTCGTTGTTTACCTCGATGTGGCCCGGCTTCTTGCCAGATGAACCGACGAAAAACGAAAACACTCTATGTCGGCGATGTGGCGGTCGGAGGTGATGCGCCGATTTCCGTCCAGTCCATGAACACGACGGATACGCGTGATGTGGCCGCGACGCTCCTGCAGCTGAATCAGCTGAAAGAAGCCGGCTGCGACATCAGCCGCCTGGCTGTCCCGGATCAGGAGGCGGCAGACGCACTGCCAGCCATTCTGGCCGCGTCGCCGCTGCCCCTCGTCGCTGATGTACATTTTGATTATCGCCTTGCCATCAGCGCTGTTAAGGCGGGCGTGCAGGCCCTCCGCATCAATCCCGGCAACTGGCGCAGCCGCGACGGGATTATTGAAGTGGCGCGGCTTGCAAAAGAACGGGGTATTCCGATCAGGGTCGGCGTAAATTCAGGCTCGCTGAGCCGCTCCGTGATTGACCGTTTCGGCGGTGTGACGCCCGAAGCCATGGCCTTTTCCGCGCTGGAATCAGCCGCACTTCTGACCGAACACGGCTTTACGGATATCTGCCTGTCGGTGAAGGCATCGGATCCTCTCATGATGATCGAGGCCAACAGGCACCTGGCCAGCCAGTCAGATTTGCCGCTGCACCTTGGCGTGACTGAAGCCGGCACGCCATACGAAGGCATTATCCGCTCGTCCGTGGGCATCGGGGCCCTGCTTGCGTCCGGCATCGGGGATACGATTCGCGTGTCGCTGACAGCCGATCCGGTTCAGGAAGTGAAAGCGGGACGGGCAATCCTGAAATCACTTAATCTGACGAACCGGGGTGCGATTCTCATTTCCTGCCCGACGTGCGGCCGCACTCAGGTAGGGCTTATGGCTCTCGCCGAAAGAGTGGAGCGGTATCTCGAAGGGGTTCGGCGCCCGCTGAAAGTGGCCGTGATGGGGTGCGCTGTCAACGGTCCCGGCGAAGCCCGGGACGCCGACATCGGCGTTGCCGGCGGCGACGGCGAGTATCTCTTGTTCAGCAAAGGCGCAATTATCGGCAAAGTGGCCGAAACTGAGGTGTTCGAGCGTCTCGTGGAAGAAATCGAACGCCTCAATGCGTGATCGCCCGAGTCACCATAATCGGGGCAAACCGGCAGTTTGACCAACCGTTCGATTACCGGGTGCCGCCTGATCTGGAAGCCGGGATCGAACCGGGCCAGATCGTCACGGTACCGTTCGGGAGAAGACGGGCGCCTGCGAAGGGGTATGTTGTCTCCGTCAGTCACAAGGCGGCGTCGTCCGAGCTCAAAACGATACAGGCGATTCTGACCGGAAGGCCGGTCGTCACGGCGGAACATCTGCGCCTCGCCGTTGAGATGCGAAAACGCTATTTCTGTTCCTTTTCACAAGCTCTGGACTGCATGGTGCCGCCCCGAATCAGTCTGGTCGGCCAGAAGACGGAACGGGCTGCCCGACTGGTCGATCCCGATGACGTCATGGACAGACTCGAATTCGGTCAATTTCGCAGCCAGGGGCATATTCGTGTCGCCGAACTTTTGCTCCAGCAGCCGCTTTTGCCGCTCGCCGAACTGAAGGCGGCGGCCGAAGTCTCCGACTCGGTGCTGCGGACACTTGCAAAAAATAAGGTGATCGAGATTGTCGTGCAGGATACGGTGCGCGACAGAGATGTGCCGGATGATGTGCTGCCGTATGAGGCGCCACCGCTTCGGCCGGCTCAGCAGGCGGCCCTCCGTGCTATCCGGGATGCCGTCATGACGCCGGCAAACGGCGTGCTGCGCGAATTTTTGCTGCACGGCATTACGGGCAGCGGAAAGACGGAGGTCTATTTGCAGCTGGCGGATCGCGTGCTGGCCGACGGCAAGTCGGTGATCATCCTTGTGCCGGAGATCGCACTGACACCGCAGATGGAACGGCGCATACGCGGTCGCTTCGGGCTTGACGTCGCGATTCTGCACAGCCGCCTGACCCTCACCGAACGATACGAAACGTGGCAGCAGATCAGCCGGGGCGACGCGCACATTGTGGTCGGAGCACGTTCGGCCATCTTTGCGCCGCTGACCAACATTGGCCTGATCGTACTGGACGAGGAACATGAATCGACTTATAAGTCGAGTCTGAAACCGCGCTATCACGCTGCAGACATCGCGCGGCTGCGCTGCCTTCTTCATGATGCCGTGCTCCTTCTGGGATCAGCCACACCATCCCTCGAGTCTTACAAGCGAACGGTGGACGGACGTTCCGTGCTGCTTTCGCTGCCGGAGCGAATCGGGCAGGCCGGCCGCCCGCGCATGCATCTGATCGATATGAAGGCGGTGCAAAAAGGCGGTGCCGCGGCCATTATTTCGGAGCCGCTGCAGCACGCAATCCGAGCCGCACTCGAGCGCAGCGAGCAAGTCATGATCCTGAACAACCGAAGGGGACACGACCGGCTGACGATATGCCGTGCCTGCGGACAGGCAGTAACCTGCGGTTCGTGTGAAGTCGCCCTGATCCGTCATGTCAATATCCACAGCAAAACCCGGGACAAACGGCTGCTCTGTCACCACTGCGACCGCATTTATCCGCTGCCGGACGTCTGTCCCGCATGCGGTGAGGCTGCTCTTGAACAAATGGGATACGGTACGCAGCTCGTCGAAGAAACGGTGCGGTCATTGTTCCCCGAAACCGGCATCGTGCGCATGGATCAGGACACAACATACGGCAGAGGCAGTCACAAAACGGTGCTTGCGGAGTTTGCCGACGGGAGGGCCAGGATCCTGATCGGCACACAGATGATTGCCAAAGGGCACGATTTCCCGAATACAACGGTGGTCGGGATCCTGTCGGCGGATCAGCTGCTGAACGGCGACGATTTCCGGCAGACGGAGCGCGGCTTCGCCCTGATGCTGCAGGCGAGCGGTCGGGCGGGACGCGGTGAACGCCCCGGTGATGTGTTCATTCAGGCGTACAATACGGAAGATAAAACGCTCGCCGACGTGCTGGCCCATGACACGAAACGCTTCATGCGGCGCGAAGCCGCGTATCGGAAACGGCTTCAGTACCCCCCGTTCGGGCACATCGGCATGGTCCTCTTTTCCGGTTTTGGCGAAAGCGAGACAAAGAAGGCAGCCGATTACTTTCAGCGGCTGCTTCTGGAAGCCCGCGTGCGCTTTCCTGAGTATGGCGATCTGCAGGTTTTGCCGGTAGCACCGGCACCGTTTCGCAAGTTGCGAAACCGCTATCGCTACCGGCTGATCGTCAAAGGCCAGGATGCCCGGCGCATGACAGCATGGCTGGCCATGGTTGACGATACGGCCCCGCGCGGCAGCGTATCACGTGCACTCGACCTTGATCCGCAATCGATGCTATAATCCAGCCTTATGGCAAGAAGAATAGTGCTGACAGAAGAAGATCCATCATTGCGCAGGAAAAGCCGCCCTGTGACGGCGTTTGACGACCGTTTGAGAACGATAGTGCGGGATATGTGGGAGACCATGCGACACGAAAACGGCGTCGGTTTGGCAGCTCCGCAGGTCGGCCTCCTGAGACGCATGTTTGTCATGGATACAGGGGACGGTGAGATTGTTGCCGTCAACCCGGAGCTCTCCGACTATGAAGGTGAGCAGGAAGAAATGGAAGGCTGCCTGTCCCTTCCCGGTCTTTACGGCTATGTCAAGCGACCGCTGAAGGTGCGCTTGTCAGCACAGGATGAACACGGAAACCCATTTCAGAAGGATTTGGAAGGTCTTGCTGCCGTCTGTGCCTGTCATGAAACGGACCATCTGAACGGCGTTTTGTTTCGCGATATCGCAGAAGGTGAGCTTTTCCGTCTGGAAGATCTGGAATCAGCCGACGATACGGATGACAACGCAGTAAATGACGACTAAATGTCAATACATCTTTATGGGAACGCCGTCGTTTGCCGTCACCGTGCTGGACGCGTTTTCCAAAGTGTTCGGACCGCCTCTGCTTGCGGTGACACAGCCTGACAAACCGGCAGGCCGAAAGGCCGTCATAACGCCGTCGGAGGTCAAGCGCTACGCCCGTGAACGCGGCATCGGCGTAATCACGCCGGAGCGCTTGTCTGACGATCAGGTGGTCGAGCAGATTCGAAACCTTCGACCGGAAGTGATCGTCACTGCCGCTTTCGGTAAAATCCTGCCCCTGTCCATATTAGCGCTGCCGGAGCGCGGATGCCTCAACGTACATGCCAGTCTGCTGCCCCGTCATCGCGGGGCGTCACCCGTGGCGGCGGCCATTCTGGCAGGCGACCGCGAGACAGGCGTGACCATCATGCAGATGGATCAGGGGCTCGATACGGGACCGATTTTGAAGCAGACGCCACTCATCATTGCTGCAGAGGATACGACCGGTTCATTGACGGCGCGGCTGGCCGAACTGGCCGGCCCGGTGCTCGCCGAAACAGTGCAGGGACTTCGTGCCGGCACCGTTCGGGAACAGCCTCAGGACAACGAGGGGGCAACGATGACACGGATTCTGACAAAGCGCGACGGCGCGCTCGATTTTTCTCGATCCGCCGCCGAACTTGAACGCCGCGTTCGCGCCATGATGCCGTGGCCGCGTTCATATTGCCGTTTCGGTGAATCTGTGATCCACGTCGAAAGAGCGGTCTGTGCCGACCCGGTCAAATCAGGGCCGGAACCGGGCACGATCGTCGGACTTGACGGCGGCATCGACATTGCCTGCCGGGAAGGCGTATTGCGTCTCCTGGAAATTGTGCCGGCGGGACGCAAACGCATGCAGGCGTCGGCGATGGCACACAATTTGAACCCGGGCGACCGATTTGACTCGGGTTTTGTCTCGAGATAGGAGGATCACATGCCTTATTACTTTATGGACAGCACCTATTTTCTCTTCATACTTCCCGCGCTGATTCTCGGGATGGTTGCGCAGTTTATGGTGAAGAACCGCTTTCAGAAATACAGTAAGATCCGTGCCGGATCAGGCTATACCGGTGAAGCGGCGGCGACGCGCATCCTGCGCGAAAACCAGCTGCACGATGTGCGCGTGGAGCAGACGCCCGGCAGTCTGACCGACCATTACAGCCCGAAGGAAAAAGTGCTGCGTCTGTCCGATGCCACTTTTGCCAGTCCGTCCATCGCCGCGATTGGAGTGGCGGCGCATGAAGCCGGGCATGCCGTGCAGGATGCCACCGGATATCTGCCGAATAAAATTCGCGCCGCACTTGTGCCGGTTGCGCAGATCGGGTCGTCAGCAGGTCCCTATCTCGCCATTTTCGGACTTTTTATTCAGAGCACGACCGGTGATCTCCTGTTCAACATCGGCATCATTTTGTATTTCTTTGCCCTCCTTTTTTATCTCGTGACACTGCCCGTGGAGTTCGATGCCAGCCGCCGGGCGATTGCCTCGCTCGATCAGAGCGGGATGCTGTCGAGCGAAGAGCTGAAAGGCGCGAAGAAAGTACTGAATGCAGCGGCACTCACGTATGTTGCATCGGCCCTGACCGCCGTTCTTTCACTCCTCCGTCTGATTTTGCTGTCCAGAAACAGGCGCCGCTAGTTGTCCCGTCTGAACACACCCGTAGATCCGGCCCGTCTGCTGGCCGCGCGCGTGATCACTGAAACGGTCTTTGAAGGTGCTATGGTGGGCGAAGCGTCCGACCGTCATCTCACGGCGTCGGCACTGTTGCCGGAGGCGCGCGCCTTCGCCACCTTCCTTATTTTTGGCACGATTTCATACTGGCTGCCGCTGACGTATCGTCTTGAAGCGATCAGCCGCGAGCCGCTCAGCACCATGTCGAAATATGTGCAAAGCGTGCTCGTGCTGGGCGCCTTTCAGCTGGAGCATGCAGGATCGGTGCCGGCTTATGCGGCGGTTGATTCGAGTGTGCGGCTGGCTGCCTATTTTGCCGGCGCCAAAGTGAAGCCGCTCACGAATGCACTGCTGCGGCGGCTCAGTGCTGATCCGCCGGCGTATCCCCGGCGCGCCCCCGGTTTGCCTTTTGGCTGGCCGAATGAACTGTTCGGCGTGCTGCGCGCGTCCTACGGCGAAAACACGGCTCTGGCGATTGCCGAACATTCGACGCTCGTTCAGCCGTGGACGACGGTGCGCCTGAACCGGCGAGCCGCAGCCGGGGAACTGCCGGCCGGTTCACTCGATCCGGCCATCGTGGTGAAACCGGGGCGTTTTGCGGAAGGAGCGCGCCGTTTGCTTCTGAAGGGCCGGTCACCGCTGATGGAACGCGCCTATGCCGAAGGGCTTATGTCGCTCCAGAATGATGCTTCGCAGCTGGCTGTGGAAACGGCGCTGAGGACAAATCCCGGATCGATTCTCGATATCTGTGCCGGTCACGGCGGCAAGACGGCAGCGCTTGCTGAAAAGGCCGGTCCCCAAGCGGTCACGGCCGTGGAAATCGACCCGGGAAAGCGAGAGCAGAGCGAGGCTAATCTGAAGCGGCTTGGGCTTTGGCCGCTGCGTCAGATTGAAGCCGACGCGACGGATGATCTGGCCGGTGTGCTCGGTCAGCGATACGACCTTGTCCTGTGCGACGTACCGTGCAGCGGCCTTGGCGTGACGGCGAAAAAACCGGAAATTCGCCTGCGCATGACCTATGACCGTATTCAAGAACTGCTGCCGCTGCAGGCAGCCATTCTGGATCGGGCTGCGCATTATGTGGCGCCGGGCGGACATCTGTTCTATCTGACCTGCACGCATAACCGGCAGGAAAACGAAGCGCAGGCGGACTTATTTCTGGCGCAGCATCCGGAATACCGGCCGGCCTGTCTGCAGCAGTGGCTGCCGGATGCATTGAAGGATGAGGCGGAAGGCGGCTTCCTGAACCTGTTCGGACACCGTCACGATGTCGACGGATTTTTTATGGCCGCATTTGAGTATGGAGGGGATGATCATGAGTGAGTCACGTCCGTCATTTTATGACCTGGATCAGGCTGCACTGACGGAACTGGCGGCTTCGCTCGGCTGGCCGGCTTACCGGGCGACTCAGCTTCATGAATGGCAGATGAAAGGTGCTGTTTCATTTGACGTGATGAACAATCTGTCAAAAACGATGCGCACCGAACTGGCAGAAAGGCTGAATGCGGCACCGCTGGAGCTGCTGATGCTCGAAACGTCGCAGGATGATGATACAAGAAAAGCTCTGTTTCGGCTGTCGGACGGGCACATGATCGAGACCGTCGTCATGCGCTACGGTGATCACCGGTCGGTTTGCGTCTCCTCGCAGGTCGGCTGCGCCATGGGGTGCAGGTTCTGCGCCTCAACCGGTGCCGGCCTGGCACGCAATCTGACTGATGGCGAAATGCTGGCACAAGTCCTCTTCATGCAGCGGGAGATCGGCCAGAAAGTGACCCATGTCACGGTGATGGGGATTGGCGAACCGCTGCAGAATCTGGCCGCACTGATTTTGTTCATCCGCCGGCTCGCAGACCCGAAAGGTCCGCATATCAGTATGCGCCGGATCACGGTGTCAACTTGCGGCCTTCCTGACATGATGCTAAAATTGGCAGATGCGAAACTGCCTGTTAATCTGGCTGTTTCGCTGCATGCGCCGAATCAGCAGCTGAGGGAGTCCTTAATGCCGATTGCCAGGCATGTCGATCTGACCGAACTGCTTTCGGTGTGCCGCCGGATTACGGAGCAAAACGGGCGCCGAATTACGTTTGAATACGCGTTGTTTGACCGAATCAACGACGCTGAGGAACACGCATCCGAACTGGCGGAACGTCTGCGCGGCATGCTTTGTCACGTGAACCTGATCCCGGCCAACCGGGTGGAGGGCACGCCTTACAGGAAAAGCCCGGCCGACCGGGTCAGGCGATTTCAGGCCGTGCTGGAGCAGCAGGGCATCGTCGTCAGTGTGCGACGCGAATTGGGCAGTGATATTACAGCGGCCTGCGGGCAGCTTAGAAGAAAGCGAGAATCATGGACAACGCCTTGATGTTCTTCGCCAAGACGGAAACCGGTCTGGTGCGCCCATCCAATCAGGATATGTACCGCGTCGTTGGTGAACCGCCGGAAGTGCCGTCATCGTTTATCCTGGCGGACGGCATGGGCGGACACGCAAACGGTCGACTGGCAGCCGAACTGGCCGTCGAGACGGTTGGTGAATACCTGAGCGAGCACCTGCCGGCGGACAATGTGCCGGAAACGATCATGTCGATCCTTCACGACGCCATCCAGAAAACGAATGTTCGGATTTACATGGAATCGCTTGATGACGAAGCGAATTTCGGCATGGGCACGACGCTGACCATGATCGTTATTTACGGTGAAAGCATTTATCTGGCGCATGTCGGCGACAGCCGCTGCTATCTCCTGCGCGACCACGAACTGGAACAGCTGACCAAAGACCAGAATCTGGCGGGCGAACTCGTGTCGTCCGGTGCCATCACAAAGGAAGAAAGCCGCCATCATCCAAATCGCAATGTGCTGACCCAGGCACTTGGATCCGCGTCATATCTGAACCCTGAGCTGCTTCATCTCGACCGCAAGCACGGGGACCGTCTGCTGCTTTGCTCGGACGGCCTGCACGGCCCGGTGCCGGACCACGACATAAAAAATGTGCTGAAAAAATCGAAGACGCCTGAAGCGGCCGCTTCACAGCTGGTCGATTTGGCCATGGCGGCGGGTGCACCGGACAACGTGACGGTTATGGTTGTGTACAGCATGGGAGCCAAGTGATGAGCGACAGCCGCCACATCCAGCCTGGCGATATACTGGGCGGCCGCTACGAAATAGTGCGACCGCTTGGGCAAGGCGGCATGGCCCACGTATTTCTGGCTCACGATCAGGAAACAGGCAGCGATGTTGCGCTGAAGGTGATGCGCACCGAACTGATCGGCGATCCCGATTTTGTGCGCCGCTTTGCGACCGAGGCGAGGGCGGCGGCATCGCTCGATCACCCGAATATCGTGCGCGTTCTGGACTACGGTCAGGACGGTGACATCCGCTACATCATTCAGGAATACGTTGACGGCCGCACCTTGAAGGACCTGAT
Source organism: Clostridiaceae bacterium (assembly GCA_012838355.1). Classification (GTDB taxonomy): domain Bacteria; phylum Bacillota; class Clostridia; order Saccharofermentanales; family DTU023; genus DUPJ01. The sequence goes on from DUPJ01000022.1 coordinate 39,666, forward strand.
TG
>DUPJ01000023.1 GCA_012838355.1 Clostridiaceae bacterium
GGCCGTTTCAGGCCAGATCGATTGATTTGACGCCGCTGACGAGCAGTACTTTCATCGTCTCAAGATGCGCATCCTGCGTCTCTTTTTTGACCGGACTGAACACATAGCGCGCCCAGCCGCGCCGATAACCGGGAGTCAGACTCTGAAAAAATGACAACGCGTCCGGTTTGTCCGCGAGCATTTCTTCCAGTACGGGCACCAGTACTTCGTATTCCGACACGCGCTGGCTCTTCTGCGGTGTCTTCACCTTCTGCCCGGCTCTGTTCTGCAGGCCGATCAGGGTGAATGTCTCGTCCAGACTGACCATCTGATGAAAGAAAAAGTCAGTGTCCGGCACACGGCCGTCGCCGTCAGAATCAATGTGAAGCGCGGGAAAAATGTCATCGCGGCCGATGCCCGGATACTGTTTGTTTTTCGCCTTCGGGTAGGCTAAAAACAGCACGCCTCCAGGACTGATCCATGCCTCTGGCGCTGCCTTCAGCACCATTTCCGCCATCGCCGGAAGACTGAAGCAAAAAGCCAGACAGCAGTCGAACGGTTTGTCCGACAAAGAAACGGATACGCCCTCACCGAGCGTATCCGCATATCCGTCCGGGGCAAACAACACTGCCAGGCGATTGTATTTGTGCAGGCGTATCTTTTTTGCTGCGCCCTGATTCATGTGTCAGCCTAGCAGTGCGCCGATGATTTCCTTGACTTCCGGCAGCTCGTCGGTGCGGGCTTTCCACTGGACCCGGAGGGAGGGATCGACCACGTCAAAACCTGCGTCTGCGAGCTTTTCCTTCAGCTTCTTGATGGATTCGCCGCTCCAGCCGTAACAGCCGAATGCAGCCGCTTTTTTATTCTTGAACTTAAGCGATTTGAGGAAGTGAATCCAGCCGGCGACTGAGGAAAGAATATCGTTGCCGACTGTCGGCGAACCGACCGCGATCGCTCGGGAACGAAACACCTCCGTCATGATGTCATTCTTGTCCGATTTTGAAATATTGAACACGCTGACGCGTGTATCGGGGTACGCCCTCACCGCTTCGGCGGCGAGACGGTGGGCCAGCTCCGTCGTGCCTTCCCACATGGTGTCATAGACGATGGTGAGTCGATCCTCCTGATAGTCGTCGGCCCAGGCGGCGTACTTTTCGATGATCTGCAGCGGGTTGTCGCGCCAGATGGCGCCGTGGCTCGGCGCGATGATGTCGATCGGCAGATTGAGCCCCACGACTTCCTTGATCTTGGCAGCCACGAGCGGGGAAAACGGCGTCAGAATATTGGCGTAGTATTTGATCGCCTCGGCTTCCAGGAGACACTGGTCGGCCAGGTCGTTGAACAGGCCGTCGACTGCATAATGCTGGCCGAATGCGTCGTTCGAGAACAGGATGTTGTCTCCGGTGAGATAGGCTGCCATGGAATCCGGCCAGTGGAGCATGCGCATTTCAACGAAGACAAGCTGCTTGCCGTTGCCGACATCAAGGCTGTCGCCCGTTTTCACGACATGGTAATTCCAGTCTTCGCCGCCGTACTGGCCCTGCAGCGAGGACAGTGCATTTTTCGTGCAGATGATTGTCAGATCCGGGCGTTCTTTCATCAGGGCGGGCAGCGCACCGGAATGATCCACTTCGCCGTGGTTGATGACGACATAGTCGAGTTTATTCAAATCGACCACTTTTTTCAGATTGTCCATAAAGACAGTGTCATGCGGCTGCCAGACTGTGTCGACCAGCACCGTTTTTTCTTCTTCGATCAGGTAGGCATTCTGGCTCGATCCGTGACTGATTGAATAATCGTCACCGTGGAATGTTTCCAGTTCCCAGTCGATGTAGCCAATCCAGCTGACGTTATTTTTTATTTGACGTTTGATGCGTTTCATGTTGAATCACTCTCCTAACTGTGGTGTCTTCATCATATCGCAATCGCAAATTAAAAAAATGACACAAATCAATTATTGAAATCATTTCCAAACGATCGGCTGCTGACCTCCAGTTAGGAGAAAGGCTGCCGGATCATCCCCCGGCCTGGCCATTGCCTCCGGCATGACAGGGCCGTCAAAGCCGAACCAAGCGCAGAAAGCGGACATCAGGATTGCCGCGTCCGCTTTATTCGCAGCGTGCGCAGAACGGCCTTTTTCTCTCCGTCGATCCGGTAGCTCTCGACAGCCTTCTGGATAGTCTTGTTGTGATTCCAGACCGGCAGCCGATGCGCCGAAAGGTAAGGAAGCGTTTCCTCATAACGCACCGTCAGAGCGGTGGCAAAATACCAGGCGACCATCATGTTGACGTAATAGTGAGCGGAGTCGATCGCGGCGACCCAATCGAGATACACCGGATCGAAGGCATCGAACAGAAAGTGACGCATCAGCATGCCGATGGCAAACCTGACGGTGTACGCATGCGGATCGTCCATCCAGATGCGGATGCGGGGCACGAGCTGAGTCTTGTTCGCGGCAAACGGAGCCGGATTCAGCGAATCACAGACAGCCCAGTTGTCGACATAAGGAAGAAAAGCCTGCAGCAGGCGAAGGGAACGGTCCATGTCTTCCACGCGGTTCAGCAGGTTGACGTGGAGCAAGTTTTCTTCGTAATAGCGGTGCGGCAGCCGCAGAAGAAATGAGTCCGCTTCAGCCGATCCTGCCAGCGAAGCGGCATACTTTTTTA
>DUPJ01000024.1 GCA_012838355.1 Clostridiaceae bacterium
AGAAGGCCATCGGTTTTCATAAAGGATCGTACCGTGAATTGAGTTCACTATATGATCGGATGACGTCCTGGCTGAAGGAAAGGGGACTCACGCCAGCGGGAATCGTGTATGAGTACTATTACAACTCGCCCGGCGAAATTCCTGAAAGTGAGTTGCTGACAAAAGTCGAATTCTTGCTTAATTAGTAAATTGTCAGGCCTTGTATTGAGCGGAAGGAGGCGTGACATGACGGAAGCGTTGGTCGCACCTTGCGGCATGAACTGCGGCCTTTGCATGGCGTATCAGTTCAGAAGCATGGACCTGAACAAAAAAGGTTCCATAAATCATATTGCCCGGGCTGCCTTCCCAGGGGACAAAACTGCAACCATATGGCTGACAGCTGCGCACTTCTGGCTGAGGGCAAAATCCGGTTTTGCTGCAGCTGCAGCGATTACCCCTGCCAACGGCTGAAGGCGCTCGACAGGCGTTACCGCACGAAATACCATATGAGCATGATCGCGAATCTGGATTTTATCCGGACATACGGCGTGGAACGCTTCCTCAAGCAGGAGGAAAAAAATGGTGATGTGCCCGCTGCGGCGGCCTGATCTGCTGCCACAATGGCCTTTGTCTGACGTGTGATCTGGACAGACTGCTCCAGAACAAGCGATATCGCCGGGAGGATCCATGTTATGAAATCGATGAATGACAGTGTCAGCGAATATACGAAACAACTTGAAAAAGGCCAGATTCAAAGGGCGTACAGAGGCATTATGGCGTTTATGTCGGCGCTGAAAAAAAGGCTGGAAAGCCGCTATCCCGAATACAGGTCAAGTGCGCTCTACGTTGGCTATATGGATATGACGTATTTCGCGTTTACGCCCGTCGAACTGTCGCAAAGACAACTCAAGGCGGCGGTTGTCTATCTGCACGAGCAGAATCGCTTTGAGGTTTGGCTCGGCGGTGTCAACAGAAGGGTTCAGGCAGCGTATATTCAGAAAATGAAGCACCTGGATCTCGGCAGCTGCAGACTCTCGCGGCCGGGTCCGGGTGTTGATTCCATTGTTGAGCTGACCATTGCCGATCAGCCGGATTTTGACGGGGCTGACGCTTTGATGGAATTGATCGAAGAAAAGTTGATGCGCTTTGCCAACGATATGATCTCACTTTTAAGTGACTGAGGGATGAGGCTGCCTTATTCGGCGGGCTGAGCCTGATACGGTTTCAGGTTTGTGCAGAATGCGGCCAGGCTGCCGGCCGCGTCTGCCTGATTTCCTTTCAGCGGATCGATCAGCCGGAGCGTGGACAGGGGCGTGCAGTTACCGACTTCTTTCCTCATGTCGGCAAAGCACTTTTCCGCGGTACCGCCGCTGCAGCAGGCGAACAACGCGATGTGTTTGCCTGCCAGTGAATTTGCCCGCAAAAATGTGCGCAGCGGCGGCGCAAATGTGCCCGCCCAGATGGGCGTGCCGAGGATGATCAGGTCATAAAGGGCCGGATCGAAGCGGTACGGTGTCAGGTTTGGCGCTTTGCCGAGAACAGCGCTCATGCCGCAAAAGAAATACTTGCTGAACGTATTGTCCGGCTATGTCTTTTCCGGGATCAGCCGAAACAGATCTGCGTTCAGCATCTGGCCAAGCTTACCGGCTGCATGCGCGGTGTTGCCATCAAAAGAAAAAAATACGATTGCTGCTTTCATACACGCCTCCCTGATTTTATTGCCGTCTCTCGCGTCTTAATCTGCACGCCAGGAGAATGCATATTTCCATTCATCGGGTAACGGCAGCGCCGGTTCGCCGCTGAAATCGAATTCTCCTCTGATGCCTTTTTCCCGTGCGGCAAGATCAAGGTGGGCTGCCGCAATGCCCATGTCGATGCGCTGAATGTCGTAAGCGAAGGCATCACTGTAGCCCGGCTGTTTCGCTTCAAAGAAATGGAGCGTATGATCTTTCAGCAGGACACGCCACGGCTGTTTGTTCGATGCCGACGGGCCCAGGCGAACCATGTCGAGCAAAAACGCCAGCTCGCCCGCGGCTTTCTTTGTCAGGGGCGTATCGAAATCGTTCTGGAAAAACAGGACGTCCCACGGTTTGCGCTGATCTGCCCGGATCATTTTTCGCATCAGGTGCTCTTTTGCATGCTTTTTCTTTTTGCTCCAGCCGTACGGTGTGATCGCCGGGAACAGCTGACTGTCGCCGACATCCATTGCCCTGGCGAATGCCTTTCGGCTGAAGGTGCCGCCCAGCCAGCATGTGCCGAGCCCCAGTGAGGTCAGATAAAGGATCACCGTTTCCATTTCATACCCCAGTGCTTCCAGGGCAAACGGCGCATCGTCGATGCTGGCACCGATGTATCGTGTCGCCCCCTTGATCACGCCGTAAGTGCCGAGTTTCGGTTGATCCGAGAGTTCTTCGGCATCCAGAAAATAAAAACGGACCGTCCTGCCAAACGGGTTGTCGACGGTGTCGACGAAGGATTCAATCGAGCGTATCGTCTCCGGTTCGATCGTCTGACTGGAAAAGTTACGTACACTCGTTCGTCGCGGAACGATATCTGCTATGGAAAATTCAATGTTCACGTGATACTCCTGTCGATTTTCTGCGGCACTTCCACTGCCATTTTCTTGAGTGCTTCGCCCTTTTCCGGTGAGTGAAACCAAAACCTGATGTTCGCCGTTGCCGGAGCGTTCGCGCTCGACAACGTTTTTTCGCACAAGCGAGAACTCTCGTCAATGGCATAGCGTATCACAGCACGCGCTGATGCGGAGCGGTCAGGTGATATGCCTGGCGATGGCTTTGAGCAGGTGTCTCGGCAACAGTGATAGATCGTCACAGGCGACCGTGTGCCGATAGATTGTTCTCACCTGATCGTAGCATTCCGTTTCGCCGGGATCATCCAGTGCGATGGCCACGACGGCAATACCGTCTCTTTGGATCAGACGCGCCTGTCTGCCGGTGTCTTCGAGTGCCGGATCACCGTAGTAACCGATGTCCATCGGCATGCCGTCCGAGATGACGAGAAGCAGCTTTCGTTCGGTCGGCGCGTGCACGCGCAGGTAGTTTCTCGCCCACGCGAGCGCCAGGCCGTCGCGGTTTCCGCCGCCCGCCCTGATTTGCATCAGGTTCAGCCGGTAGTCCTCGGGATCCGAAAAAGCATTCAGAACGACCATCTCCACCTGATATGCATTGATGCCGGCGTGATGGACGACACACGACCAGGGCAGATTAAGAGCAGTCAGCGTTTCCCTGATAATCACGGCCGTTTCACGCGCCATATCGATGCGCTGTCCGTGCATGGAACCGGATCCGTCGATCAGGAGACAGACTGACAGAGGTACGATCGATTCGGCGGGGACGGCGCGTTCCCAGATACGGCCGTCCGGCCGACCCAGATCGCGGGACACGATGCGGCTGCCGAAAAGATGACGGGATTCCGGCAGGCTGACCGATTCCAGTATAAGTGCGGCAAATCGCCGCTGCATGCGTCCGATCACCCCTCTTTTTGCCTTGACGAGTCCATCGTAGGCAAGGCTCAGCCTGATGTCAGGTACCGGATGGATTTGTGAAACGGTGATCCCCTCATGCAGGTCGCCGGCCAGCTGGCTTCCCGGTATGGAAGCGTAATTGCTGATGGCGATGTTTACGCCTGCCCGGGCTGCTGCTGAGTCGTCGCCGAAAAGCCATTCAAGGTTACGCAGTTCCTCACGGTCCCGGTCAAAGACACCGGGACCGATCTCACGTTCGTGCACCCCCTTAGCCAATGACGGCGATTTTGCCTGCACCTCATTTGCCAGCGCGCCGTCCGCCGCTTTTTCGTGTGTTAGCGATGTCGGACCAATTGTGGTGCTGATGCGCTGAAACAGAATCTCGACCGATTCATACGCCTCGTCGGGGATGTCAGGAAGGATGTCCTCCAGGAGATCGAAGACTGCAAGCACCAGATCAGTCCGTGTCCGCGCATCACCTGTCCGCGCAGCTTCTTCAAGCAGCGGATCCGTTTTTTGGCAAAGACAGGTTAATGCATCTGGGGTGTACACCGGACCAAACGGTGACAGCAGCAGCGAGGCCGCATGATCGAGAAAGTCCGTGGTCAGTGTCAGCTTCTCCATTAGTTTTGCGGTTACGTTCGAGTCGTCCTCGGCAGCGGCCGCCGGCATCGCACGCTTCGTCAGATCTCCGAACACATCCTGCACCGTGTCAGCTTCGGGTGCGGCTGCAAACACGTTGGCGAGCCTCCCGAAGATCAGGTAGGGTGCCATGTTGTCGAACATAACTCCACCAGCCGCTTCAATGTAGGCGTCTTCAGCAATATTGTGCAGGAGATGAAGCACCTTGCTGCGGTAGCGTGTTTGCGCGCGCAGCGCGAGCGCTTCCGCCGTGAAGGCGGGAAACGGCGTGAAGAGGATGTGAAGCGCCTCGTGGCACGACTGCGATCTGGTGATGATGCGAAGCGCGAGCAGCGGGTCGTCCCTGAGGCCGGAGGCGGTGTTTAAAGCCGCCTCAATTCTCTGCAGTGCCGGCTTGTCAAAATAAATGTTGTGAAGCGTCGGGTCGACGACGATCTGGCGGCCGTCCGTATACGCTTTTCCTTCGAGAATGAAGAACAGGCGCGTGTCCGGTCTGCCGGTGATCAGCCGGCAGAACGATTCCTCAACGAGCCTCGAGTCCTGAGACAGGAAGACGGTGAGAAGGCGTTTGGCCTCCTTTGGCACGCGTTTCCTGTTCGGCTTACGTTTTGACAATGTCTTTCCAGCTGTAAATCTTAAGCATGCCGCGGATCGCCTTGGCCAGTATTTCGTCTTCCCGGGCTACCGCTACGATTGCCAGTTCCGCAGCACCCAAGAACGGCTGATACAGTGCAAGTTTTGCCCAGCTCTCGAGATTGCGCGGCGAG
>DUPJ01000025.1 GCA_012838355.1 Clostridiaceae bacterium
ATCGAGGTTTCTTTCAGAAGTGTAATCAGTTCATTGAAGAGCGTCGGCAGCACGTTCTTCACAGCCTGCGGCAGCACGACAAGACGCATCGACTGGCCGTACGAAAGTCCAAGCGAACGCGCCGCTTCCGCCTGTCCGACATCAACCGAGTTGATCCCCGCACGGAAAATCTCAGCCACGTAGGCACCGCTGTTGATGCCGAAGGCAATGCTTGCCACCAGAAGTTTTGACACACTGACGCTCGCAAAGATGACAAAGTTGATGATGAGGATCTGGATCACCACAGGGGTTCCACGGATCACGGTGATATACAGATTGGCAAACGCATTCAGAATGCCGATTTTCGCACCCGACTTATGAAGCACGCGAATCAGGCTGAGGACGAGTCCGATCAGAATGCCGATGAGGCCGGCGAATAACGTCATCAGCAGCGTATTCCACAACCCCCTCAGGAGCCACATGTAGCGATCTTCAAAAATGAAATTGCGATAAAAATCCTGGCCGAGGCCATTCAGCCAGGCGGCCAGGCTAAGCACCGTCATGAACGCTATTCTCCGGCCAGTACAACAAGTACCTGTTTGGCACCCTTGACGTATTCATCAGAAAAATCAATGCTTTCCCTGCGTTCTTCCGTCACCGTCAAGCCGGCTGCGATGATATCGATTTTACCGGAATCGACCGCCGGAATCAGTGCATTGAACTGCATGTCCTCGATCTGCAGCTCCATATCAATCGCTTTGGCGACGGCTGCCATAATCTCCACATCGATGCCGACGACACTGTCGCCTTTACGCATTTCGTAAGGCGCAAATCCCGATTCGGTTCCCATGATCAGCTTGCCGCCCGCGGCACCCGCGTTCAGATCGATATCATCGCCGGCGCCTTCTTCATCGTTGATATATTTATCGAAAATAGCTTGCAGCTCGCCCGATTCGTCAAGTTCGGCCAGCGCTTCATTCACTTGTTCCAAAAGCTCGGTATTGCCCTTTTTAATCCCGAATGCATAGTTTTCTTCCGTCAGTGCATCTTCATAGATCATCAGATCCGGATTCGTCTCGACAATTTTCTGCGCCGGACCGAGATCCATGATTGCGCCCTGAACTTTGTCCTGCTTGACTGCCGTAATCGCATCAACATATCGCTGATACTGATCGACGTTATCCTCGCCGACCAGATCCTGCGCGAGAAAATCACCGACCGTACCCGCCTGAACCGCAATCTTGATATCAGGCTGCTGCAGGAAAGCTTCCGCTGTCGCGAGTTTGGCAGCTTCAGTCTCGGCGGGTTCAGTCTCAGCCAGTGTCGTCGCCGCGGCTTCAGTCGCGGATGGTGCGGTCTCCGCCGCCGGACCGCACGCGCTGAGTGCAAGCGCCGCAACAAGCAGCAAAATCAGTGCCGTAATTTTTTTCATGTCAATCCTCCTTGGCGAACATATCCAACATGTCGCGCTGGGCATTGTACCCCTCACTCGACCTTGTTGCAATATTATAATTCTGTAAGATTATTTATTCAAATCAAATAAATTATCGTGATATTGACGGATTCAGGAAGAACAGGCGAGCTGCATTCAGAATGGTCAGCAGCGCAAGTCCCGTGTCGGCAAACACAGCCCCCCAGATCCCAACCAGCCCGAGTGCACCCAAAATCAGGAACGCGGCTTTGCCGCCCAAGGCTATCACCAGGTTTTGAATCGCCACGCGTTTCGTCGCCCGTCCGAGCGAAACAGCCTCCGGCAGACGCATCAGATCGTCCGTCATGATCACCATGTCGGCACTCTCAATAGCCGCATCCTTGCCGAGGCTGCCCATGGCCACACCGACGTCAGCCATCATCAGCGCCGGCGCGTCATTGATGCCGTCGCCGACGAACATCGTTTTTCCGCTCGCGTGCTGCCGGCTCATTTCAATGCAGCGGGCCTTATCTTCCGGAAGCAGTTCACCTGCCGCCTCATCGAGCGAGAGCAGATCCTTCATGCGCCGCGCCGCCTCATGGCGGTCTCCCGAGAGCAGCGTCAGCGGCCCGATGCGTCCGGCCCGGAGACTGGCCAGCGCGTCCATCGCATTGTCCTTCAGATCATCCTGCAGTTCGATCCGGCCGGCGTAACGGCCGTTAACCGCCACATGGACGGCAGCCGCAGGCACATCGCTGACATCGGACACCGCTTCACGCATCATCAGACGCATGTTGCCTACCAGCATGAGGTCGCCTTCAATCCGGGCTTCCACGCCGTAGCCCGGCATTTCCCGAAATGTCTCGGTATCCGGCAGAAACAAACCCAGCGCCTTTGCCTCCCGGTTCAAGGCCAGAGCCACCGGATGCGCCGAATGCCGCTCGGCTGCCGCGGCCAGCCGAATCAGGCTTTCCTCCCCATGATGACCGCTCGACACCACGCGCGCCACGGTCAGACTGCCGGTCGTCAGCGTGCCGGTTTTATCGAAGTACACGCGTTCAACGCCGGCCAGTGCTTCCAGCACATGGCCGCCCTTCACGAGCATGCCTCTCCTCGCACCGGCGCCGATCCCGGCGAAAAACGTCAGCGGAATCGAAACGACCAGCGCGCAGGGGCAGGAAATGACGAGAAAAACAAGTGCGCGCCTGAGCCAAAGTTCAAACGGTGCGCCCGTCGCGAGCGGCATGAACAGGCCCAGCAGTACGGCCAGCAACACCACAATTTTCGTGTAGGTACCGGCAAAACGGCTGATGAAGCGCTCGGCAGATGCTTTCTTCGTCTCTGCTTCGCGCACGAGCGCGAGAATGCGGCTGGCAGTCGACTCGCCGTAGACTTTCTCGACCTTGACAATCAGCCGCCCTGTCAGTGCGACAAAACCGGCCAGCACGAGATCACCGGCGATGAGGCTGCGCGGCACCGCTTCACCTGTAATCGCCTGCGTATCCACGTCAGCCGCTCCATCCGCAACGAGCCCGTCCAGAGCCGCACGCTCACCCGGATTGACGGCAATCAGATCACCGACCGCCACATCTTCCGGGGCGCACCACACTTCACCGCCGTCCTTCAGCACGCGAACACGGTCCGGCCTCAGATCGAGCAAAGCTACAATCGAATGGCGCGAGCGCCGGCTGGCGAGCTCCTGGAAGAATTCGCCGACGAGATAGAAAAGCATCACCGCAACGCCTTCCGCCATATCGCCCAGCAAAAAGGCCCCGACCGTCGCGATCGTCATGAGGAAATACTCGTTGAAAATGTTGCCTTTCAGGAGCTTCCTGACGGCTGTGAAGACCACGTCGGTGCCGACCAGAACATAAAGGACGAGCGACAGCACAACGCTCACGGTGTCAGACAGATCGGCCAGCAGCAGCACCGTCAGTCCGATCATGCCAAGCACTGCCCGAATCAGCATGCCGGCATCGAGCTGATAATCAAAAGGCTTTGCTGCACGCTCACTCATCGATATGCTCCAAACCCTGCAGAATCAGCTGATAGATGTGTTCGTCCTGCAGATGATAAAAACTGAATTTGCCCTCGCGCCTGACTGCGACAAGCCGCATGTGCCGCAGACGGCTCAGCTGATGTGAGATGGCCGAATCGCTCAAGTCGATCAGCTGAGCCAGCCTTCCCACCGTTACTTCTCCCTGCTCGAAAAGGCAGCGCAGAATTTTCAGGCGGGTTTCATCGGCAAAGCATTTGTA
>DUPJ01000026.1 GCA_012838355.1 Clostridiaceae bacterium
ACTTCAAGGGAAAGAAGAACTTACCTCAACGGCCTTCTAAACCATTATCAAACAGGGCGTTTGAACATTCAACCTGATCAAGATTTCAGCAGATTTCTTGATCGCATTTACTACTATACGAGGGAAAGAACATTGAGACACACAGCGATTAAAAACAAGAAGAGGCAATGCATCCGAAAGCTCATGGCATTGTTGTCAGTCACCGTCCTGCTTTTGTCTGCCATTAATCCAGCATTGGCGGCAGGCGAGACAGGGAGCATCACGATCCAGGGCAACGAAAGTGTGTCGCTGGCCGGCAGTTCATTCAGAGCGTACAAAATTCTGGATGTTACGCTCAACACGAGTGTTGAACCTGCGACACCCTCATACACCGTACCCGCGGCGCTGCAGGATTTCTACACGAGTTACCTGAGTATCGAATCCTCTTACGGGACCGCCGCCTACGACCAGGAGGTGAGTTCAAAAATTTTGTCACTGACTGCAGGAGACATGGAAGCCTTTGCAAAAGCCGCGCTGACTGCCGCGAAAGCGGCAAGCATTGAAGCGAAGGAAGCGACCGGCTCGGGACCGCCAGACAACAGTGCGACTTTCAGCAATATTCCGCTCGGATATTACGTCATTGAAGACAGAACAACAGCAATATCAAGTAATGTCGTTTCGGCCGTCATGGTCGACACAACACAGCCGGCCGTTGCGATCGAGATTAAGGCTACTTTGCCTACCATAGATAAAAAGATACTGGATCCGGATCCGGTCACGGCGAATGAAGCATCGATTGGCGATACGCTGACGTTCCTATTGACAAGCCACGTGCCCGATATGACCGGCTACAATCGTTATTACTTTATGGTCAATGACACACTCGGAACTGGCTTCACATACGGTGACATAGCATCTGTCAAGGTGGGCGGCCAGACTTTGTCGGAGACAGACTACACCGTTGAAACGGATGTGAACGCAAACGGAGAAACGATGCTCCGCATCATCTTTCACGACTTCCTGCAATACAAGCCACTGAAAGGAGAGACGGTTCAGATAAGCTACACTGCCGATTTGAACGAAAGTGCGCTTATCGGTGAGGCCAATATTAACAAAACATGGATAACTTACTCGAACAATCCGGCGTATGACTATGAAGCAAACAAAGACCCTGAAAGACCGGATGATCCGGTGGGTTCTGACAACTCTCCCACGGGCACAACTGTCATAAGTTCATCCGAAACATTTACGACCGCACTTACTATTACAAAAAAGGATAGTAAAAACAACGAAATATTGGCGGGTGCAGCTTTCCGCATTGAGGGCAACGGTGTAAATCAAGTGGTGACGACCGGCATTGTTTTTGTGGAAGATCTGACCGGCACGTACTACAAACTCCTTGATGGCACCTATACAGAAACGGCTCCGGATGCCGAGAATGGCCACTTGTACGACGGCGGCGGTCTGACAACGTACATTTTAGAAACAACTGCAACCATCGATGCTGGACAAGACGGTGTTGAGGCGGAAGCCTTTGTGGATGATTGTGGCAAGCTGACTTTTGCTGGTCTAGGTGCGGGCACATATACCTTAACGGAAATTGTCACTCCAGATGGGTTCAACAGTATTGATCCGATAGAGTTCACAATTGGTTTTGATGCTGACAATAGAGCGTTTTTGGCGACTCCCGATGGTTCTTTGGTAGAGAATGATAATGAGCTGTTCATGACCATCATCAACACGGCCGGCCAATTGCTGCCTTCAACCGGCGGCATCGGAACGACCATATTCTATGTGCTGGGATCGGTTCTGGTGGCCGGTACACTCATTTTCTTTGTCAGCAAAAAAAGTGCGTCTGACGAGAAATCGAAATGAGTTTTAGTCTTCGGGCGAATACTGCTGCCGGAGGGGTGAATATCCCTCCGGCGCGTGCTTCAAGGAGTCACTCTTGAAAAAGAGCATGACGACGCTTCTTTTCTTTGTTGTGTTTTTGTTGGGTCTTGGTTTGCTGCTTTATCCGACGATCAGTGACTATTGGAATAATTTGCACCAGTCCAAAGTCATTTCGGAATATGAAGCGGCGGCGGATGAACTTGATGGAACAGAATATGCGAAGTGGTTCGCCGACGCCGAAAAGTATAATGACGATCTTCGAAGAGGTCATGCTTTTTCTGCTGATGTCTATGACAGGCTGCTGGATGTGTCGGGCAACGGCATCATGGGCTATGTTGAGATTCCCGCAATTGATGTGTCACTTGCTGTTTACCACGGAACAGACGAGTCCGTGCTGCAGATTGCCGCAGGGCACATTGAGAGAAGCTCACTGCCCATTGGCGGAGAGGGAACCCACAGTGTCCTGACAGCACATCGGGGGCTGCCGTCGGCAAAATTGTTTACTAATCTGGATAAGCTGGTTAACGGAGATCGTTTCCATGTGCGCGTTTTGGATGAGCGTCTGACATACGAGGTTGATCAGGTTGAAGTGGTTTTGCCGCATGAGGTGGATGCTCTGCAGATTGAAGCCGGAAAAGATCTCTGCACGTTGGTGACATGCACCCCATACAGTGTGAATTCGCATCGTTTGCTGGTCAGAGGCCGCAGGATCGAAAATGAGCCGGATGTACGCGTTATCGACATCTCGGCTGATGCCGGTCATTTTCATCCGTTGGTAATTTCGGTGCCGCTTATTGTGCTGCTCTTTATCCTGATCCAAATTTTCCGGCGAGCCCGATCGTCCGCTTCTGTTTTCGGGAGGTGAGTTTTTGTCTGTGCGCTGTTTTTGCGGAATTGTTCTGGTTTTTTGCTTTGTGTTATTTGCTGCCCCACCGTTTATTGAAGGATATGCAGAAACGGATCGAGCGGTTCGGCTCACGCTCGATTGCCGCGATCAGGACGGCGCAGTGTCTGGAGCACGTTTTTCTTTGTATCGAATCGCGGATGTTCTGCCCGACCGAACATGGTCACTGACAGACACATATGCCGGTTATCCGCTCTGGCTTCAGGATCTGGATAGTGCCGGACTGCACGCACTTGCCTGTACGTTGTCCGGCTATATTGCCCGTGACGGGCTTTCTCCCTGCGATTCTGGCATAACCGGAGACATGGGGCAGCTGCACTTTCCTTCCAGGCAACCGGAGATGACTGCCGGTCTGTATCTGGTTATCGGTGAACCGTTGACAGTCGAAGACACAAAACTTTTGCCGGATCCGTTCCTTGTTTGTCTGCCTGAAACAGATACGTCAGGTGCAGCCTTTTTTGATGTGACGGTGTTTCCGAAATTTGAAAAGCGCGCCGTCTGGAAAGAGGCGGCAGCAGATCTTTCGGTTGAGAAAATCTGGCTGGACGATGGAGCCGAGCGGCCGGAGTCGATTAACATTCAATTGTACTGTGATGGTGTCGTATACAGCACCGTCACGCTCGGAGCCGAGTATGGCTGGCGTCACACCTGGCCGTCACTCGCAGCGGGCTGCAGCTGGCAGGTGGTGGAAGACGGTGTACCGGAGGGATATGCCGTCTCTGTCGATCGGGAGGGGCAGACGTTTCTTGTGACAAACCGGGCGTATCCGGCTGGCGACGGCACGGGGGGAGTGCTGCCGCAGACAGGACGGCTCTGGTGGCCGGTGCCTCTGCTCACAGTCGGCGGGATTTTCGTTCTCCTTGCGGGGCGAAACAAACGGGGCGGAACGTGAAAGCCAGAGCTGTTTCGCTGACGCTGATCGGGGTACTTCTGCTTGCCTCTGCGCTGTGTTTGACGGGAGTCAATCTGCAGGATGAACGGCGTGCCGGCCGTGATATCGCTCAGATTTTGAGCACATGGTCAGAATCGCCGGATCCATCCGGTGCGATTGCCGTCAGCGCTTTCCAGCATTCCGACACGGCCATGCCGACTGTCGAGATTGGCGGAGCATCTTACATCGGCAGGCTTTCACTGCCGGATGCGGTGCTCCCGATACTGGCGGACTGGAACGATTTGGCCACTGCACCCGGCCGCTTTAGCGGGTCAGTCAGCGACAAAAATCTGGTGATCGCGGGACACAACTATCGCGCTCATTTTGGCAGCTTAACTCAACTTTCTTTTGGAGATGCAGTCTCTTTTACGGGTGTGGACGGGCATCGTCATCGGTATCAGGTGACCGGCATCGACGTGATTGCCGGAACGGATAGGGATGGGATTCTGGCAGGCGACTGGCATTTGACGATGTTCACCTGCACGTTCAGCGGCACGCACCGATTGGCGGTGCGCTGCCGGTGCATCCCCTGACGGCGGTTGTCGGCTGCTGTCGGATAACTGCGGTCAAAACGGCACATCCCTCTGATGCGGACAGGGCTTGATGAATATGTGAATCATATCGGGCAAATAATCCGGAGAGAGCGAACCCGCCTTGGCATGTCGCGCAGCCGTTTGGCCGAGCACATCTGTTCTGAAAAGCACATCTACCTGATCGAAAAAGGTGAGCGATCGCCCTCGGCCGTTCTGACCGGTCTGCTCGGAGACAAACTGAGCGTCGATCTTTTTGGTTTTCGTCATTATCTGAACGGTCAGGATCCTGTGGCAGTGCGAGAGGGGGTTGAATGCTTTCGACGGTATCGGCGTTCAAAGGATCTGGCGGCTCTTAAGGATGCAACCGACCGTCTCAGGATGCTGCCGGATTTTCAGATAAAACCGTGGATCTATGAAGTTGAAATTAATGATCTGTATCGGCTCGCATACGAGAAATGCTGTTATGCGGATGCTGTTGCGGGTATTTTGTACCTGCTTGCACGGGTAGAAAGCCGTGCCGCTCTTATTGAGCTGCGTGTGCTGCTTTCTGACTGCTATCTTCAGACCGGCGAACTGGCAAAAGCAAAGGCGGTGGCCGAGCGTGCCGCTCTGCTGTTCGGTGAATCCTGCGAGTCGAGGTTAGGGGTTGCCGTCAGATGCGCGCTGCTTTCAGTGTACTGGGCCTGCGGGCAGTATCGGGATGTTGTTGCGACCGGTGAATCGCTCATGCAGTATCAGCGGGAGCATCAGGTGTTTGAACGGATGCATGAGACTTTCTTTTTGCTTGCGCTCGCTTATTTCAAAACCGGTCAGTTTTTTCACGCTTGTGACTTTTTCAGGAAGGGATTGCACTCGGTCATGGTGTTCGACAGACAGGCGGACATGAATGCGATCAGGAAGATG
>DUPJ01000027.1 GCA_012838355.1 Clostridiaceae bacterium
CCGGTCTGGATGACACGGCGCACACCCTCATCAAGCAGGCGTCTCGCCAGATTCCCATCCTGCAGACCGGCAACCTGAGTCTCGGCATTTCGGTACTGGCCGCCTTAGTGCGGCAAACGGCTGCGGCATTGTCGGGATTTGATATCGAAATCATTGAAAAGCATCATAATAAAAAAGCAGATGCACCGAGCGGCACGGCCGCCATGCTGCTGGAAGCCGCGCGAGCCGGCAGGGAAGACGAACTGATCCCCGTGTACGGACGGTTTGGTCAGTCTGCCGGGAGACAATCAGGGGAAGTTGGCATACATGCCGTTCACGGCGGTACTATCGCGGGCGAACATGAGGTGATATTTGCCGGGCTGGACGAGGTGATTGAGATCCGGCACCGGGCAAACTCAAAACGGGTTTTTGCAGCCGGTGCCTTGCGTGCGGCCGCTTATGTCATACAGCAGCCTCCCGGTTTGTATAGCGCAGCTGATCTGTTTTGCTGAGTCACACCCGGCAATAGGAGCGTCCTGTTTGGGCAAGGGAGAAGAATGATGACTGAAAAAAAGATCCGCCTCGGCATTATCGGATACGGCAATCTGGGCAAAGGTGCCGTCCTCGCGATCAGGCAAAACCCCGATCTCGCGCTGACGGGAATTTTTACGAGACGCGACCCGTCAACAATCGATGCGTCATCGCCCGTCTATGCCGTGTCTGAGCTGGAGCGCTTTCGCGACGCGATCGATGTCTGTCTGCTTTGCGGCGGCTCAGCCAGGGATCTCGATCGGCAGGGACCGGACGCCGTGCGTCATTTTCACACGGTGGACAGCTTTGATACGCATGCACGCATACCGGCTTACTACGAGACCATGGATGCGGCCGCCAGGGCATCCGGCCACCTTGCCCTGATTTCGGTCGGCTGGGACCCCGGTCTGTTTTCGCTGATACGGCTTTTCGAGGAAGCTGTCCTGCCGGTCGGGGATACCGTCACATTCTGGGGAAAAGGCGTCAGTCAGGGGCACAGTGACGCCATCCGGCAAATACCGGGTGTAGCAGCAGCCGTTCAATATACGATTCCCCTCGACGATGCCATCGACAGGGTCAGGCAGGGTGATACCCTTTCAAGCCGGGAGCGCCATCGGCGTGACTGTTTTGTGGTTCTGGAAGATGGTGCGGATGCCGAGAGCATCACGCAGCGAATCGTAACCATGCCGCACTATTTTTCGGACTATGACACGACGGTCACGTTCGTCAGCCGCGAGGAGCTTGCAGCCCGGCATTCCGGCATGCCCCACGGCGGCCGAGTGATGCGCCGCGGCCAGACGACACCGGGTACGCATCAGTCAATCGATTTTTCACTCAAACTGGACAGTAACCCGGAGTTCACGGCTTCGATTCTGGTTGCAGCCGCCAGAGCCGTCCACCGTATGGCAACCGGTGGACAGACCGGCGCGATCACGCTTTTCGATGTTCCGCCCGGATATCTGTCAGCGCGCAGTGCAGAGGATTTGAGAAAATCACTGCTTTAGTGCATCAGTACGCCGATCATCCATTCCATCGCCGGATCCGACATGCAGGTGCCGTTATGGTCCGTCTCAAGCTCGAGATATCGACCTGTGCCGGCAAGCGCTGCCGGCAGCTGCCCCATCATGGTGGCTGACAAAAACGGAACGGTGCCGTCGCCCTCCGCTGAATGAAGCGGAGTAAAGCCGCGAACCGCGCGCACTGTGACGCCATTTTCCGTCTCCGAGACGACCGCCGTCTGAAGTGAACGTTCACCGGTGCCGACGATGTACCAGGTGTTGTTCAGAGATAACAGGTAGTTATGGCCGAGACTCTGCCCGGCTTCATCTTGTTTCAGCCAGGCCTGCTGCGAATAGTAACGGACAACGCCCGCCGCGCCAAACACAGTGACGAGCATATCGACATACTCCGTTAACGAATACACGGCGGCAGTATTCTGCGCGTCTCCCGATTTGTAGAGCGGCATATGTGCAATATAGTCAGCCGTCGGTGTCAGAAGGAGCATGCTGGGAAGTGTGCAGATGATATTTTGGTATTGGCGCAAATAGCCGAACAGCAGGTCAAAACCGAGTGATTTGAGAGTCAAAGACCTGTCCTGGCCGTAATCAGTATCGTCGGAAAGCGTGCGCTCCAGCAGGACGGGAGATCCTTCATACGGTGTGCCGCATGTAATGATCTGATCGATGAACCGCGCGCTTTTGGCGGCATACATCTTCATGAAAGCCGCCGTCACCAGGCCGCCCATACTGTGAGCAATCACGTCGATGGCAGGCTCGCCTTCGGCAAGCTGATGCAGCTCCGCCACCGCTTCTATCTCATCTGCGAGATCTGA
>DUPJ01000005.1 GCA_012838355.1 Clostridiaceae bacterium
ACGCCTTTCCGCTCTGCATCAAGTCCCAGGACGTGGACGACATCGTCAATACGGTCTACCTCATCTCCGGCAGCTTCGGCGGCGTCAATCTGGAAGATATTGCCGCGCCCCGCTGTTTTGAGATCGAGCAAAAATTGAAGGAAAAATGCGACATCCCGATCTTCCATGATGACCAGCACGGAACGGCCGTCGTCACGCTGGCCGGTCTCCTAAATGCCCTGAAAGTCGTCGGAAAAAAACCTGAATCGGTCAGGGTCGTCGTGAACGGCTCCGGCGCGGCCGCGATCGCGTGCACAAAACTGATGCTGGGCTACGGCTTCCAGACGATCACTTTGTGCGACCGGACCGGCGCGATCTACGAGGGACGAAGCGCCGGCATGAACGACGCCAAGCTGGAAATCGCCAGGCTCACGAATCTTGAAAAGAAGGCCGGTTCGCTGGCCGATGTGCTCGCCGGTGCCGACATCTTCTTAGGCGTCTCCGCACCGAATGTCGTAACGGCCGACATGGTGAAAACCATGGCAGAAGACGCGATCGTCTTCGCCTGTGCCAATCCCGTTCCGGAAATCTACCCGGACGAGGCCAAGGCCGGCGGAGCAGCGGTCATCGCGACCGGACGCTCCGATTTCCCGAACCAGATCAACAACGTTCTGGCCTTCCCCGGCATCTTCCGCGGTGCCTTCGATGTGCGGGCAAAGGACATTAACGAAGCCATGAAAATTGCCGCCGCCGAAGCGCTGGCCGGGCTTGTCGGCGACGATGAGCTGTCTGCCGACTGCATCATCCCGGCGGCGTTTGACCCGCGCGTGCGCGACGCCGTTGCCCGGCGTGTCGCCGCGGCAGCCAGAGAAAGCGGCGCAGCCAGAATCTGATCCTAATAAAAATGAATACTGACGGAGGTATACGATGAAACGAACGCGTCTGCTCATGTTTTTGCTCGCAGTATCCCTGATGTGCGGCTTTGTGCCGGTCGCCGCGGTCACGCCGCCGCGGCCGGACAGCATCCCCTTCAGCCACTCCGAATCCAGGCTGATACTCTGGGAAGAAAACCCGGTCGATCCTGCTGTGACCGGCCGCATCAATGATTTCGCCTACAAGACGGCCGTCCGAATCTTTCAGGATTCGACGGACAACATCAACTACTCCCCGCTGTCACTATATTTTGCGCTCTCCCTTTCGGCAGCCGGTGCCGGCGGCGACACCCTGACCGCCCTGCTGACATGCCTCGGCGCCGACGATGCCGAGCAGCTCTCAAGAGAAAACGGCCGCATTTTCCGACGCACCTACACCGACAACGAAATCGGGAAACTGACCATCGCCAATTCGCTCTGGGCAGCCGAATCGTTCCGGGGCCAGCCGGTGACGCTTCAGCCGGATTTCCTTGAGACAGCAGGGGCCGAGTACTACGCCCATGTCGAGCAGGTCGATTTTGACGGCGATGCCGGCGAAAAAATCGCCGCCTGGATCCGCGAGGCGACAGGCGGCCTTCTGGAACCGTCGATTGAGACCAGTTCCGATCAGGTCCTCTCCCTGATCAATACGATTCACTTCTACGACGAGTGGACGGACCGCTTCAGCGAAAAACGGACGAAACCGGACATCTTCACGCGTCTCGACGGGAGCG
>DUPJ01000028.1 GCA_012838355.1 Clostridiaceae bacterium
CACAGCAAAACAGATCCGAGGCACCACTCTCAGATCTGTTTTTTGGAGGAGAAAAGTATGAAAAAGGAGGTCACTGTCCTTGCCTTCCGATTTCATACTAAAGCAGATTCATGACCTCCCAAATAACCAATTGTGAACATATTGTGAACTAATTGAACGGCGATACCGTTTTTTGTCCATCCTCCACGGCCAGCAAAAAACCGCCTTCCGGTGCAACAAGTCGCATGGAAACACCTTCGCTGATGTCTCCGCCGATATTCATGGCGCTGGCGCGGGCTTCGCAATACTGGGCGAATATGGCCTCGGCTTCCGCTTCGGTGACGCTGTCCTTCAAGGCCAGAATAAAGTGATCGTTCGGTATGTTGAGAATGGAAAAATTCTTGTCCAGGTCGACATCGCCTGTCAGCTTGGCTCCGAATTCTTCCGTGATGGCCTGACGCTGCGCGTCTCTGTTCAGCAGGACGGGAATTGCGATGGCAGCAAAAATAACCACGACAAGGGCGGATAGGCCGATCGTGAGCAATTTCATTTTTCTCGGGATTTTGGCATCCGGCAAATTTGTGACTTTCGGCACAAAAACCGGTGCAGCCGACTTTTTCTGAACGGCCGGCGTATGAATCGGCGCGGAGACCGCCACGGCAGACGGCCTGGGATCCAGATTCGGACCGTCATATCGCGGCTGCGGCTCATTCGGGAAGGTAAACTGGTCCGGTTCTTGCTGCGCACGAAACGCCTCGCTGTTGTCGAATACCGCATCGCAGAAGAGGCAGTGCCCCTTCTCATTCTTCGGTTCGAGAAACAAGATTGATCCGCAGTTGACACAGCGGCCTTCTCTTAATGCCATTTAATTGCCCCCTAAAAAATATCCATGCTATTATATTCGGAGCATGGAACAATGGCAAGCCGACGAAGAGTTTATGGCACTGGCCCTGAATGCTGCTCGCGATGCGGCCGCACTCGATGAAGTACCGGTTGGCGCCGTCATCGTCAGGGACGGACGGCTGGTGGCAGCCGGCATAAATCGCCGCGAAACCGATCAGGATGCAACCGGTCATGCAGAAATGGCCGCCATCCGTGCGGCTACCGAAAAGCTCGGCAGCTGGCGGCTTGAAAATTGCGACCTATATGTGACGCTCGAACCGTGTATGATGTGTGCAGGCGCTATAATACAGGCAAGATTGCGGCGCGTTGTCTTCGGTGCTTACGACCCGAAGAGCGGAATGGCAGGCAGTATATCGAATCTGTTTTTGCTTCCGGGAAACCATCGGGTCGACGTGACGGGCGGCGTTCTGGCAGAAGAGGCCGGTGCTCTGTTAAGTGATTTTTTCAGAAAAAAACGGCAAAGGAGCGTCGTGTTTGACAACCAACGTGGCAAAGGCCAAAACGAAAACGGGGCATAAGCTGAAGGCATCCGAACGGTATCCCATGAGCCGGGGCCCGATCGGCTGGTTTTCGTACCATGCCGGGATGTTTTTCACGCGTTTTTTCTCCGCCATTCATTACCGCGGTCAAAAGCACATACCGAAAATGAGACCGTACGTGCTGGCAGCAAACCATCAGACGTTTGTGGACGGCATGTGGATTTGTTCCGGCCTGCCGAAAGAGCAGCAGCGCCACTTCTCGGTTATTGCCGGCGCTGATCTGCGACATCGCTACGGGGCCTTCGGACGCCTGATGCTGCGAGTCGGACGGGCGATCCCCGTCGAACGCAAAGGCGGCAGCGCCATTCGCGGGCTGATCACAGCCAAGCGCAAAGTGGATGAAGGCTACATTTTGCTCGTTCATCCGGAAGGGACCCGCACGCACAACGGCAAGCTCGGCGGTTTCCAGAATGGCGCAGCCTTTATCTCAAAAAAATCGAATGTGCCCCTGGTTCCCGTTTTTGTTCACGGCGGCTACGATCTTTTTTCGCGGCATATGAAGCTGCCGAAACCGCGCGATCCGGTAACCGGGAGGCGGCGTGAAATCACAATCGTCTTCGGACCGCCGTTTCTCCCCTGGGATTACGGCACGGTCGAAGAACTGATGGCTCAGGTCCGCATCTGGATGGAAGCGCAGGAATCTCAGGGATTGCCAGATTCAACCGACTGAGAGGCGCTGGCCGCCTTGATCAGATCATCAATATTCTGACCGATCAGCTGGCGCCAGTTCAGCTTGTTATGACTGACAAAGCGTTCCAGCTGTGCAATCTCAACGTTGCGCTTCACCTTCAGTGTCGTCGTGCGCACCATGTCCTGATAGCTGTAATAGTAGGATTTCACGTTCTTGAATATGGGGACCGAGCGGTTGACTTCCTGCACGATCGTTTCAAGACGCTCCGCGATGGTCGGCGAACTCGTTTCCTTCTGCAAGTTCTCGTCGAACACGATTTTAGCCGAGATTACAATGCCGCCCTTTTCATCAGCTTGTGCATAGACAAGAGAATCCTTGACGTACTCATGCCGGTTGATCAGGGCTTCGATTTCTTCGGGGAATATCTTTTTCCCGCTTTCCAGCACAATCATGGATTTCAGGCGTCCCGTGATCGTGAGCATGCCGCGTTTGTCAAAAAGACCCAGATCGCCGGTGTGAAACCAGCCGTCCTCATCGATGGCCTCTCTCGTGGCCGCCTCGTCACGGTAATATCCTTTCATCACAATCGGCCCGCGAATCAGGATTTCACCCGGCTCCTGCGGATTTGAACTGTCAATCGCGAGCTCAACGCCGGCGAGCGGATGACCGACCGATCCGGCATGAAAAACGAAGTCATTGCAGCCGGCAGCAACGGGCGATGTTTCAGTCAGGCCGTACCCCTGCACGATGCGGACTCCGATATCATCAAAGAACCGGATGACTTCCGGATTGAGTGCAGCGGCGCCGGAAATCCCGGTTGCCAGTTTGCCGCCCAGCGAATCGAGAATTTCGTGGAATATCTTGCGTCTGACGTCGATGCCGAGTGCGCGCAGCAGGCGTGTCACAGGACGCATGACGGCCACCAGCCTCGTCTTCTTTTTCTTTTCGAGTGCCGTCTGCACTTTCTGATAAAAATTGTCAAACAGAGCCGGCACGCCGATCAGCATGTCGACCTTGTACTCAAGCAGATTCTTCTGGATATGCCGCAGCCCGTCGGCAATGCAGATTGTGCCGCCGAAATACATGACGGTGAGAAATCCGCAGGTATTTTCGAATGTATGGTGCAGCGGGAGCACGGACAGTGACCTGAAGCCCTGCTTGAAGCGGATCACGCGGGCCAGTGCATTGACGTCGGCGGCCAGATTGCCCTGACTCAGAAGCACGCCTTTTGAATTGGCTGTCGTACCGGATGTGAAGAGGAGCGCGCGCGGCTCGTCAGCGTCGAGCGGCAGCACCGTGAGCAGTTCAGCGGAATCGCGCCCTTTCTGCAGAATGTCGTCAAGCGAAATGAACATGGTGTGCCCGATCGTCTGCCGTTCAAGTGCTTCGCTCAGGCGCAGTGCGGCAGCCTTTGCAGCCCGTTTGGTCAGCATCGGCACAGCCAGCCTCAAGCTGGTCAGATTGGGCAAAACACGCTCCAGTTCGGGCTGGATGCCCGCATCGTAAAAGAGAACATCGACTTCTGCCCGGTTCAGGAGCACTTCCACCTCGTCCATTTTCAGCAGCCGGTCGAGCGGCACGATCATGGCGTTGCCGGTCATCGCGGCAAGATAAGCCAGCATCCAGGTGTAGCTGTTTTCGCCAATGACCGCAATTTTGATGCCGGCGTCGCCGTAGCCTTGTGTGAAAAGTCCCTGCCGCAGTGCAGCCACATCCGCACTCAATTCAGCGTACGTTTTCGTGATCGTGTCATCTTCGGCATGTTCCCGGTACATCACGACCGGCGTGTCAGGATACAGAGCAACAGACCGCTCAAGCAGATGTGTCACGCTCCGAACGGGGTCAATGTCATAATAAGTGGTTCCTTTTTTCGTGATCATGTGCGGCCACCTTTCTTCAGGTATGGCAAAAACGGCTTCAAATATCGAGCCTCCACGGCCCCGCGCAGGCGCATGCCGTTCGTTTCGTATTGGATGGACTCAACGTCACCGTAGTTTTGCAGATGGTTGACGAGCCCGGCATCGGCATAATCCAGCAAGATGGAAATCGGAACCAGATTTGCCTTTGGCCAATTAAGTAAGTAAGTCCGGAGTTTGTCAAGACCCCAGCCTTGAACTGCGGATATCTGCAGTGATTCATCCACTTTAAGACGTCCCGTCGTACGCACGTCATTAATTTGATCTTCGGTCGCCGCGTCAATTTTGTTGATGACCAGAAGCGTCGGTTTTGACGACGCATCCAGGCGTTCAAGCTGATCGAACACGACGTTCAGCTGGTCAGAGGCATCGGGGTCCGATGCGTCAACGACAATCATGACAGCATCCGCGGCTGTCACTTCCTCCAGCGTCGCCTTGAACGCCTCCGCCAGAAACTTCGGCAGATTCCGGATGAAGCCGACTGTGTCGACCAGAACGATGCGCTGGCCGTCTTCTTCCAGACGCCGCACAGTGGGGTCGAGTGTCATAAAGAGCTGATCTGCCGCAGCAATATCACTGCCGCAGAGCGCATTTGTCAAGGTTGATTTGCCGGCGTTCGTATAGCCGACGACGGCAATAACCGACACGTCGTGCTTCTTTCGCTGAGCTCGGAAGACAGAACGGCGCTTGCTGATTTCCTCCAGCCTTCGTCTCAGAGCGGACACTCTTCGCATAATGTGACGCCGGTCCGACTCAAGCTTCGATTCGCCCGGGCCGCGTGTGCCGATGCCGCCGCCAAGGCGGGACAGCGCTTCCCCATAACCCGTCAGCTGTGTCATCCGATACCTGAGCTGGGCAAGTTCCACCTGAATCTTGCCTTCCTCGGAGATCGCGCGTCTGGCGAAAATGTCGAGAATAATCGCCGTACGATCCAATACTTTCAACTGTGTCTGTGCTGCGATGTTGCGCAGCTGCCGCGGCGACAGCTCGTCATCCAGCACAAGCATCGTGGCGCTGACGCTGTCGGCCAGGAGAAACGCTTCTTCCAGCTTGCCGCTGCCGATCCAGGTTGCTGTATCGGGTGCGGCTCGCTTTTGCGTCAGCCGGCCGACCACGCCGGCACCGCAGTTTTCAACCAGTTCGGCCAGTTCATCGAGGGAGCGCGCGGCCAGCCCGCGGCTGCCGGCGTCATCGTCCAGACCGATAAGGAGTGCTTTTTCTTCAATCAGGGTCGTGCTGTTCATCAAATCTTTCTTTCGTCAATATGCGACAAACTTTGTATTTATTATTGTCAATCTCCGTCAGCTTGTATACAATACCTCTATATGCTTTTGACGGAGGGTTGCAAATGCGAGGCAATCACCGGAACGAGGACGTTCCGACTATTATTAAGAGCGAAGCCTTTTTCAGCTACCTGATTCGTTTCATCCGCAGGCAAAGCGGCTGTTCGCAAACTCAGATTGCGCACCGTTCAGGCTTTTCCTCTTCATATATTTGCGGTGTGGAGAACGGACAGGCATTTCGCAACATTGTCAAAACTCATCAGATCATCAATGTCCTGGGCTACCACCCCGAAACGCTTCACAAATGTACGGCTCGCGTGATACGTCTTCACAACGGCGTTCAGACACCGGCCGCAAGGAGTTGATCCAGTTTTTCCCGCCGCGTCTCGTCCAGCGACTCCCGCCAGCCATCATACCAGGCATCGGCATCGCTCATGGTCTCCATAAAGGCTCTGTGGAGAGATCTCAGCAGGGGCGTTCGATATGAAAACTGATCCATTTCCAGGAGCACGCCAAGCATATGCTTGTGCACGTCACCGGACAGCTTGCTCTCACTGTCTTCCTGCTTCATTTTAAGCAGACCGAACAAACTGCTGTTATAGCCGGGATCGGCTTTGGTAATCTCCAGATAGCGCTTGGCAGAATCGAGGAGATGCTCGTTCAGAAACTGGTCTTTTTCCTCGCCGGCGGCTTCAAGTGCCTGCGAAATTTCAGGAGCTGCAAAAAACCGGTCGATCTGTTTTGTCAGACGCTTCAGGCTGTTTTTCGATACACCGGCTCTGCCCATGGTTAAAAGCAGGATCCACGGCTCCAGAAACCGGTCACCTTTTTGTTTGCCGGAATCCAACGGGAAAAAGCGGTACGCTTCCATCAGTTGCTGAGCATGTGCTAGATCGGCCATAGTGCCCTCCTATGGCTCATATTAAGCGCAAACGCAAAAAAGCGCCAGTACTCGCGAAACAGTCTGCTGTTCCGGGCGGCATGTTACAATAAAATGTTGTATGGAGGAAATACATTGAACGATCAAATCACATCATTCGAAGCACTGCCCCTTTCGGCGGAAACGCAGGCCGCCGTAAAAAAACTGGGGTTTACCAAACCGACATCGGTGCAGCAGCGTACAATACAGCCGATGCTCGGCTGGCATGACATCATCGCCAGGGCGCCGACCGGCACGGGCAAGACGCTCGCCTTCGGCATACCCATCGTGGAGCATCTGGAGCAAGGCAGACGCGATCTGCATGCAGTCATATTGGCGCCGACGCGTGAACTGGCCATTCAGATCGGCGACGATATGAGAAACCTGACCGTCAGCCGCGAGTGGATTGAGACCGTCGTCGTTTACGGCGGACAGAGCATTCGCACGCAGATTGAAGGGCTCAAGCGGAAACCTCAGATCGTTGTCGCCACGCCCGGCCGCCTGATTGACCATATCAAGCGCCGCACAATCCGCCTGGACACAGTCGAGACGTGTGTGCTGGACGAAGCCGACCGTATGGTCGACATGGGTTTTGTCCGGGATGTGCGCTATATTCTCGACCAGATGCGTCAGGTCAGCCAGATCGCCATGTTCTCAGCGACCCTGTCGCGCGCCGTCATGGACATTTCCTATCTCTACCAGCGTGACCCGGTGGACATACTGGTTCCTCAGGAAGGTATCGACAAACCGGATATCGATGAATACGTCATGCGTGCGAACGGATCCGAACGCATCGATGCACTGACAACACTGCTGAGGCACAAACGCTTTGACCGCGCACTCATCTTTGTCAACATGAAGCAGTCCGCCACGATGGTGATGCAAAAGCTGAAGGCTAAAAAACTGGATGTCGATGCCATTCACGGCGACATAAGGCAAAGTCAGCGCGAGCAAGTCCTGCGCCGCTTCAGAAAAGGCAATCTGGCCATTCTGGTGGCGACGGATGTGGCCGCACGCGGGCTCGACATCGACGATGTCGACCTGGTCGTCAATTACGATCTGCCCATGGAAAACGACAGCTACATCCATCGCGTCGGCCGTACGGGACGCGCCCGCAAAAAGGGAATCGCGCTCACCTTTCTGCCGCCGACCGGAGACGATCGCCTGCGCGAAATCATGCACGCAGTCGATTCTGAACCGATCATGCTTGAATCGGCCGAAGCGCTGCTCGCTAAGGAAGATCAAGAAAGCTGAGCTGTACCGGATCCGTCCCTTTTTCCGGACGGATCAAAAGCGGTGCATTCATCTGCTGCAGCCGTTCTTTCGCATATGACAGTGAGTGCAGATACTCCGGATACTCATCTTTTCCCAGGATCAGCGGCGACCGGCTGTGGATGATCTGCATGTCGCCGGCCGAAGCGGTGGTGATGATGACATAGCGATCGACATCGGGGTGAGGCAAGTATAAACCAGCCATGTACACGGGACCGGATTCGGCCGAGATGCGGTATTTTTGCTTCATCCGGCCTGTTTTGGCCCATTCGTAGAAACCGCTCGCCGGTATCACGCAGCGATGTGCTTCGAATGACCGGCAAAACATCGGACGTTCCAGAACGGTTTCCTGCCTCGCGTTGATCACGAGCGGCATACTGCCGCGTTTTTCGCCCCAGCGCTTAAGCACAGGCTTCACGCCAAAGCCTTCTTCCGGAACGAGTGTTGCCGCCGCTGTGTCGGGGAAAACCTCGCGAAACGGCACGCGCTCCATCTCCCCCTGCTGAAAGAGCGACTCGTATATCTCCTCAAGAACGAGGTCGACTTCATAGTCGATGTAATACCGGCCGCACATCAGTCTTTGCAGAACGCGAGGGTGGCGTCGACCGCCCGCCGCCATCCGTCCAGCCGGCTCTGCCGTTCCCTGTCCTTCAGCTGCGGCAAAAACACCTGCGAAGTCTTCTCGGCCGGCAATGACTTCAGCGTAAAGATTCCAAGTGCAACGCCGGCCAGCAGGGCGGCACCTCTCGCTGTTGCCTCGATCTCATCGGGACGCCGAACCGCATCGTCATGCAGATCGGCCAGGGTCTGCATCAGAAGATTGTTGCGCGAGGCACCGCCATCCGCATGGAGTGAGGCCACTGCCAGTCCGCTGTCAGCCTTCATGGCATGCAGCACATCAACTGTCTGATACGCCAGCGATTCAACGGTCGCCCGCACGATATGCGCTTTTGTTGTCCCTGCCGTGAGCCCCACCATCGTCCCGAGCGCACGCGGATTCCAGTACGGTGCACCGAGTCCCGAGAAGGCCGGCACCAGATAGACACCGTTCGTATCGGCCACCGTCTCGGCGATTGACTCCGATTCTGCTTCACTGCGCAGAAAACCTAGTTCATCCTTCAGCCAGGAAATTGCCTGCCCGGCTGTGAAAACGGAGCCCTCCAGCGCATAGCGCACAGTATTGTCCAAGCCATAGGCAATCGTCGTCAGAAGACCGTGCCGGCTTAGAACCGGCACCGTGCCTGTGTTCATAAGAAGGAAGCAGCCAGTGCCGAACGTGCATTTTGCATCCCCGGTATTGACGCCGCCGTGCCCGATAAGGGCTGACTGCTGGTCCCCGATGACCGCCATAATCGGCAGCGGCTGACCAAAGAAGGACGGATCGGTGTCCGCGACATGTGCAGCGCTCGGAACAAGCGCAGGGAGCATGGCCGCCGGGATATTCAAACGAGACAAAATTGACTCGTCCCACTGCATGGTATGAATATTGAACAACTGTGTCCGCGAGGCATTGGTGACATCCGTCACATGTCGCCTTCCCCCGGTCAGCTTGTAGATGAGCCAGGCATCGACGGTGCCGAACAAGACCTGCCCCTTCTCGGCGCGGGCGCGCAGCGCCGGCGACTGATCGAGGAGCCACATGATTTTTGTCGCTGAAAAGTAGGGATCGAGAACGAGTCCCGTACGGGCAAGGATATCGTCCTCAAGGCCTTCCCCGCGCAGCCGATCGACCAGCGGTGCAGTGCGCCGGCACTGCCAGACGATCGCCGGGGCCAGAGGCTGGCCGCTCGCCTTGTCCCAGATGATTGTGGTCTCCCGCTGATTCGCAATACCGATGCCGAGGATGTCGGACGCCGATGCTCCCACGCGCGACATGGCTTCCACCGCAACACTCAAGGTCGTCGCCCAGATGTCATCGGCTTCCTGCTCGACCCAGCCCGGTGCCGGATATGAAGACTTCAATGCTTTTTGAGCCCGCCCCACAATCTGACCGTCCCTTGAAAAGAGTACGGCACGGCACGACGATGTACCGGAATCCAAGACCAAAATAAAGCGATGCATAGCGCCAACCTCCTCGCCTTAGCCAAAGAGTAGCACGAACAAATCCTGTTGACAGCCATTCACTCTTAGGGTAATCTCTAAATCGCTCTCGGGTGGTTAGCTCAGTTGGTTAGAGTACTTGCTTGACATGCAAGGGGTCGATGGTTCGAGTCCATTACTACCCACCATATAGCCCTGTAACGCATAAGTTGCAGGGCTTTTGTTTTTCAAACTTCATACCAGTCCGAAATATTTTTCAAAAAACGCCATCAGCTTCTCAATAATCGTTTGCTTCTTCTGGCCTCGGTTCCCGCCGAATCGTGAGACTGGCGGCATGATCCGATCGATATCCGTGCCGGTTGTTTTGAGCGATCCATCCCGAAAAGAATTATTGATCAGCCGCTTTGTCTCCGCTTGTTTCAGCCGTTCTTCCGCGATGATCGCTGCCAGATCCGTTTCCCTTTGTTCTTCCACGAATGTCTTCCAGTCTTCATCGACTCTTGTGTCCGAGTTGACCGTCTCGATAAATCGTTCAATCAATTCCTTCTTGCTGCGCAGCTGGATGCTGGAATTAACGGCTTTGTCGATCGACACCAGAATGCTTTTGTCTTCGCAGTTCGATTCATGGTATTTGGCCACCAGCATCAGGATGTAGTCAATGTTGACCTCGACCTGTCGAATCAATTCGATTTCGAAAATGAGATCTACTGCATTCCGCAAAGATGTCTGTTACCTGCTGCCACATGCGCCGTTCACTTGCTCTGATTGAGCGAACACGTTCCAGAAGCTCGCGGAAATAATCCTTATCAAAAGCATTTTTTCCTTGTTTCAGTCTGTCATCATCAAGCGCAAACCCTTTCGTCATGTATTCCTTCAGTACGCTCGTTGCCCAGATGCGAAAATGCGTTGCTTTTCTTGAGTTGACGCGATATCCAACCGAAATGATCGCATCGAGACTATAAAACTGTGTCTCCTTTGTCTGCGTTTTGTCGGGTATGGCGCCATGGTCAGTGGTTATTTCCATTTTGGAAATGACCACTTTTTCGTCGAGCTCCTTTTCCAGAAAAATATTCTTCAGATGCTTGCTGATGGCTGGTGTCTGCACGCCAAAAAGCTCTGCCATTGATTTTTGCGTAAGCCAGATGGTTTCGTCTTTTATGATGGCGTTGACCGACACATCTTCATTTGCCGACCGATACATTAGAAACTGAAACGCTTTATTCATGCGTCCGCCTCAATCTCTGCTATGATCTTGTCAATCTCCTCCCGCAGCACTTGTTCTCTGGCGACGATTTCCCTTATCTCCGCGTTCAGCTTGACGATATCAATGATTTCACGTGTGTCCTTCTGCTCGACATATGTAGATACCGATAAGTTGTAATCCTCTTCAGCAATCTCGTCATTCGGCACGAGCCTCGCGAAATGATCTTTATCAGTCCTTTCCGAGAAAGCTTCCAGAATCTTCCGTATGTTGGCTTCCGTCAGTTTATTGTTGTTGGTGA
>DUPJ01000029.1 GCA_012838355.1 Clostridiaceae bacterium
AATCTCGCACAATAGTCGGCTTTACTTACGGATTAAGCAATGAAAACTGGCTGAAGAGAACGCCAACCTGGCTCGATGATTGCTCGTTCAGACCTGATTTCAACATGAAAAATCTAGATGATTTTGTGGTGCTGGAAAAAATAGCCGTGCTCGACACGTACAACAGACAAGGTGTCGGCAGCATGCTTTCCAAGCGTTTGATAAAAGATATCAAAGAAAAAGGGATACACGATCTGTTTGAAGAAGTCATTATCGCTCCCGTGCCAAATCTTCCGTCCGTACTGTTTAAAAAGAAACGGAGTCTCAAACTGGCGGCGACAAGGTTTGAAGAGCACAACGACCAGATACTGACGACGCTGATCTACCACAAGAAAATAAAATAGATCAGTTTCACCGGGGATTTTCCCCGCGCGCTCATTTGCGGTCGTCCCGGCAAGCGTGTGATAAGCGCAGAATAGTGATCTGAACCGATCGACTGACTGGAAGCTGGATCCTTATGAAAATTGAGGTTATCGGAGCCGAATCATTAGGTGTGAGAGGTTTATGCTGTCTTGTCGACGCGAGAGGCAGGCGCATCGTAATCGATCCGGGGATTTCACTGGGCTTCATCAGACACCGTTTGCTGCCTCATCCCGTGCAGATCGCTGCAGGACAGACGATCAGGCAGCGCATCGTTGACGCCGTGAAGAGCGCAACCGATCTTGTCATCAGTCATTTTCACGGTGACCACATACCGTTGAACGACGCCAATCCTTTCCAGTTATCCTTGCAGCAGCTGAAGAATGTTCCGGAGAACATGCGGGCGCATCCTTTCGATCCCTCCAATGACCGCCAGAAACAGCGCGAACGTGCCCTAGTCATGGGACTGAATCGCACGCTCAGCCAGGCGCAAGGAAAAGTCGATGCCACATTGTCATTTTCAGATCCTGTGCCGCACGGCCAGGCCTTGCCCAATCACGAGACGGTGACGATGACGATCATTGACGATGACGGGCAACGCTTTGTCCATGCATCGGATATTCAGTTTTTGCACGCTGAAACGATCGACTGTATTATCCATTTTCACCCTGATATTGTTCTGGCAAGCGGCCCCCCGCTATATCTGATGACAGACGATCAGGCACTGAAATGTGAAGCCTGGAACAATATCCTGAAATTGTCCGAGCACGTTTCGCTGCTCATTGTGGATCATCACCTGCTGCGCTCGAGTGAAGGTGTGTTCTGGCTCGATCTGCTCGCAAAAAGAACAAAGAATAGTATTTGCTGTGCAGCCGATTACATGAAAGTGAATCGACATCTGCTGGAAGCGATGAGAACGGAATTCTATCAAACAATCCCCGTTCCGGATCACTGGCATGAGGCATTTGCAATAGGAACCGCAGATCCGGCTGCATTTTTGGATCAGGCACGGCAGCAGTATGACTGGTTATGCGTTTAACCTGATGCGGAGAAATGTCAGGTTTCAGCAAACAAGTGTATTAGGACAACGAAATTCCGTGAACGCGAAAAGCCGGATCGGCCGTGAAGGCCGATCCGGCAGCATTGCGGTCAGTTATTTGAGGACTGTCTCTGGCTTTCAGCGTAGTTCAGCGCATCATCAATGATGCGGACCGGAAATCCGAAAGCCGCATAAGCGGCCAGCATGGTGTCCGTATATTTTGATTCAGGTTTCCCGAATGGACGTGCTTCCGACAGGACATAGATTTCACCGCTCACTTTTTTTGAGCCGACAAGCACGGTCGCCTTCTCGCGAACGTAGCACTCGGGATTCCCGACACCTTCGCATCGATCAAGTTTGTCGAAATCGTTCGGTGTCAGCGCCCAGACAATGACCGGAACATGCGAGCCCATGGCCTTGTCAACGGATGCGTAATAGGCGGACGAACTCTTCCGAAACGATAATTGATAATCCGGCAACAGAGCGGCGCTGATGAAGCGTGCATACGGGCATCGCTTTTCTATCTGCGCTTCACTCATGTTGCTGCCGTAGGCGAAGTAGAACGCTTCGGATGGTTTCAGGTGAAAGTCGCTTTTCGCAGCAAAAGCGTCGATGAGGCGAATGGATTCTCGTTTCGTCTGATCGTCATAAGTCCAGTCACGATGGCGCGCTGCACCGAGCATGAGCGTGCCCGGCACTGTTTTCCATAACGCGGCGAAGCGAGGGGAGATGTCCGGATACGTCTTTATAAACGCAGACGTTTTGGCCTCAATAAACAGGCGGACGCTTTCCAAAAAGCCTCGGTATGAATCGTATCCGTGTCCGAACAGGCTGCGACCGCAGGACGCATTCAGGCCCCGGCCGAGCGCTTCCATGATCACCGGATCGTTTGCAAGCGCCGGTGTTTTCAGCACTGCCATCATGAGGATGGCCGAAAGAAGGTAAGTCGGCATATACATGAAGTCAACGCGCACATCAGACTCCGCCTGCGCACCTGCGGGCAGAAGTGACCACCAGCCCGACGCTTGCTGCTGCTGTATCATGTGTCTGACCGTGTTCTCCGTTTCTTCATCCCAGTCGCCGCCTCTTGCCAGATGACGGTAGACAGCTTTTATCTGTTCCGCTCTGTTTTCCATGTTTTCGATCGCTGCATTTTCCTGATTGAATCCGGTCGTTTTCATGCTGATGCCTCCAATGTGTTGTTACTTCACATTATTCCACCAGGCATTTTTTAACGGGTATCTCAGATAGGGTAAGAGAAGATTTTTTTCACGTTTTTATTTTTTTTACACGTATGGTGGAAATATCGGGAATGCGGATGCGGGCAGGTCGTTCATCAGGGTCTTTCGGCTGAATCTGAAACTGAAGTCCTCGTACTTCTCTCAGTTGTCCGCTCGGTTTATTCTGGTCAATCTGGTTTTTCAGGCGTACTTCCAGACAATACTTGTCTTTGATGCCGGATTTTTCA
>DUPJ01000030.1 GCA_012838355.1 Clostridiaceae bacterium
GAGGCGAGGGCGGCGGCATCGCTCGATCACCCGAATATCGTGCGCGTTCTGGACTACGGTCAGGACGGTGACATCCGCTACATCATTCAGGAATACGTTGACGGCCGCACCTTGAAGGACCTGATTGAGGCTCACGGATCACTCGATTACCATCTGGCGACGCCGCTTGCCATTCAGATCTCACTTGCGCTGGAACACGCCCATCAGCGCGAAGTGATTCACCGCGATATCAAACCGCAGAATATCCTGATCACGAAAGACATGGTTGCCAAGGTAACCGACTTTGGCATCGCCCGCGCCGCGAATGCGAACAGCATCACGCTGACAGGCGGCATGGTCATGGGCAGCGTCCACTACTTTTCGCCTGAGCAGGCCAGGGGCGGGCAGATTACGTCGCGCTCGGATCTTTATTCTTTAGGCATCGTCTTTTACGAGATGCTGACGGGACGACTGCCGTTTGACGGCGAGTCGTCCGTAGCCGTAGCGATCAAGCATCTGCAGGAAATGCCGCTGCCGCCGACAACAATCAAATCGAGTATTCCGGCTGCGCTCGATCAAATCCTGAATCGTGCGCTCGCAAAGAACCCCGATGTTCGCTATGCGTCGGCCAGAGAATTCGTCAATGAGCTCGATGCCTTCATGGTGGAACCAAACGGCGTTTACGGCGTTATGCCGCGCGTGCAGGGACAGTATGACAATGTCACGACGGCGATCGGCGTCCAGAAACAGCAATCGAACTTTTCCAAAATCCGCGACATCGAGCGGACCTACAACCGTCGGCGAAGCTCACGCTACCGCGATACGGTGATTGTGATCGGCATTGTGGCGATCGCAATCGTTCTCCTGTCGGTAATCGCGTTCTGGCTGATCCAGAGTTTTGGCAGTACGGGCGGTGACGATCCTCAGGACATTGTGCTGCCGAATTTTGTGACCAAGCCGTACGATGATATTCGGATGGATCTGCTCGAACTGGAGCAGCTCGGCATCCGTGTCGAACCGGTGTACGAAGATAATGCGAGTGTATTGCCCGGCGTGATATTTCGTCAGTTTCCGGCATCCGACGGGACGGTCAGGATCAAGAGCAATGATACGCTGATGCTTTATATTTCCCGCGGGCCGGACCCGGTGACCGTGCCGGATGTGGTCGGAGAGACGCGCATACTGGCCGAGCAGATCCTCGTCAACGACGAGATTGTCCCGAGTTTCCGCCCTGAACCGAATGATACAGTTGAGAAAGACCGTGTCATCCGTACGGTTCCGGAAGGCGGCACGTCAATCAACAAGAACGGCACGGTCATCGTCTACCTGTCGGCCGGGCCGCAGCGCATCCGTGTGCCGAACATTGTGCGGCGCTCTGTGGCGGAGGCTGAACAGCTCCTGGCCGCGCAAAAACTCACCGTCGGGGACATCCGCTATATATCGGGCCAGCCGCTGCCCGATACTCAGGCGTTTATCATTCGCCAGGAGGTTGCCGCCGATTCCGAGGTTGACATCAATACGGCCATTCCGGTGCTGGTCGGCACAGCACAGGACCTGAACAATTACTTCAATCCGACGGCAGCGCCGCCGCAATCCATTTCTATGCCGAACTTCGTGGCGACCATGGCGCAGAATGCGCAGGCATCACTCGGTGCAGCAGGATTTGCCGGCCGCATTACATTTGTCCCGCTGCAGGGTGTCACCATTCCATATTCTGATACGGGTGCCGTGATCGTAGCGCAGGACCCTCTGCCGAACGCGCAAGTTACCCGCAACGGCACGATCACCTTCCGTTACGGCACGGCGCAGGATTACCAGAATTTCCTCAATCCGACGCCGATTCCGACAGAGCCGCCGCCCACGGCCGCGCCGACAGCCGCACCGACAGCTGCACCGACAGCTGCACCGACAGCCGCACCGACAGCTGCACCGACAGCCGCGCCGACAGCCGCACCGACAGCCGCGCCGACAGCCGCACCGACAGCCGCACCAACAGAGGCTCCGACGGCGGCTCCGACGGCCGATACTGGTGGCTGAGGCCGTTATCACACGTGGTGTCGGCGGTCATTACACGCTGCACCGTCACGATCCTCCCTTTGAGGGATTAGCCTATCTGCGCGGGATTCTGCGTCAGGACGACCTGCGCCCGCTGGCCGGTGACCGCGTACGCTTCGAATCGAGCCACGATCCGGACATTCCCTACGTGGTCGAAGCAGTCCTGCCGCGAAAAAATGTTTCGCAGCGTCCGGCCGTGGCCAATCTCGATATGCTGGTGCTGACCGTGTCGATCGTTCAGCCGAAGCCGGATCTCTTCCTGATCGATCGCCTGATTGTTTATGCTGCTGAAAACGACATTATTCCCGTGCTGCTGGTGACCAAAACCGATTTGGCCACAACAAAAAACAGACAAGTCATACTGGCGGATATCACGGCGAATTATGCCAGATCGGGTCTGGCCATGTTTGCCGACGGCTTCGATGGCGACGATAGTGAGCTTGACCGCTTTATGGAACACATACGCGGGAAAACCGTTGCGTTTGCCGGACAGAGCGGCGTCGGCAAGTCAACGAAGCTGAATCGTCTGCTGGGTGATGTTATCAATGAAACGGGAGCTGTATCTGACAAAATCGGCCTCGGACGTCACACGACCCGGGAAACACAACTGTTTCCCGTCGCAGGCGGGGGATACATTGCGGACACACCGGGGTTTTCCGTTTTGAATCTGGGTGATCTGGCAATTACACCTGAAGGGCTGCGTCGCGGCTATGCCGAATTTCGCGAAGTCGAGGGTGTCTGCAGATTTCTTGACTGCCGCCACGACGGTGACATGGGATGTGCCGTCAGTGATGCCATTATCCATCCGGAGCGGCTTGACCGCTATCGTAAACTATTGCAGGAAACGGTTTCAGGCATGAAGCCGGGAGAGAGGTGAATATGCGTTCTTTTACATACCGCCGCGGTGAGACGGTGATCTGCCCGTCGCTGCTTTCAGCCGACTTTTCGAAACTGGATCAGTCGATCGGTCAGATCAAGGCCGATACGCCGATACTGCACCTGGATATCATGGACGGCCATTTTGTGCCCAATATCAGCTTCGGCCCCGGGATTGTCTCGATCGTGCGCACGCTGACCGATCAGCTGCTCGATGTGCACCTGATGGTATCGGATCCGGCACGCTGGATCGAACCGTTTTATAAGGCCGGTGCCGACTTTCTCGTTATTCACCTCGAGGCGACACCGCATGCGGAGCGCCTTCTGACGGATATCCGCGAGCGAGGGATGCGCGCGGGCATTGCGCTGACTCCGCAGACGCCGGTCAGCATGCTGGATTACCTGATGGACAAACTTGATCTCATTTTGCTGATGACCGTGAATCCCGGCTTTGGCGGACAGTCGTACCTGCCGGCCATGACGGAGAAGATTCGGGTTCTGCGGGATCGGATCGATGATTCCGGCCGGTCGATTCTCCTGCAGGTGGACGGAGGCATTGATGTCAGGACGGCGCCGATTGCCGCGCAGGCCGGTGCCGATCTGCTCGTCGCCGGATCGGCCGTGTTCGGCGAAGACGATCCGGCTGCCGCCCTGGAACAGCTGAAAATGGCGGCACGCCTCGGTCAGGATGTGACACCTTGACGATAGCGGTACTGCTTGCTTCGGTCGTGAAGGATGACCGTGCTGCGGCCGAACTGGTGCGAGCGGCCGATTTTGTCGTGGCGGCCGACGGCGGCGCCAGCCATGCAGCCCGCCTGGGGCTTCGCGTGGATGTGCTGGCCGGCGATTTTGATTCGGCGGATCCCGCCGTGCTCGATGCCATGGAAAAAGACGGTGCCCGTGTCGTGCGCGTGCCAACCGCCAAGGATGAAACGGACGGTGAGCTGGCCTGCCGCCTGGCGCTTGAAGAAGCGTCCCGGCGACACGCTGAGTCAGTCACACTGCTCGTCATCGGGGCTCTGGGCGGGAGAACGGATCATGAGGCGGCGACTATTTTGCATCTTGCCGGACTGGCGGAATGCGGTCACCGTATCATGGCCACGGACGGAGAAACGGCGATTTACCTGCTCGTCGGACCGACCTCGCTTGACATCGTCTGGCCGCCGGCCGGGCATGCGGCTGAGGCATGGTATGTGTCAAGTATTGCCTTGAAAGGCGATGTCACCGGTCTTGCGTACACCGGTCTTTGCTATCCGCTGCAGGATTTCACGCTGCCGTTCGGCAGTACGCGCGGCGTTTCGAATGAGCCAGCCGATCCCGCCGATGCCCGTTTCAGCGTGTCGCTGAAAAGCGGGCTTTTGGCGGTCATCGTCACGCCGCGCCGTGATTTACGGCCAGAGGAGCTTTAAGTAGTTCTTCTTTCCTTTTTTCACGATGGCTTCACCATCAGCAAAACAATCCTCTGTCAGGGCAAATGAGGTATCGCTGATTTTCTCTCCGTTCAAGGTGACGCCGCCCTGCCTGATCAGGCGGCGGCCTTCGCTTTTTGAAGGGAAAAGCCCGGCGGCCGTCAGAACATCGATCAGGGCTGCCCCCTGATCCGCATCCGTCAGCCGGTATGTCTCCATGTTCTCGGCAGATCCCGCGCCGGCAAACAGGGCAGCGGCCGTCTGGTCCGCCTGTTGTGCGGCGGCTTCTCCGTGTACCATTTCAGTCAGTTCCAGCGCCAGCCGGCGCTTGGCTTCGTTGATAGCCGAGCCGGATACCGATGTCAGATCCTCAATTTCATCGAGAGGCAGGAACGTGAGCCGTTTCAGCAGTGAGTCGACAGATTCGTCATCGACATTCCGCCAGTACTGATAGAATTCGTACGGCGGTGTTTTTTCACCGTCAAGCCAGAGGGCGCCTTTTGCTGTCTTGCCCATTTTCTGACCGGTCGATGTGACGAGCAGATTGGTGGTCAGGGCATATACCTCTGCCTGTTCTTTCCGCCGAACGAGATCGACGCCGGCCAGAATATTGGACCACTGGTCATTGCCTCCGATCTGCAGGCGGCAGTTATGGCGGCGGTACAGTTCGAGAAAATCGTAAGCCTGCATCAGCATGTAATTGAATTCGAGAAACGTCAGTCCCTTTTCAAGACGCTGTCTGTAAGCCTCGGCGGTCAGCATTTTATTCACCGAAAAGACGGCGCCGATTTCGCGCAGAAACTGGACGTAGTTCAGCGGCAAAAGCCAGCTCGCATTGTTTTCCACGATGGCACGGCCTGCGGAAAAATCGAGCAGAAGGGACATCTGGTCACGGAAGCGGCTGACATTATGTTCGATCACATCAGGTGAGAGGACGGCCCGCATGTCCGTGCGGTCACTCGGATCGCCGACCATGCCGGTGCCGCCGCCAAGAAGGGCGATCGGGCGGTGCCCGGCACGCTGCATGTGCGCCATCAGGATCATCTGAAACAGATGGCCCGCGTGGAGGCTGTCCGCCGTCGGGTCAAACCCGATGTAGAAGACGCCGGGTGTCTCCAAATATTCGTAAAGAGCCTCTTCATGGCTAATTTGGGCGACAAAGCCGCGCGCTTTCAGTTCATCCACGATGTTCATCGATGTGCCTCCGAAAATAGTTGCTGTCAGTTTATAGGATGCCGACCGTCCGGTCAAAATCGGCCCGCGTTCTGCCTTTGACCAGCAGCTGATACAAATCGGCCGCGCGCAGACTTTGCTCCAGTTCCAGGCGCGGTCCACCGGTCATTTCAAAAACGTCCGAGCTTCGCGTGACGACGGGCAAGGCCGCGTGATGCTTCAGCAGACGCAGGAGGTAGCGCCCGCGCCGGGAGAAGGCGAGGACGTGGATAACCTGGGGCGCATCGGGAGCATCGGTCAGCAGGTCGCCCAGATAAAGATCGGTCAGGGCGCGGCGAACGCGGGCGGCCGGATAGGCCCTGGTTGCTGCCCGATCGACAAAGCCTGCCGCATCGGCGGGATCAGAGCGATCCCCGGCCTGATTCTTCAGCCGCATGGCCAGATCCGGCTGAAGCGAGGGGAATGCGAGCAGTGATGGCTCGTCATGTGCGATCAGGGCGGCGAGCGCGTGCGGGAACAGGCGTTCAAACGAACCAAGACGCGCTTGAAACGCGGCTTCAAACAATCCGGCCAGCACACCGGCCGGCAGACAGGCGAGCAAAGGAAGAGCCCGGTGCGGCTCGCGCGCGGCGAAAGCATCCAGCAAAACGCTGCGAATATGGCTTGCCGGGGCGAACGTTCCTTCAGCCTGTCCGTGTTCGCCCGGTCCTTTTCTTTCGATCAGGAGCGGTTTGAAGCCGGCACGGATGCGTTTCATCGCGACGAGATAAGAGACGGCCAGGATGGCGTTGCTTTCCCTCAGCAGGGCCGCTGTCTTCGCCCCGAGCATGGCTCCGACCGCCTGCTGTCTGGCGGCGGCGAAACCAGAGCCGTCGGAAAGCTTTTCGGCGAGATGCTTTTTGAACTGAGCCGGTTCGTCGGCCAGCAGGCCGGCGATCGAGGTCAGAGCATCCAGGTCTGACGTTTCGGCACCGAAGGCGATGTGCCGGACGATGCCTGCAGCCTGAAGAAGCCGGACGCCGCCATCTCCGAAACGTTCGGCACTCGCGGTGGCATGGCGGACCGGCAGTTCCAGCACAAGATCAATGCCGCCTTCCACTGCCCACAGTGCGCGCGTCCACTTGTCACAGACGGCCGGTCCGCCGCGCTGCACAAAATCGCCGGACATCACGGCAATGATGCCCGTGTTCGGGCCGAGGCGCGCGCGCACGCGTGCCGCCTGATAGGCGTGCCCATTATGAAAGGGATTGTATTCGGCGATGATACCGCATGTTTCCATATTGTCCGTCATTCTTTCCAACAAGGCTTTGGTGTGCTCATGGTAAGTATTCGCGCACAATCGCGCAAGCATTCACCTATCGCCCGATTCGCGTTATCATGGCGTATGCAGCTGCGTTTTTTATCCGATCATCGTACCCGCTTGTGGATTGTGCTTGCACTTCTCGTTCTGCTCGTCGCAGGTCTGATTTTGTCTTACTTTTTTGTGCCCGGCTTCGGACGCCGCGGCAGCAGCACCGTCATCCCGCGGGCACTTCCGGGGCTGGCAAGTGACGGCCGCTACGATACGGAAACGCGAGTGCCTGGCATCTGGCTTAGCATACGCGACCGTCTCACCGGGCCTGTACCGGCGGGACAGCAAACGGTTCATTTGCCGTTTTCCGCGTTTACTGTGACAAAAACGAGAACGATGGATGATGCCTATCGCTCAACCGAACTGGTCGCCGAGGATATTCTCCTTTATGCACAGGCTATGGCCGAGCAGGGCAGGCGCGCCGATTTTCTGTCCTTCATGGACGACTTCGAGCGGCTGTTTTTGCAGGGGACCAATCCCGTTGAGCGGGTGATCGTGACGGCGGGTGACGTCGAGGTCGGACGCGAAGATTATGCACTCTGGTTTGATTATGAAAAGGCGCTTCTGCTCGCGTGGCAGCGCTGGCCGGAAGCAAAAATTGAGCAATCGATCCGGCGCGGCATCGCCGCCCTGAAACCGCTTTTTTTGTCCGACGGTCTCGGCAAGGCAGCCGATATTCCGGACGATGTGACGTATCCCTGGGTCTCGAGCGATATTACGCCGACACCGGCGCCGCCGCCTGAAGATGAACGAATTATTATTCTGGCCGAACTCGATTTGTACGTACTTGATGCTCTGGCCGCGTTTGACGCTGATTTTGCCCGCTATTACGAATCATGGCTCGCGACGGCCAGTTCATCGATTGCGGCAGTCGGTGCCCCGTTTCCGGCGTATGCCGTGTGGGCAGCCGATGACGCATACATTTACGTTCAGGGCGATAGCTTCAGTGTCTCTGCCGAAACGGTATTGACGACGCTGCTTTCGCTTGCCGAGTGCGGTGTGAAGCCGGAAGCATCGCTTGACTTTTTTCGCCAGGCACTTCTGGATGGGAGGGGACTCAATCAGCACTACCGCATTTCCGATGGTGCACCCGTCGGCGAGCCGGCTTTTGCAGATCTCTATGCACTGGCGGCACGACTGGGCAGGGCAGCAGGAGACGATCTACTGGCGGAGCTCGCCATTTCGGCTCTGAATCGCTTTTATGCATCGAGTCAGACCAGCCTCATTTTCGGTGCGATGTTTCGCGATGCACCGGATAACGGATTTGACATGATGCTGAATGACAATGCCAGGGCGATTCTTGCGCTTCACTAGCTTGCCCCGGAGTACGTCGTTCTTTATAATACTGGAGGGCAAATTGCCGTAATCGATTGAGGAGGAGCGAGATGACGTTTATTGAGGGAATAATTGCCAGGGCGAAAGCTGACAGAAAAAGGATTGTCCTGCCGGAAAGCTACGATCCGCGTGTCATCGAGGCTGCATCCAAGTTGCTGAAAATGGAAGCGGTCGATATTACCTTAATCGGCAACCGTGAGAAGATCCTCAGCATTGCACCGGAATGGCCGCTTGACGGTGTCCAGATTATCGATCCGGAGACGTTTGAGGGCTTCGACGATTTTGTGGCAACACTTGTTCTGCTGCGCCAGCACAAGGGAATGACCGAAGCGAAGGCGAGAGACATGCTCTCCGGCCAGACGCCGTTCGGCACGATGATGCTGAAGAAGGGCATGGCCGACGGTCTGGTTGCCGGCTCGATCGGCAGCACGGCCGATACGCTTCGCCCCGCCCTGCAGATTCTGAAGACGAAACCCGGCACGAAGCTCGTGTCGGCCTTTTTTATTATGGTAATCCCGGATGCGTCGTTCGGTGAGAATGGTGCACTGCTCTTTGCCGACTGCGGGTTAAACGAGAATCCGGATGCATCCCAGCTGGCCGAGATTGCGGTCAGTTCGGCGGAATCGTTCCGCGTCCTGACCGGTGCAGAGCCGAAAGTGGCGATGCTGTCCTATTCAACAAAAGGCAGTGCCTCCTCTGAACTCACTGCCAAGGTTGTCGAAGCCACGGCCAAAGCCAGAGCCTTGCTGCCGGACGTCATTCTGGACGGTGAGCTGCAGGCGGATACGGCACTGGTTCCATCGGTGGCACGGAGCAAGGCACCGGACAGCCTGATTCAGGGCGACGCCAACTGCCTGATTTTCCCTGATCTCGACGCAGGCAACATCGGGTACAAGCTGGTGCAGCGGCTGGCGAAAGCCGCGGCTTACGGTCCGCTGCTGCAGGGGATCGCCAAACCGGTCAATGATTTGTCGCGGGGCTGCTCCGCGGACGATATCGTCGGTGTGGCCGCCATCACGGCGGTTCAGGCCGGCACGAAGGAGAATTCATGAAAGTACTGATTATCAACAGCGGCAGTTCATCACTCAAATTCCAGCTTCTCGATTTCGATAAGCGGGTGGTGATGGCTCAGGGGATTTGCGAACGGATCGGCATTGACAATTCACGCATTCAGTTCCGGCGCTATGACGAGGAAAAGATCAAGCACAACCGGGATTTTGAAACGCACGAAGATGCGGTGCGCGCGATGGTGGAGA
The DNA here is from genome assembly GCA_012838355.1 of Clostridiaceae bacterium. GTDB lineage: Bacteria > Bacillota > Clostridia > Saccharofermentanales > DTU023 > DUPJ01. Next base: position 9,435 of record DUPJ01000030.1, read on the forward strand.
TTCTGACGTCGCCGCAATACGGCGTGATTTCCGATTTGGCGGAAATTGAGGCGATCGGACACCGTGTCGTGCACGGCGCCGAGTCGTTTGCCGAGCCGGCGGTGGTGACGGAAGAAGTGAAAGACTGCATCCGTGAAGCATTCCTGTGGGGCCCCTTGCATAATCCGGCAAACCTGCTCGGTATCGAAGTGTGCGAACGGCTGATGGAAGGCATCCCGCAGGTCGCCGTATTCGATACGGCGTTCCACCAGACGATGCCCCCGGAAGCGTATCTCTATGCGCTGCCGTATGAACTCTATGAAGAACACGGCGTGCGCCGCTACGGCTTTCACGGCACGAGTCACCAGTACGTCTCGGAGCGGGCCGCCGCCATGTGCGAGTCCGATCCGGAGAACTGCAAAATCATCGTCTGCCATCTGGGCAACGGATCGAGCCTTTGTGCTGTCAAGAACGGCAAGAGCATCGATACCTCGATGGGGCTGACACCGCTCGCCGGACTGCCGATGGGCACGCGCTGCGGCGACATTGACCCGGCTATTCCGGGCTTCATCGCGGATGTGGAGCATCTCACGCTGCAGGAAATCGATAATCTTATGAACAAGCGGTCGGGCGTGCTCGGTCTGTCGGGTATTTCGTCGGACTTCAGAGATCTGGTGGCCGCCAGAGATCGCGGCCATGCGCGCGCCAAACTGGCCATCGACATCTTTACCTACCAGCTGAAAAAATATATCGGGGCATATGCCGCCGCCCTCGGCGGTCTCGATATTCTCTGCTTCACGGCCGGTGTCGGCGAAAATGATGATGAGCTGCGCTATGAAGTCTGCAAGGATCTCGGATTCCTCGGCATTGAGATCGATCAGGAGAAGAACCGCGGCCTGCGCAGCAAAGAGGCGAGAATTTCCACAAAGGATTCGAAAGTAGCCGTTCTGGTGATTCCGACGAATGAGGAGCTGTCGATTGCGCGGCAAACCGTACGACTGCTCGGATTGGCCGATGCGTGATGGCTCTCAGGCCGATATCAGGTTATAGTGATAACATCAAATAAATTGGGAACGGGCGCCGGACGGCGCCCTTCCGGATAAAGGGCTGATTCGATGACAAAAAAAGAAAAACGTGTTGAACAGATTACGTCACGTGATGTTGATTTCTCGCAATGGTATACCGACATCGTCGTCA
>DUPJ01000031.1 GCA_012838355.1 Clostridiaceae bacterium
GGATGGGCGGCTTCCCGCAGGATGAAGCCAAGGCATTTTCCGTGATTTCCTGGGGCAGTGTCGTCGCCGCACTGTCGCGCGCAACCAAAGTCATTGTCAAGACACCGCACGAAGCGCTCGGCGTGCCAACGCGGGAAGCAAATGCCGAGGGGCTTCGCTGCACAAGTCAGATCATATCGATGCTCGATGACCAGTACCTGAACACGTACAGTCTGAAAGATGAAAAAGTCATTATTGCAGCGGAAACAAGGGCTGTGGTCGATCGCTGCTTTGAGCTCGGCAAAGGCGATATCGCACTCGGTGCGATTCGCGCGATTGAAGCCGGCGTGCTCGACATTCCCTTTGCACCGAGCGCGTACAATGCCGGCAAAATGCTGCCGGCAAGGGACAATGACGGTGCCATCCGGCTATTTGCCATCGGCAATGTGCCGCTGCCGGCTGAAATCATTGATTTCCACAGGGAAAAACTGGAAGCCAGAGCCAGCTACGAAAAGCGCAAGGCAAGTTTCCAGATGGTCATTGATGATGTCTACGCCATCTCGAAAGGGCGGCTCGTCGGGAGACCGAAGTCATAGAAGTTATAATGGATAAGTCGGAGAAATGTCCGGCAGCAGATAGCAAAAAAATAACATGCGAAGAAAAGGAAGATAGATGAAAATTAAGCGAGTGGTCTGTGCCAAAGGCCGGACCGGATTTTATTTTGACGATCAGGCGGCAATCAAGCGGGGGGCGAAATCGGACGGCAACGTCTATATCGGCGAGCCTCTGACCCCCGGATTTTCTGCGATTCGCCAGGCAGGTGAATCGATTTCAGTGATGCTCATGCTGGAAAACGGCGAGATTGCCTGGGGCGATTGCGCTGCCGTTCAGTACTCGGGAGCGGGCGGCCGTGATCCGCTTTTTCTGGCGGACGATTTCATCCCCGTGATCGAGGAGATTGTTGTACCGGCGCTGCTGGAACAGGATGTGAGTGACTTTCTGTCGCTTGCCGGGGCGATTGAAAACCTGCGGGACAAGCAGGGGCGCAGGCTGCACACCGCCATCCGATACGGCATCAGTCAGGCGCTTTTGGACGCCGCGGCGAAAGCGAAGCGGACATTCATGTGCGATGTGCTGGCTGGTGCGTTCGGTCAGAACGTGTCAGAAACACGTATCCCGCTGTTTGCTCAATCGGGCGACCGCCGTCACGAAAATGCCGATCGCATGATCATCAAGGAAGTCGAAGTGCTGCCGCACGGACTGATCAATCAGATGGAGAGCAAACTCGGTCTGGAGGGCGAAATTCTTCTCGAGTATATTGTCTGGCTGAAAGAACGGATCGGCACGCACAAGCCAAACCCGTCTTATCTGCCGGTCATGCACATCGACGTGTACGGCACGATCGGGCAGCTCTTCGGCGTCGCCAATTATGAGGGCATGGCAGATTACCTGAAGACGCTGGCGGAGGCGGCTGCGCCGCACAGGCTGTGCATTGAAGGGCCGATGGATGCCGGTTCGAAGGACGGCCAGATCAAGGCACTGGCTGCCCTGCGCGCTGAAATTGACCGCCGCGGCATACCGGTCGAACTGGTCGCCGACGAATGGTGCAATACGCTCGAAGACGTCAAAGCGTTTGCCGACGCCAAAGCCGGTCACATGATCCAGATCAAGACGCCGGATCTGGGCGGCATCCAGAACAGCGCCGAAGCGGTCCTGTACTGCCGTGATCACGGCATCGGCGCCTACCTCGGCGGCACCTGCAATGAAACGGACCGCTCCGCCCAGGTCTGCGTCCATGTGGCATTGGCGACGGGTGCAGACCAGATGCTGTGCAAACCGGGCATGGGTGTTGATGAGGGCTTCATGATCGTGAACAATGAGATGGAGCGGGTGCTCGCGCTGCGCGCCGCCTTGAAGGAGTAATTCATGTCGTATTCAGCACGCATGCAGGGAAACCACCTTTACAGTCTGCTGCTGGCCGCCAGAGGGTACCCGCGGCTTTATGACCAGGGCATGCAGATTGCGCAGCAGTACCTCAGTCCCTTTGATCTCCTGGTCGGTGTCATCGGTGACTCGGGCGCCGGCAAATCGGTCATGATCAAGGGCATGTTTCCCGGCCTCGAGCTGACGAACGATGATGAAGGGGTCAATGTCAGGCCGCTGCCGATTCTCGATCTGGATGATACCGGCTTTTTTTCGCCGCATACGTACCACCTCGATATCCGGTTCGAGTCGGCGTTTACGCAGATGCATGAGCTCGCGGCGGCAATTGAAGAGGCCATTGCGCGCGGCAAGCGGGTGATCGTCGAGCACTTCGAGCTGATCTACCCGTTTCTGAAGCGAAATGCGCATCTCCTGATCGGCATCGGCGAGGAGATCATCGTCACGCGGCCGAGCGTGTTCGGTCCGGAACCGGATGTTATTGCGGATATTGTTTTCAAGTCGGTCCCCTATCGCCGCATGGCGCATACGGCCGAAGATCTGGTCGAAGTCTGCCTCACCGAACGGCGCGTTTTCCGCTACGAGCATGCTGATGTTCGTCACGGCTTTTTGCTCGTCTTTCCTGAAAAACCGGATATCGACCTGAAAGAAATTGAATCGAGTGTGCGGGCCAGGATTGAGGAAAATCTGCCGATTTCGTATCACGATGAGAACCATGTGCTGATCGGCGACGAGCCGCACTACTGCACGGGACCGCGCATGCATGTGAAGAGCACCGGTGATATCAAGCAGTTTTCCGTTTATCCGGAACTGATCAGGGAACAGATAACGGGGCGCTTTATGCTGCTCGGACTTGTCAATGTAAATCCCGCGGAGCGGCTGGCCGATTTGAATAAGCTTATGCTTTAAGTCAGATGCGACTGATCGTTCAGGAGGGGCACCTCGCTCAGCCGGCCGTCCCGGAAAATGAGCTTGGTCAGCGATGTGTTGCCGAATACGGTCGCCGGCAGCCGAAGACCGGCAGCGGCGGCGTGCGACTGCACAAACAGATTCAGAATATAGCCGTGGCTGACTGCCAGGAGGACATTGCCGGGATGTGATTCAATCGCGCCGGAGACAAACGTTCTGGCCCGATCCAGCACAGCACCACTCGTTTCGCCGCCCGGGGTACTGACGTCCAGCGGCGTATTTTTCATGGCCGCCATAATCTCCGGATACAGCGCGAAACATTCCTCGAACGTGCGGCCTTCCATGTCGCCCATGCTGATTTCGCGCAGCCCCGCGTTCAGGGTCAGGGGAGAGCCGGGATGATTCTGCCTGATGATGTCCGCCGTTTCGACCGCGCGCGAGAGGTCGCTCGCAAAGAAATGATCGATGTGGTAATCGGCCAGACGGATCGCCAGTTGTCTGGCCTGCTCGCGCCCGTCGTCGTTCAGACTGACGTCGAGGTGTCCCTGTATCCGTCGCCTCCGGTTGCCTTCGGTGACGCCGTGCCGCACAAGATAGAGAACGGTGTCCTTCACCGTTGTCATATCGATGCTGAGGTCGGCGCGGTCTTCCGGGCAGAATGCTTCGTGATAGGCGGTCTCTCGTGTCAGCCAGTTTGCGGCGAATGTCTCGTAGCGCTCGCCTTCCCGTCGCCGGAGACGGTCTTTCTGAGCGGCGCTGTCAACGGTCAGAAAAACGGAGGCGTCATGCAGATGAGCGATGGCCGGGTGAAGTGCGTATGACCCTTCGATGACGATCAGGCCTGCGGCGCCGAAGCGGCGGCTGCCGGTCAGGGACTGTGTCGCACAGGAAAAAACGCCGTATGACCCCGCTTCACCGCGGCTGAGGGGACCGCCGACTTCCGCGAGGAACCGGTCGAAATCCATGTGAGTCGCATGCGGGTAGGCATCGTTTCGATCGCGCGCATCCAGCGGCAGAAAAAAATGATCGAGCCGGATCAGGGAAGCGGAATAGCGTTCGGCCAGATCGACGGCCAGCCGGCTTTTGCCGGCGCCGGCCAGTCCGTCGACAGCCAGAATAAAGCGCTCCTTCCGGCGGAGCGCTTCATCGATAAATCCGGTCAGATCAGCGATCTGCACTGCCGGCCTTGAGTCTTGCTGCGATATCGATCGCGCGCTTGACCTGCTGCACGATTGCGGCTTTTGCTTCATCACCGGGCGTGATGCCGGGTCCCACGGTTGTACTTGTACCGTACGGGTTGCCGCCGGCTTCGGAGAATGCGTCGTGCGTGTAGCCGGGGAAAGCAGGAATTGCGCCCCAGTGTGCCATCGAAATGTAGAGATTCAAGAGGGCCATTTCCTGGCCGCCATGCGGGTTCATGGCGGAGGTGATGCCGGTCACAACCTTGTCAACAAGTTTCCCCTGGGACCAGACGGCCCCCTGCTGATCGATGAAGGACTTCATCGGCGCGGCAAGTCCGCCGTAGCGTGTCGCGTAGCAAAAGACGATGGCATCCGCCCAGACGAGATCGTCGCTTGTGGCTGCCGGTACATCGCGCGAACGCTCATGCTCGGCAACCCAGGCCGGATTCTTTTCATCCGGTGTCCGCATGTCATCAATTTTGAGCAGGCGCACGCCGGCACCTTCTTCACGGGCGCTTTCCGCGGCCCAGCGGGCGAACTGACTGTTATTGCCTGTCATGCTGTAGTAAATTACTGCAACGTTGATCGATTTTTTCATATATAGCTCCTGTCCCGGCTGCCTAATGGCTGCCGCTTATATAACGGTACCCGATTATGTGACAAAGGCAGTAACAGGTTGCGTGCAGGTAACACGGGAAACAGGCGCTGAGGGGAACGGCGGATCCGATTCGCCTGCGCGTTTGCCAAAACGGCTGACAATGGTGAAAAAACACTTGCAAAATGGCCGTCACAGCAAATAATGAAAAAGCGAGCGCACCGAAACGCGTTTTCCGGGGATTGCTGAAAAGATGACCGAAAAAAAAGGATCGAAACGGCCGAAGCCAGCCATGCAGTTTATCCTGATGATGGGCGTTGTCAGCATGTTTTCCGACATGACGCATGAAGGCGCGCGCAGCATTTATGGCGCGTATCTCAATTTCCTGGGCGCTTCCGCGGCGACGATTGGCTTTGCTGCCGGCCTGGGCGAGCTTCTCGGCTATTCGTTCCGGCTTCTTGCCGGGTTTATCACCGATCGCCGGAAAAATTACTGGACCATGACGTTCGTCGGCTATGCGATCAATATGCTTGCCATCCCGGCGCTCGCGCTGGTTTCTCCGGACGGCTGGATGATCGCCTGTGCGCTGATCGTTTTCGAACGCATGGGCAAAGCGATCCGCTATCCGGCGAAAAACACGCTCGTTTCATTTGCAGCCAGTCAGGTCGGTGCCGGCAAATCCTTTGCCATTCAGGAGTTTCTTGATCAGCTGGGTGCGTTCCTGGGGCCGGTTATTCTCTTTCTGGTCATGTCCCGGAGACAAGACAGCGACCTCTACCGAACGTATGTCATCTGTTTTGCCGTGCTGGGCGTCCCGGCGCTCTTGACGCTGCTGGCGCTGTTTGTCGCGAGACAACGATTTCCGCGGCCGGAAAAGATGGATGTATCGGTCGATGCCGGCGGCAGACTGATCATGAAAAAATCGTTTCTGCTATACATGGCTGCGATCAGTTTCCTGGCGGTTGGATTCGCGGATTTCCCTCTGATCACCATGCACATTGCCCGGCAAAATATGATTCCAACGTCGAGTTTGCCTCTTATGTATGCCGCTGCGATGATCGCCGACGCCTTTTCAGCGCTTTTCTTTGGCTGGCTTTACGATCGGAAAGGCATCCGGGTGCTGATGCTTTCAAGCGCTCTGTCGGCTGCTTTAACGGTTTTTATTTTTGCCATGAATTCAGTGCCCGCCATGATGATGGTGTTCTGTTCCACCATCAGGTTTCCCCCATCGCTGCTGGTTACGGGAAGAATTGTAAGAAGCGGGGTA
>DUPJ01000032.1 GCA_012838355.1 Clostridiaceae bacterium
GCGCTCCAGCTCCCTTTTTTCCTGTTCTCCGACAGGCCTGTTAAGGTTGCTCACATTCATTCGAAACTATTCATTTTTCAAGGTTCTGCGCAGTAATTGCCGCTTGACTTCTTACCGCTGGACTTTCCGCGGACAGCGAGAAAGCGCATGCCCGGCACTGTCACAATTCCCGGAGAAGCCTTCGGTCTGAAAAACGCTTTTTCTGCTTTTTTGAAGTCAAATGCCATTATGGGGACCTCCCGCAAAAGCAATGGAGCCCAATCTGAATCCGTCACATGCTACTGTCATCCGTTTTGCGGATACATCTCTTTTGCCGATTTCAGGGACACGCGGATCAGTTTTTTCAGGACATCCGTATCGACGTCCGCCAGCTTGTTGACGTACACACAGGCTTTCCCGCGCGTGTGCTTGCCAAAATCCTGCAGCAGCGATTCGCATGCCGGATCCCAAAGATCGAGGTAGAGGCTAATTTTCGCCTTTCGCGGAGAGAATCCGGTCAAAAACGCATCGCCCTCATGACCGGACGCGTACTTGTAGTGATACGAACCGAACCCGATCATGCTGTCACCCCACATTTTGCCTTCCATGCCTGTCGCTTCGGAAAAGATGTCCAGCAGGCGCCGCGCGTCATCACGTTTTACCGGATGCTCAATGGCGTCGATAAACGCGGTCACGCTGCTGTCATTCACTTTTGTCTTCAGTTCATACATCGCACGTTCTCCTCGTCATTCATATAACAGTAACCATTATGCGCCAAATGCAGCACAGCCAGAAGTCATGGCTGGCAGTAAATTCGAGGAATCTCTACAATGGCAGTACAGATCGGGATGGGGAGGCAGCATGGACTTCGAAAGACTTCGCGAGATTGACGATGAACTGGAGCGCATAGCCAGAACGTATGACATTTTCAATGAAGATGCGAGACTGAACCGCTCGCAGGCCGCCCGCGTCGAATTCCTGACCACCGTCCGCTCTGTTGAAAAGTATCTGCAGCCGGACAGCCGGATCCTCGATATCGGAGCAGGAGCCGGCGAGTACAGTCTTTTTTTTGCGAAACGGGGTCATGAGGTAAGTGCGGTTGAGCTGGCCGACAACAATATCAGGGCGTTCCGGAATAAACTGACGCCTGACCTCCCGATCGATTTGCGTCAGGGGAACGCGATGGATTTGTCTTGTTTTCAGGACGAGTCCTTCGACATCGTGCTGCTCTTTGGTCCGCTCTATCATTTGCTGAGCGAAGCGGACCGCCAGCAATGCATCGCTGAAGCCAGGCGGGTATGCCGGGCGGACGGTACGCTTTTCTTTTCGTTCATCTCAAATGACATGGTCTTCGCAACGGAGTTTGTCTACGACCAGAACTACTTCGAAAACGGCGCGTACGACCGCACCACATTCAAACAGGAGAACTTTCCGTTCGTCTTCTTCACCGTGGACGAATGCAGGGAGATGCTGAAATGGGGGCAGATCGGGATCCTGCAGGAAGTTGCCTCGGACGGCTTAAGCGAACTTCTGGCCGAACGGATCAACCGGATGGATGAACCGAATTACCGGCAATACCTCAATTACCATTTCTATTGCTGCGAAAAACCGGAAATGCTCGGCCACAGCAATCATCTTCTGTTTGCGGGGAAAAAATAGCAGTTCAGGTCAAGTGGTAAAGCCGCAGATGATCGATAATGAATCTCCGGAGGTGAAATCAGTGACCGGTGAAATCCTTGCGGCAGCGCGCATGAAAGCTTTTATTGCGGCCAATCTGCAAAACCCGATCTCTGCCGCTGATATTGCCCGGGCAGCAGGGTACTCGCCGTTTCATGCAGCCAGGCTGTTCAAAGCGGAAACAGGGTTGTCACCGTTCGAGTATATTCGCAGAGAACGCCTGACCGCGTCAGCTTTTGCTCTGCGGCAACAAAAGCATCGGGTGCTGGACATTGCGCTCGATTATGTCTTTGACAGCCATGCAGGCTTCACGCGGGCTTTCTCGAACGGCTTCGGCATCACGCCCGCACAGTACGCCCGTCAGCCGGCTCCCGTCGGCTGGCTGATCCCCTTTCGCTATCTTGACCGTTCCAAGGAGGACACTTATATGAATCAAGCATTTGTTATCTTCACACAGATCGTCGAGCGTCCGGCGCGCAAGCTCATTTTGAAGCGAAGCCGGACCGGTGAGGATTATTTCTCGTATGTTGCCGAGATCGGCTGCGGTGAACACGACGACTCGGCTGCCTGGGATATTCTCAGTACAATTGAAGCCGCTCTTTACGAGCCGGTCGGCCTCTGGCTGCCGGAGACGATGCGCCCCCGAAATACGGGCAGCTACGCCCACGGCATTGAAGTGCCGGCTGACTATGCCGGCGCAATCCCGGATGGGTTTGATGTGATCGAACTGGCACCATGCAAAATGCTGATTTTTCAGGGTGAACCGTACAATGATGACGACTTCGAAACAGCCGTCGGCCTTTGCATGGAACGCATCCAGCAGTTCAAACCGGAAGTGTACGGCTACCGCTATGTTCCGGAGCTGGCTCCGCGCATGCAGCTGAAGCCGATGGGATGGCGCGGCTATATTGAGATGATGCCCGTCGAAGCGATCTAAACCGCTGCTCTCGGATCGTTAAGGCACAAGACGATCGTCAGCATCCGCTTCAACCGATTCCCCGCTGATTCTTTTTTCGAGCGCATCGATTCGCTCGCTCAGGGAAAGAAGCATGCTGCATGTTGCCGCGAGCGGCAGTGAAATCACAATAATCGTCAGCCAGGGCGACGTGAACAGGTAGGAACCGCCGAAAAAGAAAACGACAGTCAATGTCACCGCGAATACTGCAAACAATGGGAAAAAAAGTTTCATTTCTATCCTGCCTTTTTCGCAAAATCAGGCTGCACCGAGA
>DUPJ01000033.1 GCA_012838355.1 Clostridiaceae bacterium
ATTCAAGGATACGGCCGGACCGTCCCTGAACACGCAAATTACCGTTGTATCGCTGGTGTCCTCGCTCTGCGCGACGCTGTTTGCCTCATTCTCGCTCCTGGGCTGAACCTGCCGCCCGTACACATTTGCCTGGCATTTTTCAATTCGTTCTCCATCAGCGACAATCAACGATTTACTGTCCTTATATTTGGACAATGAAGGTCCTCTGATTTCGCTATGCTGTATGTCCGGCGGGTTCCATCGCCGAGCTAAACATCGTGCATATTTCTGAAATGGAGGTTACTTATGAAGAAGCTCTTTTGCATTCTGCTGGCACTCGTGTTCCTGGCTGGCAGTCAGCTGACCGCGGCATTGACAACCGAACCTGCAGACATCGGCGAACTGGAAGAAGCATTCCCGGATCTCGTGTTCCAGGAAGTGGAACTGACAAAAACCATGACAATCCTGCAGGTGTATGAAGTCGTTTCCTGGACCGCTTCCGGCACCGGGTTTTCAGAAAATCTGCAGTCTTTGCTGAATCGCTCTGACGAATTCGATCTAGCATCGTACGGGAGAGTCTATTATGAAGAGATCTCGCTCACCGGTGATAAGCTGGTCAGTTTTACCTGGAATCCCCTGACTGATTTCTGGCAGAAGACACCGCATGAACCGGCCAGAGCGGCGGTCAGCGAGTCAGACTATGCGTCGTACACTGTCGCAGACTACCAAAGTTTTGCACGCCGGCCGGGCGATTACGAAGGAGAGCTGATCCAGCTCACCGGAAAAGTCCTGCAGGTTCTGGAAGGTGACGGCTACAATGCCTACCGCGTCGCGCAGAACGACAATTATGACCACATCTGGTATATCGGCATGCTGGCACTGAGCGGTGCCGAGCGCATTCTCGAAGATGACCGCATTACATTCTACGGCATGTTTACCGGTTTGGAGACGTATGAAACCGTCATGGGTGCGAGCTTGACGATCCCATCAATGCTGTCGCAAAAATATGAAATCCACTGACTGAAAACTGTTCTTTTCCGCTGCGGCCGCCGGTGACACTGACCGTCTGCCGGACAAAAAACCCCATAACCCTTTTCAAGGCTTTATGGGGTTTTTATCTGCGCGTTTTGGACGCGTCTCAGCTCAGACGGCTTACCATCGCGGCAAGATCTTGCTCCCGCCGTTTCTCTCCCCAACTGACAACGGCATGTGCCGAAATCTGTCCGCCCCGATCCTCGCAAATTTTCTTCATCTGCCGGACAGCGGCATTGCCTCCCATCCAGGGCAGCGGCAATTGATGGGTAACAAAAAGGCTGACTTTTTTACCCTTCAGTGACGACAGCGATTCAAGGTAGGCTTTCATGACCCCCGACAGTGAAAACCCCCAGACAGGCGATGCAAATACAACCTGATCAAATGCTTCAACGTCCGGTTTGTTTGTCCATTGAATGCGGCTTGCGTTCGCTTCAGGTTTTGGATTGCTGACCGTCACCTCCAGCAATTCGCAATCGCGTCCACGCGCCCTCAGTGAGTCCAGCAAAAGCTCTGCAGCCTGTTTGGTATGACCCGTATGGGAGTACACAATGATCCCGGTCTTCATGACAGAATTTCCTCCTTTTGTTTCAGTGGAACAATCCGTTTGCCTTCAGCAAGACGCCCTGATGAGACCAACTCAATTCTACCATTTCAACGCGGGACATCCTGCGGCCTGCATCCTGTTTTTGGAGGCATTTAAGACAAACGCAGCAGAGCGCTTTCCTTGCCATTAGCCCGATTCGGCACGTCGGATTCGGGCGTTTGACAAGCTATGAACGGCATGATATATTGTGCGAGCACGTTTCGAGTGGGCTTGCTCGTGTGGCGGAATCGGCAGACGCATCGGACTTAAAATCCGACGGATTAAACTCCGTGCCGGTTCGAGTCCGGCCACGAGCACCAAAATATATCGCGGAGTGGAGCAGCTGGTAGCTTGTCGGGCTCATAACCCGAAGGTCGCAGGTTCGAATCCTGCCTCCGCAACCATAGACTACGAATGGAATAACCGTTCGTAGTCTTTTTTTGTCGCGGCACTCGTTTGCTTTGGATTGCAGCAAGCAAAAACTGAATGGCTGTGACAGGACTCACCCGTCACTTTCATCATGTCCCGTGCTGATGCGAATTCCCATCAGCCGCGCTCCATTGACCGCTTCAAGGGATACGATCGCCGGCTCGGTGATGAAGACCTGATTTTCAAGAAGCCTGGCAGGTTCTTCGTTTCTCGTCACAATGACCTCGCCTTGCACCACGTAAAACAGAACATAGCTGTCCACCTGAGCGTCTCTGATTTTCCGCCCTGCTTTCAGCACCTGCAGCGACAAGCTGTCAATAGTTCGTTATCCGTGAAAACGCCTTTGATCTGCCAAAGATTTGTCACATCTGTCGGTTAGCATGTGTCTGGAGCAATGTACTTGACTTAGGGAGGAACTGAACAATATGAAAACGAAAAAACGAATGAGCATGCTGGCGCTTCTGCTGATTCTGGCACTGTCCGTCACGGCTGTATCGGCTGAGGAGTTCGGCGCAGGCAGGATGACAGAAGACGGCCCGTACAGCATCGAGGAGATGCTGACTTACGCGATCGAGGACGAGTACCTGGCTCAGGCCGAGTACAAGATGATTATCGATCATTTCGGCGTGGATCGTCCGTTCAGCAACATCATGAGAGCGGAAGGGGTCCACATTGAGCTCCTGCTGCCACTGCTCGAAGCCTATGATGCAGCGGTACCGGAAAACATGTCTGCAAGACATGTCGTTCTGCCCGATTCGCTCGCGGAAATTTTCGAACCGTGTGTTGAAGCAGAAATCGTGAATATCGCCATGTATGAGACATTTCTGGAACAGGACAATCTGCCGGACGATGTACGTGATGTATTCGAATCACTGAAGCGTGCGTCCGAAAATCATCTGGCTGCTTTCGAACGAAACAGCGAAAGAGTGAGTGGCCAGTCAGGCATTCGCGACAATCGCTGGGAAAGAAGAGACGAAAGCGATTTTGCATTTGGGGGCCGGCCGAGCAGAAATTCTGGCAGACGCGGCCGCTGATTTCTTTGTCGTATGCAGGCAGAATCGGCCCTTGTCCCCGGACAAGGGCCTTTTGTTTGGTTTCTAGTCCGCCTTATCCCGATAGTGTCGTGCCTGCGTCTCGAACAAATCGCGGTAAAGATTATGTCCCCGCATCAGGTTTCCGTGGCTGTCGCAGGCAGCCACTTTGCCGTCGTGCAGAAGCAGGATGCGGTCGCAGAATGTCGATGAACTCATGCGGTGCGAGATGAAGATGGCGGTGTGGCCTTCCGTCAGTTCATGAAAATGCTCGTAGACCTCAGCTTCTGCCAGCGGATCGAGCGCCGCAGTCGGTTCGTCCAGAATAATCAGCTCAGCCTTTTTGTACACAGCTCTGGCAATGGCCAGTTTTTGCTTCTGACCGCCCGACAGGTCGGTCGCATCCTCATAAAGGGCTTTGTCCATCCGCGTGGCGAGGCCATGCGGCAGGGCTTCGATGTCGTCAAGAATGCCGACCCGCCTGAGCACTTGCCTGATTTTTCCCGCTTCCTCGCTGATCTCGCTTTCGGTTTTGTCGGCAGCGATGTTCTCGCCGATACTGAAGGGGAAAAGCTGGAAGTCCTGAAAAATGCACGAAAGGGCAGCCGTGTAAGCGTCATAATTGAGCTCTCGGATATCGGTATCGTTCCACAGTATACGCCCCGAATCCGGCTCGAAAAGACGGCAGATCAGCTTGACGATGGTGCTCTTTCCGGCGTTGTTCAACCCGACGATCGAGATTTTCTCGCCTTTTTTCAGTTGAAAGCTGACATTGTCCAGCACGCGGCGGTCATGCTTCGGGTAAGCAAAGCAGACATTTTCGAACGTCAGAGTCTGGAGAGGCCCCGGCATGCCGGTACCAGAAACATGGCTGCTTTCCGGGAGTTCGAGAAACTCGCAGAAGGGCGCCAGGAAGCCTGCATTCTGAATCACGTTCATCACAGCATCCGTGACACCCGCGAAGTTTACGGCAAAAGATTCAGTCGCCCCGACAATGACCGAAAAGCTGCCGAGACTGATCCGAGGCCCCAGATGATCTGTCAGGATGCGCAGCGCGACGGCACTGTAGGTGACAAAACGCGTCAGCGCGGTGACCACTGCCTGGCCGGTGCGCGTATTCGCCTGCACCACATAAATCTGATGCAGCCAGCGACGAATCTCTTCGGTGTACGTTCCGATTTTTCTATTCATCGTTTCACTCATGCCGTAGAGGCGAAACTCTTTTTGAAAGTCCGCCTTTGTGGTCGTATCCAGGTAATAGCCGTATCGCCTGTTGATCGGGATGAGCCGCTCCGTAATGGATTTGAAGGTCGCCATGAACCGTTTGTTCAGCAGCATCGAGACAACGCCCAGCACCAGCACAAGTGCCGTAAACCAGGGATCGAAATCAACCAGGATGACGAGGACGCCAGCCAGTGTCACGAGCCCCGTCACGAGCAGCAGGAAGGAATCCAGAAGTCCGTACACGGCACCGTAGCTCGTCACTGGAAAAAGGGCCCGCTCCTTCAGATCGAGTACAGACGGATCTTCGAGGCAGGCATAATCGAGTTTCATGACTTTGTCGGCAAAGACGACCACAAACCGCTGCTGCAGCGTTTCCCTGTGAATCTTGTCCTGGCGCTTCATCAGGGCGAACACTTGAAGGAGCAGATAGCGACCGGCCACAAGCAGGGCGATCACGCCAGCAAAATGACCTGCAGTCCACCCTCGACCGTATCCGTCGATGAGAATGCGCGGTATGTAAATCGTGAGAATGCTGGCTCCCGAGCGAGAGAGCGCGCTCAGCGCCAGTATGCCGAAGTAAACGGGATCGAGCTTGCAGATCAGCCGAAGCAGCGTGCTTATCGTGCGCACGACCTGCAGCCGACTGCCTGTTTTCTCCGCTGCCTGCTTCACGACAGCGCCTCCTCTGCCGCTTGCTGATAGTATTTTCCCTGCGTTATGAACATGTGTCGGTAAAGCCCGTCCTGGCGGATCAGCGCCTGGTGGGTACCGGCCTGCGCAATGCGGCCGCCGTCCAGCAGGATAATGCGGTCGCAGAAGCTGGTCGACGCCAGCCGGTGCGAAATGAAAAGGGCGGTGCGGCCCTGCAGGAGCTGGCCGAATTCACGGTAGATTTTTTCTTCAGCCAGTGCATCAAGCGCTGCCGTCGGCTCGTCGAGAATCATGAAACGGGAATCTTCTCGATACAACGCTCTGGCCAGCGAAAGCTTCTGATTTTCGCCTCCGGAGAGGATGATGCCGTCATCCTCAATGACTTTCAGCATCGCTGAATCCATCCCCTTCGGCAAACTGGCCACTTTGTCCCAGAGTCCTGCCAGACGAAGACACGATTCGACCCGCGCGCGGTCAATATTCTGGTCAGTGCCGGCAATGTTTTCCGCAATCGTCAGTGCCAGCGGCTGCACATCCTGAAACACGGCGCTGAACAGCCGGAACAACGCGGCCTGGGGTACGGCAGCCGCATCGACGCCGTTGATCCGGATCGTGCCGGCTGTCGGCTGATACATCCCGGTCAAAAGCTTCACGAGCGTCGTTTTGCCGGCGCCGTTGACGCCGACCAGTGCGTACGATTCGCCGGCTTTGAATGTCAGGTTCACATGCTCCAGAACCATTCGCTCGCTGCCCGGGTAATGGAAACTGACATCATCAAACACGATATCAATGGGACCGCTGCCCTCGATGATCTGCTCACCGCCGCTTGACTGCAGGTCTGCATCCATGAAGTCAAACGTATCGCCCACATAAAGCGTTTCATCCTTGATGAATGCCAGCTGCTCCGCAAGCTGCAGCATGGTCTGGCCGAACAGCGTCACGGCCGTCAGCAGCATCACAAAGATCGGCAGTGTGATCGATCCGGCCAGGAGCTGCCCGATCAGGACGCTGAAGCTGACGGCATCCAGCGCGACAAGTGCCGCCGATTCGATGAAGGAACACTGAAACTCGCGCCGCGTAAAGACCCGGTACAGACCGTCATACGCTTTCAGAAGCGGGGCAAAAGCAGCGGCAAAACGAGCCTGCATCTTGAACAGGCGCACATCCTTGCCGAAGCGAAAATCGGCGGCTTCAGACGCCAGGTGCGCGGTTCGGCGATCCACCTGCGTCAGTGCCTCGCGCCGGCGGTGCCGGTAGTCCGAGATGTGCGCGCGCGAAAAATAGAAGATGATGATAAAGGCCAGACCGGTCAGCAGGATGGCTGGGTTTATGCGGGCTAAAAGCAATCCCAGCAAAAGCGCAGACACGACCGTGCCGCCGAGTTTAAATACCGTATGGTAGGTGCCCTCAAGCCCCACATCATTGCCCGATAGGCTTCTGCCCCAGTTACCCGCATCATCCAGAAAGGCGGCGTTCTCATACATGCCGTAATCCATGGCCATAAACTGGGCGAGACAACGGTTTACAACCTGCATCCGAATATTCATGAACCAGGCGTAGTGACGATTTTCGAGCTGTACGGATACTATCGTACCGATCAGGAAGCTCGCGGCATAAATACCCGCGCTGATGAGCACCTGCCTCACCGTCACCTGCGGCGCTTCAATCAGATGCGTCAGGTAGAACACCACGAAGACGGAGAGTATCGGCAACGTGCCGCTGGTCAGCGCATAACCGAGCGACGCGGCGACCAGCCGGCCGTTCTCAAAGACAGGACGGTACATCCGCTTCAGCAACCCCGGCAGCCGATGTCTGGCGGGATGCAGGTAAGCCTTGCGTATATCCTTGTCGAGCAGATCGAAGGCGAGGTTCTTCCGCCGCCCGCCGCGACAGTCGTCAGCCGGCATGGATACTGTCGGTTTCACCCGTGTCGAACAGCAGCCGTGTGGTGATGTATTTGTCACGGATATCTCTGGTCGCCAGCAGGACTTTTTCTGTTTCCGGTTCGCTGACCGTGAGTTCGCCGACCGTGAGCGGCGCATGCACAGCGCTCAAGGCAGCTGCAATTGCCTCCCGCCGCGTGATTACGGACTGCAGGATATCTGTGATTTTCGGCCAGTTGCGAATGATCCGGCCGGCGCGGTTTCTGACCTTGTCCGGATCGTATTTCTGTTCTGAAGTCTCAGCTTCAATGAGGGGAAGCGCGGCCGGTCCGAGCAGTGTCTTCAATTCATCGTGCCAGGCGGCAAGAACGAACCGATCGAGATGTGCATCCGCGCGTTCAGCGGTCGGTTGCAGGCGGCATGTCCGTTCGATCAGATCGAGGGCGAGCAGTGTGCCCACGCCGCACTGGCGGCCATGTGTGTCGGCTGACGTGCCAAGCGCGGCGGCGCGCATATCCCACAAGTGCGAAATATAGTGTTCCATCCCGGACGCCGGCCGCGAATGACCGGCCAGATTCATCGCCAGTCCTGAGACGAGAAGACCTGCAAAAAGGGCTTCCACAGCATCCGGCTCGCGATCGAGCAATCGCGGAGCCGACGCGAGGACCGTCTCCAGAGCATGTTCCACCAGACCGGCAATGTGCGGGCAGTAATGCTCACCCGTGATCACAGATGCCATCTGCCATTCCGCAAGGCTCACGGCTTTTGCCACAACATCGCCGACACCCGACTGGATCGCCTCCATCGGTGCAGCGGCCAGCACATCCGTATCGGCCGCAACCAGATCGGCTGCCTTTGTCGCGAGCGAAATTTTCCTGCCGTCAATCAGCAGCGAGGAGGTCGCTGACGTATAGCCGTCCATGGACGGTGCCGTCGCGTAAACAAAAAACGGCACATTTGTTTCTGCGGCGATCACCTTGGCAATATCGTTGATTGTACCGGAACCGACGGCAAGCAAAAGCGACATGTCGTCCGGCACACCGAGACGCGCCGCGGCGACAGTGTGTTCACTCGCCTCCGGACGACGCCCTTGAAAAATAAAGCAGGATATCGGCATGTGCCGGTCCCGGATTGCCTGCTCCAGATGACGGCCTGCCGCGGCGTACGTATCGGGATCGGCCATGAGCCATATGTGCGACGTATCGAATTGAGACAGACGCTCGAGAAATCTCGCCGTAATCTGCCGGCCGGTCAGCCATTCAGGCAGCGCGGCCCGGTGCGTCTGCCCGCAGTCGCAGTGTTCGGCCGGTACCTGCCTGATCCACTCGTCTATCATACTCATATCAAAAATGACCGAGACGCGTGAGAAAACGCATGACGTTGTCCACGGTCAGATCCAGATCACTTTTTGCTCTCCCTTTGGCCTCGGCAAAGGGGACCGCAACCCGGTTGATCGAGAAGATGGCGCTGACACCTTCATCGTAGGCCGCCTCAATATGGTCGCCGATATCGCCGACAAACGCCACGACCGGCACACTCTGGCGGACAGCGCGTCTCGCCACCCCGATCACGACCTTGCCGCGAAGCGACTGCGTGTCAATTTTTCCTTCACCCGTAAACACAAAGTCAGCCGTCTGCAGCAGATGATCAAAGCCGACGGTTTCCAGCACGACGTCAATCCCCATCTCCAAGGCGGCGCCGAAGAATGCCACCGTGCCGCCGCCCATACCGCCGGCTGCTCCTGCGCCCGGCAGATGTTCAATGTCCAGACCGAGATCGTCACGGATTATGCCGGCCAAATGTGACAGTCCTTCGTCCAGATATGTCACCAGCGCGGGATCGGCTCCTTTTTGCGGTCCGAAAACAGCCGCAGCACCCTCTTCTCCCGTCAGCGGATTGTCGATATCGCACATCGTCACCACGTCAGTCATGAGAAGCCGAGGATCAAGGCCGGATACATCGATCTCAGCGATCTCGCGGAGCGTCTTGCCTGTCGGCACGAAACCGGCCCCTTCGCGATTTTTGAAGAGAACGCCAAGTGCGGCGGCAGCTCCGCAGCCGCCGTCGTTCGTGCTGCTTCCGCCAAGCCCGATAATCAATTTGCGGCAGTCCCGGTCAAGGGCATCCTTCATCAGCTGTCCGACACCGAATGTCGTTGCGCGTGCAACATCGTTCCTGTCTCCCGCCAGCGGCAGGCCTGCTGCGGCGGCCATCTCGATCACAGCCGTGCCATCGGGCAGGATGCCGTAAAACGATTCGACAGGTTCACCGAACGGTCCCTGAACCGTCAGGGAAATCCGTTCACCGCCCATCGCCGCGAGGAATGCGTCAACACTTCCCTCTCCGCCATCGGCAACCGGGATCGATGTAATCAGGGTGCTCGGCGCATGCCGCAAAATGACCTCGGCCATCGTTTCGCAAATCGCCGTCGAACTCAAATTGCCTTTGAACGAATCGGGAATCAAAATAATGTGCCGCAATCGGGCGACGTCTGTCAGCTCCATCGTCATACGCTCAAATTCCACTTCCATGGCGTTACCTCGGTGAACAATAATCCGGATTACTGCAGCAGTGCGCTTCGCATCCGGTTCCAATTTACCATATTTCCTGCAGGCTCATAGCCGCACTGTTCTGACAAATGCGCATGAATAAAGCCGGCATTACCGGCTTTATTTTTCACTTGATATTTCGTTTCCGGCTCAGCTCTGGCCGTTGCCGCCAAGCCGCTGACCGCGCATGGCTTCATAAAGGTTCTTGTCATTGAAGGATACGTTGACCGATTGGATGAACTGCTCGTTATTGCGTGTCTTCAGCAAGAGATTGATGATCGTCTCGGTCACGGCTGCCGTATCCAGCTGACCGAACGCTTTGCGGATCGCCCAGATGGAATCGAGTTCGCGCGGCGACAAGAGCAGTTCCTCGCGCCGGGTCGATGACCGCGTGATGTCGATGGCCGGGAATATCCGCTTCTCAGAAAGTTTGCGGTCAAGCAGCACTTCCATGTTGCCTGTTCCCTTGAATTCTTCGAATATCACCTCGTCCATGCGTGATCCGGTTTCGATCAGCGACGTTGCAATGATCGTCAGACTGCCGCCATGTTCAATGTTTCTGGCAGCACCGAAGAAACGCTTCGGACCGTATAGCGCACCCGGATCAAGACCGCCGGACAGCGTTCGCCCCGTCGGTGTGATCGTCAGGTTGTACGCCCGGCCCATGCGGGTGAGGCTGTCCAGCAAAATAACGACATCCTGCTTCAGCTCGACGAGACGCATAGCCCGCTCGAGGACAAGCTCCGTCACCTTCACATGGTTTTCCGGCGTTTTGTCAAATGTGCTGAAGACGACTTCGCCGTTGATCGAGCGCTGCATGTCTGTCACTTCTTCAGGACGTTCGTCGATCA
>DUPJ01000034.1 GCA_012838355.1 Clostridiaceae bacterium
TCATGAAGCTGATGGGATATGGCGTGCTCGCCACACTCAATCAGGAGATTGACTACGACACGGCGGAAATCGTCGCGACGGAGTTTGGCATCAAGGCGTCACAGCTCGTCGAAATATCCGAAGAAGATATTCTCTTCGATGACTCCGAAGATGAAGATACCAATCTGGTGCCGCGTCCGCCGGTCGTTGTGGTGATGGGCCACGTCGATCACGGCAAGACGTCGATTCTGGACTACATTCGAAAAGCGAGTGTAGCAACGGGCGAAGCAGGCGGGATTACGCAGCATATCGGTGCGTATACGGCCAATGTGCATGATCAGAAGATTACATTCCTCGATACACCCGGACATGAGGCGTTCACGACGATGCGTGCACGCGGTGCTCAGGTCACTGACATTGCGATCCTCGTGGTGGCAGCCGATGACGGCGTCATGCCGCAGACGGTTGAAGCGATCAATCATGCGCGGGCAGCCGAGACAGAGATTATTGTTGCGATCAACAAGATTGACCGGCCGCAGGCGAACATCGACCGTGTGCGTCAGGAATTGGCAAAACACGACCTGATGAGTTCGGACTGGGGCGGCACGACGACGATTGTCGAGGTATCTGCGAAAACCGGCCAGAATATGGATGAACTGCTGGACATGGTGCTCCTGACAGCCGATGTTCTGGAATTGAAAGCAAACCCGGACAGACAGGCCAAAGGCACAGTCATCGAAGCTAAGCTGGATACGAATCGCGGACCGGTTGCCACGCTGCTGGTGCAGCGCGGTACACTTCGTGTCGGCGATACGATTGTGGTTTCAGCCACGATCGGCAATGTTCGGGCCATGGTCAACGATCGCGGCGAGGCGATTACAGAAGCGGGACCGTCCGTGCCAGTCGAAGTGCTGGGTCTTCCGGAAGTACCGGAAGGCGGAGACGTCTTCTACGAAGTGGAAAACGAGCGGGTTGGCCGTGCTCTGGTCGACAAACGCCGCGTGCAGCAGCGTGAGAGCCACTTGAGGCACAGCTCGCGCATGTCCCTGGACAATTTGTTCACGCGTTTGTCTGAAGGACAGGTGCAGACCCTGAATATCATCGTGAAAGGTGACGTGCAGGGGTCGGTCGAAGCCGTCCGCCAGTCGCTCGAAAAACTGTCAGGCGATGAGGTCAAGGTACAGGTTATCCACGGTGCGGTCGGCGCTGTTACCGAGTCCGATGTGCGGCTTGCCGAGGTTTCGGATGCGATCGTCATCGGCTTTAACGTGCGCCCAACCAATACGGCGACCGAACTGGCCGACAGCGTCGGTGTCGACGTACGTCTCTATCGCGTTATTTACAATGCGATCGAAGATATCGAGGCGGCGATGCGCGGCATGCTGTCCCCCGACATGAAAGAATTCGTTCTTGGGCATGCCGAGGTGCGCGATATATTCCGGATCACGGGCGTTGGCACCATTGCCGGCTGCTACGTGCAGGACGGAAAAATCGGCCGGCACAATGAAATCCGCGTGGTGCGTGACGGTATTGTGGCCTACGAAGGCAAAATCGATTCGCTGCGGCGCTTCAAGGACGACGTTCGTGAGGTGGCAGCGGGATATGAGTGCGGCATCGGCATCGAACGCTTCAATGACATCAAGAATGGTGACATTCTGGAAGCCTTTGAAATGCGGGCCGTGGAAAGGACCAGCTGATGGCGGAGCGCAGTTTGAGAGTCGGCGACGAAATGCGGCGCATCCTGGCGGACATCATCCGAAGTGAAATCAATGATCCGCGCCTGCCCGACTTATTGTCAATCACAGAGGTTGATGTGTCGCGTGACCTCTCTCATGCCAAAGTCTATTACAGTGTGCTGGGCGGAGACGATGCAAAAGCGAATGCGGCTGTTGTCCTGGCCAGTGCCAAGGGATTTTTGCGCAGAGAAGTTGGAGCGCGCATGAAGCTTCGCCTCGTACCTGAACTTGTCTTCAAGGAGGATCTTTCGATTGAACGCGGTTTTGAAATGGACCGCCTGATCGAGCAGATTCGTGCAAATGATTCCGACAAGCAAAAAGAAAACAGCAGTGAATCTTGATCAACTGGCGGCACGATTACTGGAAGCACGCGGAAAACGCGTGCTTTTGCTGCCTCACGTCGGTGCGGACGGGGATGCCATTGGTTCAGCACTCGCACTGAGGCGTCTCCTGAACAAGGCAGGGGTCAGCGCGGATGTCCTCGTCGATGAGCCGGTGCCTGAAGTTCTCCATTTTATTCCGGAAAGCGCTGCGATTGTGCAGGTGACGGACGCAGCGGATCATGATCCGACCGCCTATGATTTCAGCCTGCTTGTCGATTGCCATGAGTCTGACCGGATTGGCAGGCGCGCACCGCTTTTTGAGGCAACTGAGGGCAGGGGATCACTCGATCACCACGTATATCAGATTGAGCCGGGCGACTTTGATGTGATCGATCCGACCAAGTCATCGACATCGGAAATGGTCTATTTGCTCCTGAAGGTATTCGAGACCATGACGGGCGAGACTTTCCTCGATGCGATCATGGCAAACCAGATGGCATCCGGCATCGTCTCGGATACGGGCCGTTTTTCATACAGCAATGCGACGCCCGGCACGTTTCGGGTGACGGCGGAACTGGTCGATCACGGCGCCGATCTGGTCACGGCCAGCTATGAGCTGTTTGACAGGATCAGCCTGAATGCTCTGCGCATGAAAGGACTCGTGCTGGCCAGGGCAAAGAGCCATGCGGACGGCCTCATACTGGTGTCGACAATCCCGCAGAAACTGATCGATGTGTGCAACAGCTCGGACTATGATTTGAATACAATCCCCTCGGAACTGCGCAATGTGTCGGATGTGGCCGTTGTATTCCTGATTCGGGAGACGACTGAAGCAGGGGTTATCCGGGTCAATATCCGCAGTGACGAGCGTCTCAATGCAGCGCATCTGGCGAACCGCTTCGGCGGCGGCGGTCACGCGCGGGCGGCCGGACTGACGCTACGAAACCTGACACTTGAACAGGCGGCAGAACAGCTGATTGATGCCGCTATGAAGGAACTTGCTTCGGAACATGGCGACTGACCGCAAATACGGTCTTCTCCTGATTGACAAAGATGCGGGGCCGACATCGTTCAATGCGATTGCCGGCTTAAGACGGTTGCTCGGGATGAAAAAAATCGGGCATGCCGGTACGCTGGATCCGTTTGCCACAGGGTTGCTGACGGTTGCTTTCGGAAAAGCGACCGCTGCTCTCCATCATCTTCAGGGACTGGATAAATCGTACGACGTGCAAATCCGTCTTGGCGTCGGCACCGATTCGGGCGACTCCGAGGGCGAGATTATCAGCCGCACCCCTGTCTCGCTTGATGTACTTGGCCCCGGCAACTCGTCTCTCCATAAAGCGCTGACCGCGCTGACCGGCGACATGATGCAGATTCCGCCCATGCATGCGGCCGTGAAAGTGGACGGCAAACGTCTCTACGAGTACGCCAGAGAAGGCCTTACGGTTCAGCGCAAGGCCCGGCCGATTCACGTGCATGACATCACCTGCACAGATATTCGAGCGTCCGAACCGTTCGTCGACATCGATCTTCGCATGCACGTATCGAGCGGGACGTATGTGCGCCAGCTGGCCGTATCTCTGGGGACGCTGCTCGGTGTTCCCGCACATGCACAAGCGCTTCGCCGAACGAGTGTGGGGCCATTCAGTGTACGCGATGCTCACCGCCTGGAGCCATGGTTTGACCGATTCAATGCCTGTGGCCGTGACAGCGACCAGTTTTTTGACCAGCTCGCGGAGGAACATGTTATCTTGCCTGTTCGGGCCGCCTATTTTGATTTGCCTGTGCTTCAGTTAAGTGAGTCCGAAACGAGCCGCGCCCTGCATGGTCAGCGCCTTTTGATTGAATGTGCGCGGGTGCCGTCCGGTGTGGAGACAGGCACAGAGGTATTCCTCGACTATAATGGGACGGATGTGGCCGTGGCCCGCTGTACCGATGCGGGCGAATGGCATGAGTTTGCGATGAAAAAAGTGTGGGGAACGCTATGAACGTATTTACTGAACTGACAACGACCATCAGCAGGCGTGAGCGGGGTGTGGCGCTCGGTACATTCGACGGCGTTCACCTCGGGCATCAGGAATTGCTCAGGCGGCTGGTTGTTTTGTGTCGGCGCGAGGGTCTGGTGCCGACGGTATTCACGTTCTCCGATCACCCGGAAATGGTGTTTGGACAGCCGGGTTCATTTCCCGGTTTTCTGATGGATCAGCAGCACCGCCTCGATGCATTTCGCGAGCTTGGCATTGAAGATGTTTTTGTTTTTCCGCTGGTGCCTGAGATTTACGAGCTTTCTGCCGAGCATTTTCTCAACCGGTGGTTTGCCGGCCGTTTAAATGCAAAACTGATTGCCGTTGGCAGGGATGCCAATTTCGGTGCCGGCAAAACGGGCGGAACTGCCTTTCTTCAGGACTGGTGCCTGCGAAACGGCGTTCAGTCCCTGATCGTCGGCGACGTCTATCTGGACGGCCAAAAAGTGTCATCGACACGCATTCGGAACGCGTTTATCGATAAAGACATCGAGCTTGCAAACCGCATGCTGGCACATCCGTACCGTCTCAGCGGTCACGTCACGAAAGGGCGCAACCTCGGATCGAAACACGGTATCCCCACGGCCAATTTCAGACAGCCGGCCAGTCGCCTCGCACTGCCTTTCGGCGTCTATGCTTCTCGTGTGGAGGTGGACGGACGTTGGTATGACGCCATTTCGAATATCGGCGTATCACCGACCGTTGATCCGGCGTCGACGGACGTGCGAGTCGAATCATTTCTTTACGAATACAGTGCCGACATGTACGAGAAGCCGATTCAGGTGGAAATCCTGAAATATATCCGCAGCGAAATAGCGTACGGCAGCTTTGAGGAAATGATGCCTCAGATCGAGATCGACAAGGAAAAAGTGCGACAATTTCATGAAACGGCGGAACTGCCGGTGATTCGATTTCAAACACATGGTATTCCTGTGGTAAGCCTGACCACGTCACGTTTCCACTTCGGGCATGCGTGTCTCCTTTTTCGTCTGCGTGCCGTGAAAAAACGGATGACCGCGCTCGCCATATTGCTGAATATGATGACCAGGCGCACAGCAAAGTATTGCACGCCTGCTGAACTGGAACAGCGGCTGGCCGCACTGGGTGATGCCGGTCTGTCAGCCGTTTTCATGCAGGAGGGCGATGTACAGCTCTTTGGACTGCGCATTTCCGCACCGGAATCAGAAGCCGGCGGCAGACATCTGTCTGAAGCCGTATCGCTCATGATTGAGGCTTATGCCGGCGTCTTTTTCGACTATGACGAGGCGGCGTTTGACACCTGGTTTGAGCACGAAAAATCTCAGTTGATCGCTCAGCGTCTGGCTGAAGACGAAGACAAGATTGAGCGGGCCGTGCGATTCACAATCGAAACACTGCTCGACGGACAGCCGCACGCATATCATTTTCCGGGTGATGCTGACGAAATTCGGGCCGTGACAAAAACTGACTTGCTCGATGCCTTTGAATATCTCCAGAACGATGCCTTTGCAGCTCTTTATGTGTCAGGCCGGATATCGGGCGATCTGCTTGACCGAATCGGCAGTGAGCTCACGCGTTTCCCGAAAGCAAGCCGCCCCGGGCCGGCAGATACATGGCCGCTCGAACCGGTGCTGACACCACATCCGGACAGAAAGGTGCAAACCGATACAACCCAGCATATTGTGGTCATGGCCGTGCAAAACGGTGCTGCCTGGTATGAGGCGGACCGCTGGGCCGATTACGTATACGCCGAGCTTTTGGGCGGCGGGCAAAACAGCCTTTTGTTCACAAAATTACGTGACGAGGAAGCATTGGGCTATCAGATATTTATGATTCCGTTCAATGTCATCGGCATCAGTCTTCTTGTCGCGGCCACCACGCCCGATAAGGCTGATGCCGTGCGCGCCGGGTTTTTGCGTGAAATAGAACGTATTGCACGGGATGCGGTTCCTGACGATCGACTGGAAGAAGCGCGCCTGTCTCTTTTGCGGGACCTGACGGAAATCTGGGATCATTCGGGTGCCCGCCTGATGTCTCTGATTAACTGGCACATCTACGGTTATTCCGGTCATATCGACGACAAAAAATCTTTTCTTCATGATGTTGAACATGACGATGTCATACGGGTGGCCAATCAGGTGAAACCGCTTCTCGTGCTGGAAATGACAGGAGATCAAGATGAATGAGTCGAGAGTAATTCGGCGTGCGGACGGCATGTCCGTGCAGTTTGTCGATAAAAAAGGATTCTGCGGCACTTACACAGCCGTGTCCGTCGAGGCCGGCGGAAATGACCGGTGTATTGCGGCTGGCGGAGCGGTCCGGCCGATCTTGCCCGGTGCGGCACATTTTTTGGAACACCTTGTTTTCAGCGGGCGCGACCAGGCACTTGGGCGCGCGCTGGCACGACGCGGCATCTCGGCCAATGCAATGACAAAACATGAGGAAACGATTTACTATGCGTCGGCAACCGGCGACGCCGGCTATACGGTCGATGTGCTGCTTGATGCGGTCGCCGGCATTTCGTTCAGCGACGAGGATGTTCAGAAGGAAAAAGCCATTATTCTGAGTGAAATCGACATGCTGGAGAATGATCCGAGCTACGCCCTGCAGGAAAAACTGCTGCGGGCAATGTATCCGGTGCATCCGGTTCAGGACGACATCGGGGGGACCCAGGACGATGTGCGCGGATTGCACACTGAAGCGTTGCACGCGTTTCATCAGACATACTATGCGGGCGGCCGAATCCGCGTAACCGTCGCGGGGGATCTTTCAGTCAGCATGCAGGATGCCATCGCGCAAAGGGCATTTGCCGCGTTTCCGGAAAATAGGCCGGACCTCGTGCGGCCCTTTGTGGTCGATGATGCAGCATTGACAGGCGAGACACTCACGGTGACCGCTCCCGTGGAATTGCCCCAGTTTGCCCTGGGCATCAAGATTGATCCGGCACTGTGGCCTGCCGATCCGGCCGCCCGCTATCTGAAACACATCCAGCTGGCATTCTGGCTTGAAACGTATTTCGGGAGAATTTCGCCGGAATATGACCGCCTCGTCATGGATGATCTGATCGATGACGGCTTTCATTATGGTTTGTGGCAGGGATCCGATTTCGCCGCGTTATTTTTCTTCGGCCATTCCAGACAGCCGGAAGCCGCAGCAGCCCGCATCGGAGACAGGCTGGAACATCTGCTCTCTGCATCACCTTCTGAAGACCTCTTTGAGCTGATTCGCAAAGCCGCCCTGGGCAAACTGCTGCGCCGTCACGACAGCGTCAAGCGGATCGGCGCCATGGCGGCCAGCATGCTAAGACACGGCATCGATGTTTTTTCGCTGCCGGCGCAATATGCTAAAATAAAGCTTCCGACCGCAGATGCGCTTACCCGGCACATCGCGTCGCCGGCTTACCGTCAAACCGTCATACTGCTGCCCGGCAGCCAGTAAAGGAGTGCTCATGGCCGACTTTCTCGTTAGCTTTCCCGGACTGAATATCATCGACTTGCCAGTGAATCGCATTGCCATTCAATTTCAGTTGTTCGGGCGGGACATCAGCATATATTGGTATGGTGTCCTCATTGCTTTCGCATTCCTGATCGGCATGCTTCTCAGCATGCGGCAGGCGAAAGCATATCAGCTCGATCCCGACCATATCAGCGAAATGTTTCTGCTCATCATCCCGCTTGCTCTGGTCGGAGCACGCCTCTTTTATGTTGCGTTTGCCTGGTCAGAGTTTGCCGAAAACCCCATGCGTATCTTCGACACGAGAACAGGCGGCCTTGCCTTTTACGGCGGCGTCATCGGCGGCGTTCTGGGCGCGGTTATCTGGTCGCGCGTGCGCAAGCTCCGGCTCAGCCGGATCGCTGATTTTATGATCGTCTACGTGCCGCTCGGCCAAGCCATTGGCCGCTGGGGCAATTTCTTTAACCAGGAAGCCTTCGGTACCAATACCTCGTTGCCCTGGGGCATGATTTCGAACGGTACGTCAGCGTATCTGCGACAGGCAGACATGCCCGGTGTCTCTCCCAATCTGCCGGTACATCCCACCTTTTTCTATGAGTTCCTTGCGAACCTCGTCATCTTCGGTATTCTGCTCGTTGTGCGCCGTCACAGCAAAAAACCGCTGACAACGGTGGCGATGTACCTGATTCTATATGGTACCGTCCGCTTCTTTGTTGAAGGCATTCGCACCGACGCCCTCTATGTTGGAGGCAGCGTGATGCGCATCTCGCAGCTGCTTTCTGCAGCGATGGTGGCTTCAGGCGTATTCATTCTCGTTTTCAATGCATGGCGGCAAAAACGTCGTCTGTCGGCATCACTGGCCGAACGTGACGTCGAGGAGACGATTCAGATCGTTGAGTGACATGAGACGCAACACTCGCCTTCAATCCCGCATTGACAGCTTTTTCGGCATGATGGACTACCGTATGCTGATGCCGATCCTGCTGATTACTCTGATGGGACTTGTGATCTTGAATGAGGTTTTGTCTTCCGGCTACGGTGTTGCCACGTTTGAGTATCCGATGAATTTCTACAAGCAGATCGGCGCGGCTTTCCTCGGCATTATGATCGCGTTTCTCATCTGTCTCTTCGACTCGCCGACCTTGCGCCTGTTCGGCATGATCGTGTTCGGTGTCAGCGTCCTTCTGCTGGTGTATATCAAGGTGGACGGATACAGCCTGCGAGCCGTAACCGGTGCCGACAGCTGGATGCAAATCCCCGTTATCGGCTCGTATCAGCCGTCGGAACTGGCAAAACTTGGCATCATCATGGTCAGTGCGTATATTTTTGCCGCGATGCGTGAAGGCAAAATGGCCTATCTGAACGGCTCGATCGGCGTTGGGGCGACTTTTCTCATACCGCTTCTGCTCATCCTGATGGAACCGGATTTCGGAACCGGGATGGTTATTGTCTTTGTGTTCATCGCCATGCTTTTCATCTGGGGCATCAAGTGGCGCTACATCTGGATCGGGCTGGCTGCCGTGGTGGTGACTGTCCCGCTTCTTTGGATTTATGTTTTCAGCGCATACCAGCAGAACCGGATTCTGACGTATCTTTTCCCGGGACATGATAAAACCGCCTCCTATCACATTGGCCAGTCGCTCGCCGCGATTTCGTCGGGAGGACTTACGGGCGTTCCCGACAGTTCCCGCGTGCTCGTCCCGGTAAAGGAATCGGACTTTATCTATACGGCGCTCTCTGAAAATATGGGTCTGATCGGCACCAGCGCACTCATCATCCTGATTGTGTTTTTCGTCGTCCGATCATTTCGGGTCGCTTTGGAGGTCTACCGTTACGGCAATCTGGCTGAAGCCTACATTCTGGTGGGAGCACTCGCTTTTTTCTCGGCCCACTTCATTGAGAACCTCGGCATGTGCGTCGGGCTGCTTCCCATCACCGGCATCCCGCTGCCTTTTTTCTCGCTGGGCGGCTCGTCAATGGTCACAAGCTATGTCACACTGGGTGTTATGCTGAACATCTCCATGAATCATAAACTGCTGATAAGTGAAACGAAGCAAACATAAGAAGTCACATCTAGCATGCCGAATTGCCGCCTGAGGCGGTATTTTTTTGCGTCAATATAAGGTTGCAGGGAAATTTGGGCCAAATTTGACCAATTCATTGCATGATTGTGGGTGGTTGTGGTAATCTGTCTGTAATCTTCAGGGGGAAGGGGATACGTATGGCGCGACTAAGAAGCACAGTAGATGCCAAGGGGCGGGTCGTTATTCCGGCCAAATTGCGTCAGCGTTATGTGGGTCCGCTCTGGATTACCGCAAGCCTTGAAGAGGGCTATCTCAGCTGTTACAACGAAGAGCACTTTGTCAGCGTGCGCGACGAGCTTTTGAGCTACTCGGGCACCGATACTGATTTGCGCCGCTTTCGTCTCCGTTTCGTCGGTGAAGCGCTCGAAGTCAATCCGGATGCACAGGGCCGCATAACGGTGAGCAGCGAACTGTGGTCGCTCATCGGCGTTTCTCCCGGTGACGAAATTTACGTCACGGACATGCATCGCACGCTCGAGTTTTGTCAGGCCAAACGCTTTGATGATGAATTGAACGAAACGATGCGAGTCAGCAATATCGATGTTTCGAAATATGAAATCGATCTCTGAGACATTCCATGAGGCAGTTATGCCGGGCGAAGTTCTGCAGGCACTTAACATAAGACCTGCCGGAGTATATGCCGATTTCACTGCGGGCGGCGGATCGCACAGCCGTGCCATTTTGGAACAGCTCGACCAGAACGGCCGTTTGATTGCCGGCGACCGCGATCAGAGTGCGGTACAGGCGGCGACAACCACGCTGACGTCCGTCGGGGCACAGGCTGCCTGGGAAGTAAGACACAGATCTTTCGGCGATCTGGCCGATGAGCTGGTTCGCGAAGGTATCATGCTGGACGGCATGCTGGCCGATCTCGGCGTATCGTCGCATCAGCTTGACACGCCGGAACGGGGCTATTCGTACAAGGCGGACGGTCCCCTCGACATGCGCATGGATGTGGCGCAGGGCGAAACAGCATCCGATATTGTCAATCTGCGAACCGCTGACGAGTTGACAGACATATTCAGGCGGTACGGTGAAGAGCGGCATGCGAGGCGGATTGCTGACTATCTGGTGAAACGGCGAAATACTCGTCCGTTTTTTCGCACGCTCGACCTCGCTGACGCTGTGGCAACCGCCATGCCCGCTGCCGCCAGACGGGAAGCGCAGCACCCGGCGAGACGGGTTTTTCAGGCGCTTCGCATCGAAGTGAACAGTGAACTCGCTCAATTGGAGCATTTGCTCGATCGCGTACCGGCATTGATGCGTGACCGCGGCAGAGTCTTGTTTATTACTTTTCATTCGCTCGAAGATCGTCTGGTGAAACGGGCCATGACCGTGTGGCAGTCCCCATGCGACTGTCCCCGGCATCTGCCGTGCACGTGCGGCCAAAAACCGCTCGGGAAGCAACTGAACCGCGGCGGCGTGACGGCAGGGGAGACGGAGCTGAAACAAAATCGCCGTTCAAAAAGCGCGAGACTGCGCATCTTCGAAATACGAAAGGAGCAATGATATGGCTCGCTATGAAGAGGGCAATCTGGCTTACAAAATACCGGTGCGCACCGCACATCTGCCATTGCCGCAGCGCGATTTCGAAGCGGAGAAACGAAGGAAGCAGGCAGCCAGAGAGGCACTAATCAGGAAGCAGCGCGCGCGTCAGACGTATCGCATTCTCTCGTCGCTGCGTGTCCGTAAAACCATAACAGCCTGTTCGATCGTCATCGCCTCTGCATTTCTGCTGGCATTTCCGGTGTGGCGCAATGCCGTGATTGTCGATGCGAATTATGCGAATGTGCGCATCCAGAACGAGATTCGGCAGCTGCAGCGAGAGATTAATGTCAGAGAAGGACAGATGCTCGAAATCACAGATTTGATGAGCGTGCGAGACAGAGCGTTCCGCACACTTGGCATGCAGTCGCGTTCGCCGGAGCAGCTGGTGGCCATGTCAGCGCCTGTTCTGTCGACGGTGGAAATGAATGCGCTTGAATCGGCAGTCGCAGCTCCTGCGGCAACGATTGAAGCATACATAAATGCCCGCCGTTAGGCAATCTTTGATGGAATTACAATATGATAGAACGATATAATGAATAGTCGTCAGAACAACAAGACATCAAAACTAACTAAGTCGAATGCGCGTCGTATCCGCCGCCGCTACAATGCCAACAGTTTGTTGGTGACGGGGATCGGCGTGTTGCTTTTTGCCGCGCTGATTGCTGTCGCCCTGTTCAGAATTCAGGTTGTCGATCACGCGGAGTATCAGGCACAAGCTGCGGGTCAGCATTACAGCCGCGAAACGATCTATCCGAAACGCGGCAGCATTTATGATCGCACCGGAACCAGAATTGCGGGCACCAAGACGGTTTACCAGATCGGTATGACGCCGAAGGATGCACGCAGCTACCGCGGCATGGCGGATGCAGATGACATTGCAAAAACAGTGAGCGGTGAGCTGAATCTCGATCTGAGCGAGTTCAGGGAGCAAATGGCTCAGACAGAGGAACAGTACATTTTGCTTGCCAAAGATGTTCCTGAAGAGACGGCCGACCGGCTCCGTACCTGGATGTCGGACAACAGTGTCGGCGGTTTCCGCTTCGATCCGGAATCCCGCCGTGTGTACAGCAATAATGATCTTGCGGGGCAGGTCATCGGTTATACCCGTTTTGACGAGCAGATGCTTACGGGCGCACTCGGCATTGAATTGCAGTATAACGATTTGCTGAGCGGCGTACCGGGATACAGTTACGCAAAGCGCGACAATTTTCAGAGCCGCGGTGTGGTGCCATATGCGGCGACGGCGGATCTCGCGGTCCAAAACGGGGCTGACCTTCACCTCACCATCAATCTTGAAATACAGCGAATACTTCAGGAAACGCTTATCGAGACAGCCACCTCGATGGGTCTGACGCAGAAGGTGACGGCCATTGTCATGGACCCGTGGGATGGCGCCATCCTTGCGATGGGGCAGGTACCCACCATGCGAAGCGACGATCCGTTTGCCGCACCGGCCACGATCGATGAGGCCGCCTGGGAGAGTCTTGGCGCATCGCAAGTGGATTATCTGATGTCCAATGTGTGGCGGAATCAGAATGTGTCGGATATCTATGAACCGGGATCAACCATGAAGGCTATTACGACGGCCATTGCCTTCGAACTGTCGATCACGAACGAGAACGTGCTCTACAGCGATGATCCGATCGAGCTGCGCGGCCACACGATCCGCTGTCACATACCGGAGGGGCATGGCATTGAGACGCTGGCACAGGGGTTTGTCAATTCATGCAACCCCGTCTTTGTCCATCTCGGCAATCAGATCGGGAAAGAGCGCTTTTATGAATACTTCCGGCAGCTCGGCTTTTACGAACGCACCGGCGTCGATCTGCCGGGTGAATCGGGTTCGCTGATTCACGACCGGCCGACCGATCTGGATTTTGCGAATCTGACGTTCGGTGAATCGTCTGCAGTAACACCGCTGCAGATGCTTTCCAGCTATGCTGCGATTGCAAACGGGGGCCGCCAGGTTGTCCCGCATGTTTTATCCTATGCCGAA
This sequence comes from Clostridiaceae bacterium, assembly GCA_012838355.1. GTDB lineage: Bacteria > Bacillota > Clostridia > Saccharofermentanales > DTU023 > DUPJ01. The sequence continues at coordinate 13,123 of DUPJ01000034.1, forward strand.
GCCGACGGCGTTCGTGTACGTGAAGCCAATACGGCCCTGGGCGCACCGCTGATGTCACAGCAGACAGCGGCCAGAGTGCGGCAGCTGATGGCAGCGGTGGGACAGACGAGCCTCAACTACACGTATGGTTCGGAAGGCTATCGCATCGGCGGCAAGACGAGTACGGCGACGGATGAAGTCGACGGCGGCAACACCTATTCCTATATGGCCATTGCACCGATCGAGTCGCCGAGCATTGTCGCCATGGTGATCATTCACAAGCCGCAAGTAGAGGCCCCCTCCTCCGTGGTGGCGACCCGACCGACAAATCGGCTGGTCTCCAGGGTGCTTGATTTGCTTGGTGAAAAACGTGATTTCACAGCGGCCGATGCGGTGCGCCTGAACCGTACCGCGGTGATGCCGAATTTGATCGGAAAACCGTTGAAAGATGCGGCCTATAGCTTGTCGGCGATGGAAATTTGGGGCTACCCCGGGGATCTTTCGATGCGTCCTGACGATGTGGTGCTGGACCAGATGCCGGCACCTGGAACGCTTGTCGCGGTTGGTTCGCGCGTTTATCTTTACCCTTCGTACGGAAATGACGTAGAATGGGTCACGGTTCCTGATTTTACGGGCAAGACATTCTTCGAGTGCCAGGCGCTGGCCATGGACGCCGGTGTTGTCATCCGGGCGGTTGGCAATGGCGTTGCGGGTGCACTGAGTCAGTCACCTGAACCGACGCATGCGGGCAGAACAGAGGCAGCTGACCAGAGTGGAGCGCCGCCGGCGCCCGACACGAACCGCATGGTGCGGAGGGGCTCGGTTGTAACGGTCAATTTCTCGCCCGAGGTGAACCAAACGGATAATGCAGGAGAGTAGGTATGTCACGATTTATACCCGTGCAGCTGCAAAGCTGGACCAGGGGACGATTAATCCAGACGGTTCAGAATGCCGGCGATGCGGAAAGACACTATACGGGTGTTTCCAAAGATACGCGGACGATTAAGCCTCACGAAGTTTATGTGGCTTTGGCCGGTCCCCATTTTGACGGACACGATTTTGCTCTGCAGGCGGCTGAACTGGGCGCCGCCATGCTGGTGCTGCAGGCGGGCACAAAGACAGCCCGGCAGCTGCAGAAGCGCCTTGAGTCTGATGATGTGACGTACGATCTTCTTCTCGTCGAAGACACGCTTCAAGCTTTTCAGGATATTGCTTTCGGATATCGGCAGACGCTGGCTGCATCAGTAATCGGCGTAACCGGAAGTGTCGGAAAGACGACAACGAGACGCATGATTCACTGTCTCGTATCGCCGCAAATGAAGGCCATGCAGACATTTGCCAATCTGAATAATGAGATCGGCCTTTCCGAGACGCTTCTCAATGCCCAGCCGGAAGATCAGGTGCTGGTGACGGAGATTGCCATGGACAGGAAGGGTGAGATCAGAAAAATCTCGGCGATCGCACGACCGGACATTGCCGTCATTACGGGTATCGGCTATTCGCATGCGGAATACCTTGGCAGCCTGCATGCAATTTTCCAGGAGAAGACATCGATCATCGACAACATGAAGGATAATGCGCTTTGCATCGTGAATGGGGATGATGCACAGCTGGAAGCGTGGGCTTGCGAAAAGGAAAGAAAACTGCCGGTCTGGTTCATCGCGAGTGAGCAAAACACCGGGCGGCTCGAACGTGAGGGATTTCCCGTTTTCTGGGCCGAGGATATCGTCCTCAGAAAAGATCAGACAGCATTCACGGCGCGCTCAAGCTTTGCGTCGGAACAGCGCTGGCCTGTTGTCATACCGGAGCCGGGGCGCCATCTGATTCCAGCCGCGCTTTTCGGATTGGCTGCCGCCTACGCGCTCGGTCTTGACATGAAGTCGGCAGCCGATGCGGCGTCTCAATTCGAGAATACGGGCAATCGCCAGAAGGTCATGATGGCAAACGGCATGACCCTGATTGACGATTCATACAACGCCTCACCGGAGTCCATGCGTGCTGCGCTCGAAGTCCTGAGTCTTATCCGCGAATCAGGCCGCTCGGTGGCGGTGATTGGCGGCATGAGGGAGCTTGGCAGATTTTCCGAGGCCGAACATATCGCGCTGGCCAAAATGATTCTGGAGCATTCGGTTGACCGGGTTTTTCTGATTGGGGAAGAGGCCCGGCCGGTTTATGAGTATCTGGCTGATTTCATGGCAGCGGAAGATGTCGCCTTTTTGCCCGACCTGCACAGCCTGATTGACATGGTGCGGCTTGCGGTTCGCCCCGGTGATACTGTCCTGATAAAAGGGTCCCGCCTGTTTGAGCTTGAAAAGGTAACGGCGGCCCTGACGGAGGTTGTTGCATGAACATCTGGGCCGGGAGTGCGATTATTTTCTTTTTTGTTCTGCTGCTGACGCTGCTTTTCGGAAAAATTGGCCTGCCTCTGCTGAAATCACGCGGCATGGGGCAGCGGGTGCGCGAAGAAGGACCGCAAACTCACTTTATAAAATCAGGTACGCCGACGATGGGGGGCTTATTTTTTTTGCTTCCGGTTGCATTGACTGCTCTGGCCGGTCCGTTCCTTTTTGGCGAAGCGTTCCGCCCGTTTGTCGCATTGACGCTGGTGATGCTGCTCTTCGGCATCGTCGGCTTTCTTGACGATTACATAAAAGTCAAAATCAAAAAGCAGGGGCTTTCAGTTGGACAAAAAACCATGCTGCTCGGCCTCGCCTCCATTTTGTTTGTTGTCTATTATCTCTGGTTCGCTCCGGTCGAGCCGTTCCTGCTCCTGCCTTTTTCACTGCGCGTCGTGCCGGTCACCGGATGGTTCAAGGTGATCTACGGCGTGCTCGTCGTGGTGTATCTCTTTTACGTTTCGAACAGCGTGAACATTACGGATGGCCTTGACGGACTTCTGTCGACGCTGACCATTATCTTTTGTCTCTTTGTGGCCTTGTATCTGGCGGCGGCCGGCGTCTCGCCCGAAACGAACGGCCATGTCTGGTACAGTGTCGCGCTCGCGGCCGGCAGCATGGGATTTCTTTTCTACAACCGCTTTCCGGCGAAAGTGATGATGGGTGATACGGGATCTCAGGCACTGGGCGCCGGTATTGCGGGCATCTGCCTGATTGCCGGAGTGCCGTGGATTTTGCTTATCACCGGTTTTATCTTCATTTTTGAAGGACTATCAGTCGTCATTCAGGTGTTCTATTTCCGCCGAACGGGCGGCAAGCGCATTTTCCGCATGGCGCCGATTCATCACCATTTTGAACTGGGCGGCTGGCCTGAGCAGAAAATCGTGCGCATGTTTTCTCTCGTCGCCGTTTTGCTCGGTCTGCTTGGCTGGCTGTTCATCTGGCCGTTCTGAGATGACAAGGCAGGCTGATCGCTACGCCAAGCTCGATGCGCTGGCTGACTACAAAAAAGTCTACCTGCCGCTTTTAATCACGTTTCTGGTGCTGTCAACGTATGGACTTGTGATGCTTTTTTCTGCCAGTCTTGCCGTCAGCTACGCGCGTGAAGGCGGTGCGACGGCCCTGTTTCTGAAGCAGGCGGGTATTTCCGGATTCGGTCTCGTGGTGGCGCTGTTTGTAGCGCTCGTCATCCCGATTCGCGTATTCAATCGCCCGATCATCCGCTATCTCGTGTATGCGGTCGTCACCGTTTTGCTCCTGGCCGTGCCGTTTGTCGGAACCACCGTGAACGGCGCCAGACGCTGGATCTTTTTCGGATCAGTGTCGATTCAGCCCTCGGAGCTTGCCAAGCTGGCTGCCATTTTTTTTCTCGCCACATATTTCAGCGAGCGCAGGAAAAAACACAGGCTGAAGCGCGTTCACAAAGTGAAACCGCGCTGGCAAAA
>DUPJ01000035.1 GCA_012838355.1 Clostridiaceae bacterium
CCCGCTGCGTTATCGTCCCGTCATCAATGAGATGGAGTACACTCCGCTGCGCATGCTTTGTACCGAGAAAAACAATGTTTTCAAATACATCGACGATGTCCTGCGGCAAATTCGTGAAGTCAGTCGACTGTGTATGAGAATAATCCAGATCGTAGGCAACAAAGAGCGTCAGTCCAATCCTGCGCAGATCCTCATTGCGTTTCAAGGCCTGCTTCCAGCTGTATACATACGCCTTCAGAACTTTGCGAAAACTTTTGCGCCCCGTTGCGAAACCGATACCCAAGGTTCTCTTTTCCGATTCCACAAGTTCCTCCTTCAAATTCCAACGCATCATTTTAACACGAACAAATTTTGACTGTCACAGCCGCACTGCAATGCCTTGCGCACAGCAATTTGTCACGCAGCGTACAGCCGTATCGCGGCGAAACGGCTATCATGAAACCTGTATTGATGTCACCGCCGTTTGCACCGTTGCCCCGCAGCATAAAAAAGTGCGAACGAAGACAGAGCAACGCAATCGAACAGAAGACGACATAAGGAGATTCGAGAGATGACAGCAGAACACGAACAGAATAATCATCCCGACGACGAAACCATGGTAGTCGACAAAAAGACACTGACACCGGAAGAAAAGGCATTGAAGGGCGGACTCCATGTCGCACACGGCGAAGACTCAAGGGCAAACCTGCTGGAGTCAGAGTCCTTTGAAGATCTGCATCAGAAATTTCGCCTGGAGCCGAAACCGTCAAGGGAAGCGCAAACTGAAGAAAACACCTGATTTTGAACCAGAATCTGAATGAAACATGGGTGAGGTCAAGCCGAAATGCTTGACCTCAACTTTTTTTACTCACGATGAGACGCTCTGTATCGACGTATGGCCGTATCCAATGGTCACTTCAATGTAGCCGCTAAGTTCTCTGTCCAGCGTCGCGTCGCCCGTATCGACAAGCAATGGCTGCCCCCGGAGGGACAAAAGTTTAGAAGGGGTTGCAGCGACAATGATGTTTTTGATGCCGGCCCGGCGAATGACGCGAGGGCTGATCTGCTGGTTTCCGCGGCCAAACAGATAGCCTTGCCCGCCGATGATCGTGACGATTATTTTCACCTTTTTCTGCGGATCCCTGATCAGGTCCCAAAGTTCGGATTCGGTTACATCGGACGCCAGAAGCTGTTTGTTTTCGATCACATCGACACCGAGCAGCGTGTTGGCGAGCCCCATGTCGGCCATGATGCTTTGCATCGTGCTGCCGGTGCCGATAATGTAGATTGTGTCGGCTTCCATTTCATCGACTATATATTCAGCCATGCCGGCCAGGCTGTCCTCATCGCTGCCGCCGCCTGATTTCATGTGCTGCACCCGCCCCTCGGAAACGGGGACAAGCATTTCACCGTAAAGCTTGGCGCTGACCTGGCCCTGACGGAACAGCGCCTCATCGATATCCATCACTTCCGCTGCTTGCACGGCTCCGCTTTCGCCGGATAAATATTCTTTTGCGACAAGTCCCGCATTTCGCGGATTCGTCGCGTACACGGCGGAATGAATTTTCACACCGGCGGGTACACCGATGACGGGAACATCCGATCCCACGGCCTCGAAAACGTTGCGCGCCGTTCCGTCACCGCCGGCAAACAGGATGAGATCCACGCCGATGTCGCGAAACGCCGAGGCGGCCCGAATCGTATCTTCGGCCGTCGTTTTTTCGCCGGCAGGCTGACCGACCAGACTGAACTCGAAACCAAGCGACTGGAGCAGCGTCTCCCCCATCTCGTCGCCGTACGCATACACATCCAGCCCGGACGCTATATCGACAAGCTGCTCGATCGCAATGCCGGCTTTATCCGCACTCTCACGCCTGGCGCCGAGTGCCAGCGCCCGTTCCACCGTATCCTCGCCATCCGATCCCTTCAGACCGACACGGCCGCCGATACCGGCAATCGGGTTAATGATGATGCCAATCGATTTTTTTGCCATATTCACTCTCCGCTCACAGGATAATTTTCGCTCTCTGCTTACCGATGCAATAAAAGTTATTCTACCCGTTTATCGTTTTGCCGGCATGCTCCCCCGTTTTCATTCCGGCATCTTTCGTATAGGCTTAACTGGAATCGCACCAAACAGTCACAAAATCACAGGAACGGGAGCCTTGTATGAAATCCGTACGCCTTGGCAAGACAGATATGAACGTGCCGTCAATCGTGGTCGGCTGCATGCGCCTGGCCGGCAAGACCAAAAGCGAGATGAACCGATTTATCCGCGCGGCGCTCGATCGCGGCGCCAATTATTTTGATCACGCCGATATCTACGGCGACGGACAGAGTGAAACGGTCTTCGGCGACGCATTTGC
>DUPJ01000036.1 GCA_012838355.1 Clostridiaceae bacterium
CCAGGTGAAAACGCCCGCCTGCAGACGAATCTGCTGCGAAGCCATGCCTGTGCCGTCGGCGAGCCGCTTCTCGAGGAACAGGTCCGCGGCATGATGCTGCTTCGCCTGAACACGATCCTGATCGGGTGTTCGGGAGCCAATCCGTCAATCTGCGAGCTTTTGGCTGAACTGTTGAACCGCAACATTGTGCCGGTTGTGCCGTCACAGGGATCACTCGGTGCAAGCGGCGATCTCGCGAATCTTGCCCACATGGCGCTGGTCCTGATCGGGGAGGGCGAAGCCGTGACAGCCGGGAAGCGCCTGCCCGGCGGCGAAGCCTTGCGTGATGCCGGCCTTGAACCTGTCCGCCTTTCCGGCAAGGACGGCCTTGCCCTGATCAACGGGACCCAGCTGATGACGTCGGTCGGTGCACTGGCCGTGGCTGATGCGCTGGCGCTCGTGAAAACGGCGGCAGCGTCACTCAGCCTGTCGATGGAAGCCCTCTGCGGCATCACAGGCGCGTTCCTGCCTGAAATACATGCCCTGAGGCCGCACCCCGGGCAGGCCGAAACGGCCGCAATGGTGCTTTTGCTTGTCCATGGCAGCGAGCGAACCGACAGCCGGCCGGACGATGTGCAGGATGCTTACACGCTGCGCTGTGCTCCGCAGGTGCACGGTGCCGCGCATGATGCGCTTCTGGTCAGCGTGCGCGCGCTCGAGATTGAAATGAATGCGGTCAATGACAATCCGCTCGTGCTGCCTGACGGACGCGTAATCTCGGGCGGCCACTTTCACGGCGAACCGATCGCGCTGCCGCTCGATTACGCAGCGATTGCGACGGCCGAGCTGGCCAACATCTCGGAACGCCGGTCGGAACGCATGGTGAATCCGCAGCTGTCCGGTTTGCCGGCTTTCCTGACCGAACAGTCGGGGCTCTGCTCCGGCTACATGATCCCGCAATACGCGGCGGCTGCACTCGTGTCTGAGAACAAGGTGCTGGCACACCCGGCGAGTGTCGATTCGATACCGTCGTCAGCGAACAAGGAAGACCACGTGAGCATGGGTGCACATGCGGCACGCAAACTGGCTAGAATTGTGACCAACACGGCGCGCGTTCTGGCCATTGAATTAATGGTGGCGGCACAAGCTCTTGATCTCGCGGTCAGGGACGGCAAAGCCCCGGCTGCCGCGACCCGCGCCATTCACGCACTCGTACGCAGTGAAGTGCCGCATTTGACGGATGACCGGGTTTTGTCTCACGACATGGAGCGATTGTATGCACTGGTGAAATCACATCGCGTGGCCGAACTGGTAGATGAACTGATCGAGGCAAGGGGGTTATGACATGTCCGAATATACGTCTGTTCACGATCTGATGCTGGATGATGCGCTGCCTGAACTGATGCCGTTTCAGGCGGGAATCCGGCGCGCACCGTCACGAGGATATCGGCTGAACAAGGCCGATACGAAAACGGCACTGCAGAACGCTTTGCGTTACGTGCCCGCGGCGCTGCACGAGACGCTGGCACCTGAATTTCTGGCTGAACTCCGAACTTACGGACGCATCTACGCCTACCGATACCGGCCGAATCGCATCATCGAAGCGCGTCCCATTGAGGAGTACAAGGGGGCCTGTCTCGCCGGCAAAGCGTTCCAGCTGATGATTGACAACAATCTGAGTTTTGAAGTGGCGCTCTATCCATACGAGCTGGTCACATACGGCGAAACGGGATCAGTGTGCCAAAACTGGCTGCAATATCGCCTGATCCGAAGATATCTCGAGATCCTCGATGAGCAGCATACGCTTGTCATCGCCTCCGGTCACCCGCTCGGTCTGTTTCCCTCACCGAAACAGGCACCGCGCGTGATCATCACGAATGCCCTGATGGTCGGACTCTTCGATAATCCGACGGACTGGGAACGTGCAGAACAGCTGGGCGTAGCCAATTATGGCCAGATGACAGCCGGCGGATGGATGTATATCGGTCCGCAGGGCATCGTGCACGGAACGTACAACACGATTCTGACGGCGGGCCGCATGCAGCTTCATCTGAAGACGGACGACGACCTTGCCGGCGTTCTCTTTGTGTCGTCCGGTTTGGGCGGTATGAGCGGCGCTCAGCCGAAAGCGGCCACCATTGCCGGTGCGGTCGGCGTTTTTGCCGAAGTCGACCGGTCACGCATTCAGACGCGGCTCGATCAGGGGTGGCTTGATATGGTCAGCAGCAGTCTGGCTGAAGTATTTGGCGCCGCCGCTGCAAAGCAGGCGGCCGGTGAGGCCTGTTCCATTGCCTATCACGGCAATATTGTCGATCTGCTTCAGTATGCTGTTGAACACAACATTGAGATTGACCTGCTTTCCGACCAGACGTCTTGTCACAACGTCTACGACGGCGGCTACACGCCGCAGGGCATGACATTCGAGGAACGCACACGGCTGCTCGCGACGGATCGTGAGCAGTTTAAAACAATGGTGGACCGGTCGCTCCTCACCCATATCGGGCTGATTGACCGGCTGCATGCGCGCGGCACCTATTTTTTTGATTACGGCAACAGTTTTTTGAAGGCGGTATACGATGCAGGGGCTGTCCACATTGCCAAAAACGGCGAGGACGACAAGGACGGTTTCATTTATCCGAGCTACGTCGAAGACGTCATGGGCCCGATGTTTTTCGATTACGGATACGGCCCTTTCCGCTGGGTCTGCCTGTCCGGACGCGACGAGGATCTGGCGAAAACGGACAAGGCCGCCATGGATCTGATTGATCCCGCCAGATGCGGGCAGGACCGGGACAACTATAAGTGGATCCGGGATGCCGCAAAGAACAGGCTGGTCGTCGGCAGCAAGGCACGCATTTTGTATCAGGATGCATGGGGACGCCGCGATATCGCGCTGAAATTCAATCAGATGGTGCGGGACGGCGAGATCGGCCCCGTCATGCTGGGCCGGGACCACCACGATGTGAGCGGAACCGATTCGCCCTTTCGCGAGACGGCCAATATCAAGGATGGCAGCAATATCATGGCCGATATGGCCGTTCAGTGCTTTGCCGGCAACGCAGCCCGCGGCATGACGCTCGTCGCGCTGCACAACGGCGGCGGTGTGGGCATCGGAAAGGCTGTCAACGGAGGATTCGGTCTTGTTCTCGACGGATCACCCGAGACCGATCGCATCATTGAGGATGCGGTGATGTGGGATGTCAACTGCGGCATCGCCAGGCGCGCCTGGGCGCGAAATCCGCACGCGCTTGAGACGGCTGCCGCCTACAATCAAAGGGAGAACGGTGTGATCACGCTGCCGCACCTGGCGGACGACGGGCTGCTGAACCGACTGATTTCAGACTGATGCAATAAACGAGGGAGGTATTTTGCATGGCGTTGATTGAATCCGTACCGAATTTCAGCTGTACGGGAGAAACACTCGAGGCGATCGTCGCCTTATTTCAAAAACATGAGGGCATTACGGTGCTGGACTTCAGCAGCGATGAGGACCACAACCGCTCGGTTGTCACGGTAATCGGTGCTCCGGATCCGCTTTCTGACGCTGTTTTCGAGGCAATAAAGCTGGCGGCGGACACAATTGATTTGCGCGAGCACAAGGGCGCACATCCGCGCATGGGAGCGACCGATGTGGTGCCTTTTATCCCGATTGCGGGGGCGACGATGGACGATTGCATTGAACTCTCCCGCCGACTCGGAGAACGGGTCGGCCGAGAACTCGGCATCCCGGTTTTTCTCTACGAGAAAAGCGCCTCGTCGCCGGAACGGAGCAATCTGGCAGTGATCCGAAAAGGCCAGTTCGAGGGGATGGCCGAAAAGATGAGAGGCGGGTTTGCGGCCGATTTCGGACCGGACACACCGCACGTGTCGGCCGGGGTGACCGCGATCGGGGCTCGAAAACCGCTGCTTGCATTCAATGTCAACCTCGGCACCGCCGATCTCTCCGTCGCGGACCGCATTGCAAAGAAGATTCGCTTTTTGGGCGGCGGCCTGCGCTACGTCAAGGCGATGGGGGTGCTGCTGGAAAACCGCGGGATTACGCAGGTTTCCATGAATCTGACCGATTACGAACAGTCATCCCTCTATCAGGTTGTTGAGACCATCAGGTTCGAGGCGGCCCGCTACGGCGTGTCCGTGATCGGAAGCGAACTGATCGGCCTGGCGCCGATGCAGGCGATACTCGATGCGGCGGCATACTATCTGCAGCTTGAGACGTTCAGTGCCGGGCAGATTATTGAAAGCCATCTGCTGCCGGGAAAAGGCGGTGATGCGATATGACGCCGTGGTTTATTCGCTCCGATCGGCTGTTTACGGCCGATCCGGCGCAGCCGGTGCTTTTGGACGGTTACCTCGAAATTGACGGTGAAACCATTGCCGGCGTCTGGCCGAAAGACGATGTCGCTATCCCGGCTGACGCGCGTGTCCACGACTATACGGGACATCTCGTTACGCCCGGCCTGATTGATCCCCACACGCACCTCGTGCACGCCGGTTCGAGACACCACGAATTGGGTGCGAAACTGAGCGGCCTGGGGTATCTCGATCTGCATGAAAAGAGCGGAATTCTTTACACCGTGCAGAGAACGCGGGAAGCGACGTACGAAGCACTGTACGAGCGGGCCAAGGCGACACTTGCGCGCATGCTGTCCTATGGCGTGACAACAGTTGAAGCAAAAAGCGGCTACGGGCTTGACAAAAAGACGGAGCTGACGTGTCTCGCCGTGGCCAAAGAACTGGATTTGCATCAGCCGATTGACATCGAGTCAACCTTTATGGGGGCGCATGCTATCCCGCCCGAGTTTGCCGGAGATGCTGACGGGTATCTCGACTTTCTCCTGGACGATGTCCTGCCGGAGGTCAAGGCCAAGCGGCTTGCCCGCTTTGTCGACATTTTCTGCGAAGACACCATATTCTCCGTTGAGCAGAGCCGGCGGTATCTGCAGGCAGCCAAAGCGATGGGCTTTCTGCTGAAAATGCATGCCGACGAGATCGTGCCGCTCGGCGGGGCTGAGCTGGCAGCTGAAGTCGGCTGCGTATCGGCTGAGCATCTGATGGCCATTTCAGATCAGGGAATCGCGGATCTGGCCGCAGCCGACGTGGTGGCATGCCTGCTGCCGGCGACGACCTACTTTCTCATGAGCAGCCGCTACGCGCCGATGCAGCGGATGCTGGATTGCGGCGTTAAGGTCGCTGTCGCCACGGATTACAATCCGGGTTCCAGTCCAACCGAGAATTTGCCCTTTGCGCTGGGACTCGCGGTATTCAACATGAAAATCGCTCCGGTCGATGCCCTCCTTGGCGTGACCAGGCATGCGGCGGCGGCGCTGGCCAGAGATGACATCGGCCAGCTGAAAGCCGGCTGTCTGGCCGACATCCATGTCTCGTTTGCGGAAGATCCGGACCAGTACTTCTACCGGCCGGGCAGCAATCAGACGAAGCGTGTTTACAAGCGCGGCCGTCTCGCGTACAAAGGGCAGGCCGTGCCGGTCATTTGACCGGCAAAACAATACAAAGCAAGAAAACAGAGGTGATTATGAATATTGCAGACCAGACGATCAAAGCGTATACGGATGATGTGTTCTCGGCGAAACCGGTACCGGGAGGGGGCAGTGCGGCTGCCCTCATCGGCAGTCAGGGGGCCGCACTTGCCGGCATGCTGACGAAGCTGACGACAGCAAAGAAAATTTTTCAATCGTTTGAACCGGACGTACAAGAGGAATTCATGCGTCTGGAGAAGTTTTTTGGCGAGCAGAAGGATCGTCTGCTCGCACTGTCCAGCGATGACGTCAAGGCGTTCGCCGATGTGCTGGCGGCCATACGCCTGCCCAGGGACAGTGAAGCGGAAGCGACTGAGCGCAGGGTGCGGATGCAGGCGGCGCAGACGCATGCGACGCTCGTGCCCCTGGAAACAGCCCGCACCGCACTGGAGACGCTTCGGAAGATGAAACCGGTGATCGCGCGCGGCAATGTAAACGCAATTTCCGACGGAGCGATCGGTGCGTTGTGCCTCGATCTGGCCGTGCAGGGCGGCGTTTACAATGTTCGCATCAACCTGCCCGGATTGTCGGATGCTGATCTCGTGGAGGAACTGAGGGCGGAGTGCGGCACGCTGATTGCGGAGTCAGACGCCCTCAAGTCCGAGCTGATCGCCAACGTCGATACACGTCTCGGATAATCCGGTTTCGAACGACGAAATAATAAACCGGCGAAAATCGTCAGGCGGCGGGGCTGTGATCCGGACCCGCCGTCCGTCTGCCGGATGGATAAACGACAGCGTCAGTGCGTGCAGCGCCTGGCGCTGCATGCGATCGTCCAGCCGCAATTGCGCGGCGCTGTAAAGCAGAGCAGCCTCAGCGGCTCTGGACGCCGTGACAAGGCCTTTCCCCGGATAGATATCTTCCAGCTCATTTAAACCGTACAGCCAGTCGCCGAGCAGCGGATTGCCGTTATACAAGGCATGCACACGAATCTGGTGCGTGCGTCCGCTGTCAAGGCGGAATGCCGCCAGCGACACGTTTGCGGTTTTGTCTTCGGCCAGACGGAGGATGCGGGTCCGTGCCGCCTTGCCGTCCGGGTGGACGACGCGCCGGAGATACTGTTGGTTCGAGCGGCGGATCGGGCCCTCGACTGTCACGCGCTTCGTCTGGAAAAGGCCGTGACATAGGCCGATATACAGTTTTCTCAGCGGGTGCGAGACGGCAGCGTGATGGGCGTGAGCGTGCTTGGCGAGCAAGATGACGCCGCTTGTGTCTTTATCCAGACGGCCAACGGCACGCAGCGCGCGCCCCGTTTCATCCAGTACGCTGGGCAGATGATCATGCACAGTCGGATGCGTGACCATCCCGGGCGGTTTGTTCACGGCGAGATACCAGTCGTCTTCGAACAGAACCTGCAGACTGTGGGATGCTGCGGCGACAACAGTCGGCTCGCCGTCATCAATCTCGATTACCTGCCCGGTGCTGACGCGATCGATCAGGCGAAGCAAAAGCCCGTCCGCAGTGGCGCGTCCGTGCAGCCGGATCTGCTTTCTCAAGCTGGCCGACATGGACTCCTGGCGGGCCAGCACATCGGTCAGCCGCTGTCCGTTGAATGCGGCTTTTACTGTAAATGTCTGCAACATGGTGAGAGCATAGCAAAATTTCTGGAAAACCACAGCCGAATTCCATGCAGCAATACGCCCGTCATCGATTGACAAGGGAAGGCGCGGATGGATATCATGAGCAGAGCTTCGAAATTTGTCAGCGAAATGGAATCGCTTGCAACTTGAAAACTGAATATGGAGGTGATTGGCATAGAATTTCTTTACATTGCCATTGGCTTAATTGTCGGCGCCGCAATTTCCGTGTGGTTGACCGTTAACTATTACCGCAAAGGATTAAGCAAGGAAAGTATTCGACTAGCCGAACAAAAGAAGCAAACCGAGGCACAGGCCGAGCGCCTGATCGGGGACGCGAGAAAAGAAGGCGAAGAGAAGAAACGTGAGTTTTTGCTCGAGGCAAGGCAGGAAGTACTGAATGTTCGATCTGAGATTGAACGTGAAGTCAAAGCGCGCCGTCAGGAGCTTCAGCGCGACCGAAACCGCCTTGAACAAAAGGAAACGAGTCTGGACAAGAAGCTGAACCAGATCGAAGAAAAAGAACAGCGTGCGGAACAAAAGGCAAGAGAACTTGAAATGACCGAACAAAGCCTGCTGGCGCTTGAACAGGAAAAGATTCAGACGCTGGAACGTGTATCGGGATTATCGGTGCACGACGCTCAGCAGCAGGTGCTGGAAGAAGCAAGAGTTGCCTATCACCATGACCTGGCGGTCATGTACCGCCAAATGGAAGAGGAAACGAAGGCAAGGGCGGAAGATCGCTCGAAAGAAATCGTGGTGTCCGCAATTCAGCGCTACGCTTCGGATTATGTGTCGGATGCAACCGTGACGGTTGTCGCACTGCCGAACGAAGAGATGAAGGGGCGGATTATCGGCCGTGAAGGCCGCAACATCCGGACGATCGAGACACTGACGGGCGTCGATCTGATAATCGACGACACACCGGAAGCCGTGATTTTGTCGTCATTCGATCCGATTCGCCGCGAGATTGCGCGCCTGACCATCGAAAAACTGGTCCAGGATGGCCGCATCCACCCGGCCCGGATCGAGGAAATGGTTGGCAAGGCGACGCGTGAAATTGAGAATTCGATTCGCGAAGCCGGTGAACAGGCCATTTTCGAAACCGGTGTCATCGGGGTCCATCCTGAAGCCGTGAGGCTGCTCGGCCGACTGAAGTACCGTACGAGTTACGGTCAGAACGTCCTGCAGCATGCGATTGAAGTATCCTGGCTGACCGGCATTATGGCGGCAGATCTTGATCTGGACGTCATGACGGCAAAACGAGCAGGACTGCTGCACGATATCGGCAAAGCGATTGATTTTGAAGTCGAGGGAACACACATCTCGCTCGGCTCGGAATTGGCCCGCAAATACAAGTTTGACGAGGCCACGATCAATGCGATCGAATCGCATCACGGCGATGTTGAGCCGACCGGTTACATTTCCTTCCTCGTTGCAGCGGCCGATGCCATATCGGCTGCACGTCCGGGTGCCAGACGCGAGAACATCGAGACGTACATTAAGCGGATCGAGAAACTTGAGGAGATTGCAAACAGCACCGCAGGTGTTGAAAAATCGTTTGCGATTCAGGCCGGCCGCGAAATCAGGGTCATGGTGCTGCCCGATCAGATCAGCGATGAAGAGTTGCCGCTCAAGGCAAGGGAGATCGCCAAACAGATCGAGAGCGAAGTCAACTTCCCGGGACAGATTAAGATCAGCATGATCCGGGAATCACGTTTTGTAGACTACGCAAAGTAAATGAACAAGAACTGAGCTGCAGGGGGGGTCCGATCGGACCCCCCTTCTTCATGCTACAATATTCACTTGACAAGCGATCGGGCAGAAGACCCTGAAGAGGATATACATGAACGTTTTGGCCATCGGCGATATTGTCGGACAGCCGGGCAGGCGGGCCGTTGCAGCGTGGCTTCCGCAACTGAAAGAAGAATATGAGATCGAGTTCTGTTTTGCCAATGCGGAAAACGCAAGCGGCGGACTGGGTCTGGACGAAAAGGGCGCCAATGAACTGCTCGATGCCGGTCTTGACGCTTTGACGCTCGGCAATCATGCATTTGCGAAAAAACAGATGCTGACGCTGCTCGCCGACGAATGGCCGGTGCTGCGTCCCGTAAACGGACCCGTGTCCTGGCCGGGAGCACCGTATCTGATCTTAAACAAGCGTGTACCGATCGCGCTGATCAATCTTTGCGGTCGTGTGTTTATGGATGCTCTTGACGATCCCTTCCAAGCGATTGAACCGGTGGTTGAGGCGATCCGGGCCCGTGGGGTCAAATGCATTCTGCTTGATTTTCACGCCGAGGCCAGTGCCGAGAAAGTGGCCATGGGCCATTTCCTGAAGGATCGTGTCACAGCGGTGCTGGGCACGCATACACATGTGCAGACTGCCGATGAGCGTATTCTCGGCATGGGAACGGCTTATCTTACGGATCTCGGCATGACCGGACCGTACGAATCGGTGATCGGCATGAACATAGAGTCATCGCTGGTTCGCTTTGCGAAACGACTGCCGAGCCGCTATGAGACGGCCGCCGGCCCGTTCATGCTGCAGGGCGCGGTGATATCGGTTGATCCGCTGAGCGGACAGGCGACGTCCATTTGCCGCGTATCCCTTAAGGAGGAGCCGGCGTGAAGCGTCTGACCTGTTTTTTGCTCGCCTGTCTTTTGGCCGCAACGATCGGCTGCCGGTCAGGGACGGTCGACGAAGTCAGTGAGACGAGTGAACGGCCGGTGCGGACGCTGCCGCCGGCAGCCCCCGCCATGTCTTCCGAGCCGCTTCGCGTCTGGGCGCCGTCGCGTGCCGAACACCATCCGCTTCGGGGCGGAGATTATCAAAACCGCGCGATCGACCGGCTCCTGTACGAGCCTTTGTTTGATTACAGGACGGACGGGCAGTTCTATGGTGTCCTGGCCGACGAGATGATCTGGAGTGATGACGGACTGCAGCTGACATACCGTCTGCGCGACGATGCCGTCTTTTCGAACGAACTTCCCGTGACGGCGCGCGATGCGGCTGTTTCGCTGCAGACGTGGATTTTTCACGACACTGGCGAAACGATTCCGGTTGATGCGGGGGAACTGATCACCGTCGACATGAGCGACGCCGGTACGGATGATCTGACGGCTGAAAACGCTCCGGAAACGGAACAAACTGAGCCGACGGTTGAGCCCGGACGACCATATCGTTTTGGTACGAAAGCCGAGGTGTTTGCCGCCGTGACGAGTGTCGAGACACGTGATAACACAGTGACTGTGATCTTCAGCGGGCATTATGATAACGCGCCCGGCTATCTCATATTTCCCGTGCTGCCGGCGGAATTTGCCGGAGCACTTTTTGCACCGGCTGCCCCCGGCTCGGGACCATACCGCATCCAGCTCAGCGGGGACCAGGGATATCTTGCTGAACCGGTATCCGAATCGGGTCTGTCTGTCAGCATTGAAGTGCTTGCAGGAATCGGTGAAGCGATGAAGCGCTTTCAGGACGGAAAACTCGATTTGCTGCTCATGGACCCGAATCAGTATGCGCTTTACAGCGGGCGGCAAAACGTGCGCTTCCAGGGGATACCGACGACGGCGTATTCATACTTGCGTCTAAACGTTCAATCGGGATTTCTCGCGGTCGAAGAGAACCGGGAACTATTCTTGCGCATTCTGACCTGGCAGCAAAAACTTGTGGAGAATGCAACATTCCCGCACACATTCAGCCCGTGGCCGGCCGGACGTGACGATCGTCGTCTGCCGTTCAGGATCGACGAACCGGCGGCGGATAATATCCCGCGCATACCGGTCGACCGGTCAACGCTGCGCCTGGTGCGCGGCAATTCCACGTATGATGCGGAGCTGGGAGAGAATTTGCGCTTGCTCCTGGAACGCTTCGGCTATCACGTGGAAACGGTGACGACAACCGAACAAAACCCGAATCCGCTCTTTGATCTGCGGCTCTTTACTTTCGAGTTTGAGGCCTACCCTGATCCGTATGCCTTTATCGCTCAGACTGAAGGCGGTGCGTTCCGAGGGATTTTGACGGCGTTTCCCGAAGCCGCCGGGACGCTGCTTTACATGCGGCGTTATCTTGATCAGCCGGACGAAGGTGACGAAGCCTTGTCGCAAATGGAACGAACAGCATTCGGCGAAGCGCTGTCGATCGTATCGGCCGAGCTTCCGATCGTCGGCCTCACCGTGCCGTCGGCCGGCATTGCCTACGGGAACCGCGTTGAAGGACAGTTGAAAACAGCATATCAGTCACCATATGCCGGCTTGGAGGATTTAATCGTATGGCCTATACCGTAGCGGCCCTGATCGTCTTGTTCGACCAGATAACGAAAGCACTGGTCGAAGCCAATATCGCGCTTGGTTCTCAGCGTCCCCTCATCGATGGTTTCGCTTATCTCGTGCATGCACAGAATACGGGGGCGGCCTGGAGCCTGTTTGCCGGTCTGACCTGGAGCCGCTTCCTTTTGGCGGCGATTTCGCTTGCCGCAGCCTGGCTTATCGCCGCTGCCATGAGCCGAAGCAGGCACCGGACCGGTACCGTGCTGCTCGGGCTGATACTTGGCGGCAGCGTGGGAAACCTGATTGATCGTATCCGGTTCGGCTATGTCACGGATTATCTGCAGCTCATTTTCGGCAATTACCGTTTTCCGGCGTTCAACGTCGCCGATGCGGCGATCACGTGCGGTGCGATTCTGATCGTCGTTTATTCGCTTGCCGACAAGAAGTTTCTCGACCGGCTGCTGCCGTGGCTTGAAACAAAAGCTCCGCCGGCAGACGATGCAGGCCTGAATCGACGGATACGCAAGCAGCTGGAGGACGCCGACCTGCCGGCAGACGGCGAAAACAGGTCATGATCACAATCGTCGTACCGGCCGGAGCCAATGCACGCCTCGATCGTTTTCTGGCGGCAGCCATGCCTGATGTGTCGCGTGCCGCCTGGCAGCGTGCCATTGCAAATGGCCAGGTGCAGGTCGACGGACGTGCCGCCAAGCCGTCAACGGCACTGGCAGGCGGCGAGACCGTGGTCTGCACGCTGCCGGAACCGGCTCTGCGCACGACTGTTGCGGAGGCGATTGAGCTGGACGTTGTGTTTGAGGATGAATGGCTCCTCGTGATCAACAAGCCCCGCGGGATGGTTGTCCATCCGGCCCCGGGCCACCCCGGCGGCACCGTCGTCAATGCACTGCTAGCCCGTTATCCGCGCGGACTGTCCTCGCTTGGCGGCGCTGACCGACCCGGTATTGTCCACCGCATCGACAAGGACACATCGGGGCTGCTCCTTGCCGTCAAGAACGATCAGGTCCATGCAAAAATGTCCCGGCAGCTGAAAAAACACGCTGTTGTCAGAGCGTATCATGCACTCGTATACGGTCGTCCGGATGTGCGTGAGGGATCGATTGATGCCCCGATCGGGCGGGATCCGAAAAATCGGCAAAAAATGGCGGTGGTGGCCGGCGGCAAGGCGGCCGTGACGCACTTCAGCGTTCTGGAATCCCTCAGCAAAGGCAGTCATCTTCGCCTGATTCTGGAAACAGGCCGCACGCATCAGATTCGCGTGCACCTCGCCTATATTGGCTTGCCGGTCGTCGGCGATCCTCTTTACGCGCGCGGCCGTCCGGCGTTCGGTATGGTCGGCCAGGCCCTGCATGCCGGGCGCCTGACCTTCGTACATCCCGTCACCGGCGAGGTTGTCGATGTGACATGCCCGCTGCCGGCTGATTTTCGCGCGTGCCTGGCGGAGATGAATCAATGATTCGCCTGAAACGGCGCACGCTCGTTCTCGATATCGCCGCGGCACTTTTGATTTTTGTCGCGGCATTCGGCTTTACGAATGCACTGCGCGAAGGCAGAGTCCCGCACGAAGATGGTGCACTGCTGTCCGAATATGAAGAGGCTCGTCTCAGTCTGGACGCGCTGGAAGAACGGCACGCGGCACTGACGGCAGCAAACCTTGATCTGGTGGCAAAGCGTGACGAGCTGTTCCGGCTGCTCGGCGAACCGGGCAATAATCCTGAACTGGTCAGCGAGTGGCAGGATGCCGCGCTTCTGGCAGGGATGACATCCGTCAGCGGCGAAGGCCTCAGGCTGAGTCTGAATGACAAGCCGAATTATGATCCGCTTTTAGATCCGGTGGAATCGCTCGTGCACGACAAGACACTGCTGCATATCCTGACACTTCTGACCGATAGCGGCGCCGCCGCCATGTCGGTTAACGGCATTCGGCTGACGGCGCTTTCGCAAATTTACTGTATCGGACCGACCATTCTCTGCAACGTGCATCGCCTGGCTCCGCCTTATGAGATTACAGTCCTCGGGCCGGCCGATCGCTTGACGGAGGTGCTGCGAGCCGATCCCTGGCTTTTGCGCCTGACCGACGACTCGATCGGCGTGCGGCTCTCGATCGTTTCTGATCCGGCTGTCGTCGTGCCGTCATTTGCCGACCGCGGCGATTACTTGAATCACATCAGTCTTCTGGAGGTCCCATGAAACATAATGCTGTGCGAACAACGCTCATGCTCCTGGCCACTGTCCTGCTCGGTCTGGCGGTTGCGCTAAGCCTCAAGGGTGTCAACCAGGGATCGATCACGACCAGAAACGTGCAGGAATTGCAGAATCAGGTGATCGATTATCAGAAAAAGAACGAGGAACTGAATGCCAGAAACTTTCAGCTCTATGAGTACATTGCGTATCTCGAGTCGGCGCTTGAAGGTGACAGCGATGCCCAAATGAAGCATTTGCAGGAAGAACGCGAACGATTCGCCATTTTTGCGGGTTTGCGGGATGTGCATAACGTCGGCGTCGTGATCACGCTGCAGGAGACGAAGCTCGGCAGGATGCGTGACAGCGTGCTGAGACAGTTTGTGAATGAATTGTCGGCGCTTGGCGCACAGGCAGTTTCGATCAACGGCGAGCGCAAGGTGGCCACGACCGAAATCCGTGCAAACGGCGATGAAATCATCATCAACGGTGTCGTGTTTGACCGCGCGTCCGCGTTTGACATTAAAGCCATACTTGAACCGTCCCGGCTTGAATCCTACACCCTGCCGTATCTTGAATCGATCCGAAAACAGATTGCGAACGACCTGTCGGAAGAACAGTATGTTATTGAGATTCGCGTTGAGCAGGATGTCCTTATTCCAGCGCTCAGCGAAGAGCGCATCGCATACAGTCTCGATTTGCTGAAGCCGGTTGAGTGACGGTATAATGAGCGCCATGGAAATACGCATGGAGTTGAACGATACGTCCGAAGGCATGGCGCTTTTCGGCGCGTTCGGAGCCAATCTGAAGATCATCGAAGCACGCCTGAATGTGACGATTGAACTGACGTCCGACGGACTCGTTTTGTCCGGTGAAGATCCGGTGCTTCTGGAAAAAGCGCATCGCATCATGCAGCGACTGATCGACTTGACGGAAACCGGCCAGGCCGTGCCGGAGCAGCTGGTGCGCTACCTTGTGGACGCAGCGATGGATCAATCGTTTCAGGACGCCATGGCATTTGCGCCCGACCTGATCACAGTTTCGGCCAAGGGCCGGCCGATTCAGAGCAAGACAAGCGGCCAGAAGAAATACGTGGATGCGATTGCCGCGCACGACTTGACCATTGCCATCGGGCCGGCCGGAACCGGCAAGACGTATCTGGCGGTCGCCATGGCGGTAAAGGCGTTTCGCGCGCACGAAGTCAGCCGCATCATTTTGACCAGGCCGGCTGTTGAAGCCGGTGAAAAGCTTGGTTTTCTGCCGGGCGATCTGCAAAACAAAGTCGACCCCTACATGCGTCCGCTGTATGATGCTCTGCAGGACCTGATGGGTGCAGAAACATACATGCGGCATATGGAACGCGGCATCATCGAGGTATCGCCGCTCGCCTACATGCGCGGCCGAACACTGGATGATGCATTCATCATTCTGGACGAAGCGCAGAACACGACACGGGAGCAGATGAAGATGTTCCTGACGCGCATCGGTTTCGGTGCCAAGGCCGTTGTGACCGGCGACGTTACACAGATAGACCTGCCGCCTGAAAAACGCTCCGGACTGGTTGATGCCGCGCGGCTTTTGCAGCACGTCGAAGGCGTTGTGTCGGTGCGTCTGACCGATCGGGATGTGGTCAGAAATCCGCTGGTGCAGCGTATTATTCGCGCTTACGAGTCTCAGTCAGGATCGAGGCAGCGACGGGGGAGGTCCGATGCGTAATATTGGACGCTATGCAATTCTCGTGCTCTTGTTCGCGATCGTGTGCACGGTGCTTTATATTGGCTCGCGACCGCTGACTTACAGTCTCAACGTCGGCGATACGAGCCCTTACGACATTGTCGCGCCGCGCACAGCCGTCGATACGGTGCAGACGGAGCAGCGCGCACTTGATGCCTATGCCCAGGTGGCCACCACCTGGATGCGATCGGAGCCTTACAGCAACAATATTCTGGCGCGGATGCGAAATGTTCTGCAGGCGGCGGATGAGAAGCGCACCGAGCTTTACGGTCAGATGTCGGCTGCGGTGACATCCGAGACGGCCGCCGAAACGACGGTGACCGAAGCGCCCGGCAGAGTGCCGAGTGAAGCGGAGATTCAGCTCGGCGTATCCTCGCTGATTTCGAGTATTGATCAGAATCATCAGCTGACATTTGCGGCGGAAGACATACGGCTTCTGCTCGACATGGCGCCGTCCCGCTACGACAGCTTCAGGCAGGTGGTGGAATCGAACAGCCAAAGCCTGATGAATCGTTCGCTCGATCAGGTGGCACTGGAGAGCGCGATACGGGAAGTTGAAGAACAGACTGCCGGACAGCAGGCATTTTATACGGAAGACGCCGCGCTGCTCGGTCGCGTCCTTCGCGTTCTGCTTCGTCCCAACGTGGTATCGAACCGGGAGGCGACGGAAAACGCTCGTCAGGCGGCTTATGACCGCGTCATCAACAATCCGGTTCTGATCAACCGCGGAACGCGGATCGTCAGCCAGGGCGAGGTGATCACGGAAGAAACGATGCAGCTGCTCGATACGCTTGACCTGACGAATGTGGCCGGCTTTGACTGGAAGGGAGCCGCCGGCATTGTGCTCCTGATTCTCGTTCTCTTCGCACTGTCCTTTTTCTACTTCAGAATCTATCAGTCCGATTTTGTGCAGTCGACCAGAAATCTGGTCGCACTCGGTGTGGCGGTGCTGGTGCCGCTTGCGGTCACCATGTTCATCGCCAAGACGATGCCTCTGGCCGCTCCGGTTTATTTTGCAGCCGTTGTCATCTGCGCCTACTTCGGATTCCGCACCGCGTTTTTCATGACGGTCATGCTGACACTCGCCATGCTCCCGATCATCGGCTTCGAGCCTGCCTTTGCGCTGATTGGCACAGGCGGGGCATCCATGGCGGCACTGTACACCAAAGGTATCGGCAAACATGACAATTACGCCAAGATTATCCTGATGACGGCACTGGCGACATTGGCCATGACAGCCGGCTACGGCCTGATGACGAAGAGCACCTGGATGCAGATTGCCAATACATCGATCCAGACAGGGCTGTCGGCGATCGTCAGCGTCATTGCGGCAATCGGCATCATGCCGCTGTTCGAGTTGATCTTCAACACGGTTTCGCCGCTCAGACTGATTGAATTGTCCCAGCCGGGACACGCACTTCTCAAACGGCTGTTTGTGGAAGCACCGGGCACGAGCCAGCACTCCATGATGGTAGCGAACCTGGCCGATGCCGCTGCCGAAGCCATCGGTGCCAACGCCATGATTGCCAGAGTCGGCGCCTACTATCACGACATCGGAAAACTTGAAAATCCGCTGCTTTTCGTGGAAAACCAGGCGGGAACGAATCCGCACGACACCATGACGCCGGAAGCGTCAATCGAGATCATCCGGAAGCATGCCGAAGACGGCTTGAAACTTGCCAGACGACACCGCTTGCCCCAGCCGGTGCTGCAGATCATTCAGGAGCATCACGGTTCCAGCGTGATGCAGTACTTCTATGCCAAGGCACAGACGCTGGCCGAGCAAAACAACACGAAGCCTCCGAATCCCGATGATTATCGCTACGCAACGCCGGTGCCGAGCAGCCGCGAAGCGGCAATCGTGATGCTCGCGGACGCGACCGAAGCGGCACTCAAAGCACAGCAGATTGACGATGTGGCCGCCGCAGAGACAATCATCCGCAGCGTCATTCGCCTCAAGCTGGAACAGGACCAGCTGGTGAATTCACAGCTCTCATTCCGCGATGTGGAGCTGATTACGCAATCATTCCTGCAGGTGTACGCCGGTCATTATCACGAACGCGTACAGTATCCGGCCGATGAACGCCCGTCTGCTTAACTGGCAGCACGTATATAAGGTCGGGCCGTATCGGGTCTTGCTGAATGATGTCGTCTCCCGCGCCGTGCTGACGTCTGAGGACGTTGCGGCCGTTGAGGCGGCCGGCGACAAATGCCAGATCAACGTCATTTTCGCGGGGCCTTTGCAAATTCGCCGGCTGAATGCGGAGCAGCGCGGCATCGACGCCACGACGGATGTGCTGTCATTTCCCATGCTGCTATTCAAAAACGGCCGGCTGAAAACACGGCTCAAAGACTTTGATTTCGAAACGCGGCCGAGCGGAGTCCGTGTCCTTCATTTGGGCGATATTGTGATCTGCCCGAAGCGCGCCGAAGAACAGGCCGTGACGATCGGCCAGAGTCTTTCGCGCGAACTTGCATATCTGGCCCTGCACGGTGCGCTCCACCTGATCGGCTATGATCACATTGATGTGGCTGATGCACGCCTGATGCGGGCGATGGAGAAACGTATGATTGAACCGAGTGACCAAAATGAGTGAGCGGCGAGCCGGATACATTGCGCTGACCGGCCGTCCGAATGTCGGCAAGAGTACGCTCTTGAACTATCTGGTGGAGGCAACCGTCGCAATTACATCGCCGAAGCCGCAGACGACAAGGCATGTCATCCGCGGTGTCGCGACGAGGGGAGATAATCAGTTCGTTTTTCTCGATACCCCGGGTCTGCACCGGCCGAATGATCTTTTGGGCGGTGTTATGATGAGGAATCTGAACAACGTCATCGCCGATGCCGACGTCATCATTCTGATGATTGATGCCGGTTCAGAACCGGTTGCAGCCGATGTCGAAAGGCTTCTGATCAAGAAAATTGCAGCCGAAAATACGCCGGCCGTGCTGGTGCTGAATAAAATAGACCGGCGGAGCAAAGCCGGCATGCTTCCCCTGATCGAACATTACCGGCAGTTTGACTGCTTTTGCGCGTTTGTACCGCTGTCGGCAGCGACAGGGGAAGGCGTCGACCTTCTGCTGGATGAATTGGCGCGGCTTTTGCCTGAGCAGCCGTGGATATTCGACGAGGATAATTTTACCGATCAGACGGAACGCGATCTGGCGGCCGAGCTGATCCGCCGTGAACTGGTCTATCAGCTTCGGGAAGAACTGCCTTACGGCATGGCCGTTCAGGTGGTGTCGTTTGCCGAACGCGAGTCCGAGGGGCGTCGCAAAATCACGATCGAAGCGGACATTGTGTGCGACCGCCAAAACCATAAGGGCATGGTGGTCGGCCGGAAAGGCGAACGCGTGAAAGCGGTCGGTACAGCAGCCAGAACGAGTCTTGAGACCTTGTTTGATGCGGATGTCACGCTGTTTCTGCAGGTGCGCGTACAGTCAGGCTGGCGCGATTCTGAGGCGAAACTCAAGGATCTGGGGTTTTCCTGACATGTCCGAACACCACCTGACCGTGAAGGCTTTTACCCTGAGCGCGTTCAGCATCCGTGAGGCAGACCGTTTGCTTCAGCTTCTCACGCGGGAACACGGGCTCATCAGTGCCTACGCAGGTGGTGCGGCGCGGCCGAAAAGCCGATTTGTGTCGTGTTCCATGCCGTTTACGCTGTCGGAATTTGTTCTCTACGTGAAGTCCGGGCGTTATTCGGTCAAAAATGCGGATGTCCTGTACGCGTTTCACGGCATTCATGGTGATTACGAGCGGCTGGCCGAGGCCAGCCGGCTGGCATCGCTATTCGCGGATGCCGCCAGATTTGACAGCGGCCATACCGAGATGTATGAACTGTTCGGATACGCGCTGTATGCATTGGCCGACCGCGACGATCCGGCTTTTTCGGCTGCACTCGCCGCCATGCGTCTGATGGCAGGCATCGGGTTTGCACCGCATCTGGCGAACTGCGTGGTCTGCCACGCTGAAGCAAAAGCCCCCTTTGCGTTCAGCCGCAGTGCCGCCGGCACGCTGTGCACGCTGCACCGTGCGGGCGTGGATGATGTGACGTTTATGCCGGAATATCTTTTGCGCGTATTGCTTCATGCCGAACGTGCACCGCTCGAACGTCTGCTGACCGTTCAGAGCGGCGAGCAGGAACGTCAGCTGGTGCTTCAATGGATCTGGCATTACATTGAGTACACGATGGAAAAAGCATATCCCGGCCTTCAGCCGCCGGAGATAATCAGGTGGAAGCAAAAGGAGGATGCACGACGTGAAGTATAAAAGCATCTTTGACATCATCGGCCCCGTTATGGTCGGACCTTCGAGTTCGCATACGGCGGGCGCCGTCCGGCTCGGGCATTTGGCCCGCAAGATATTTGGCCGTGAACCGAAACGGGTCGGCATTACCTTTTACGGCTCGTTTGCCGAAACGTACAAAGGTCACGGCACCGATGTCGCCGTTATTTCGGGACTTCTCGACATGTCGCCCGACAATCCGGACATTCCGGACGGCATTGACATCGCCCGTTCTCACGGCATCGACATGACGATCGGCACGTCTGACGATGCGGTTGATTTCCCGAACACCGTTCGTCTGAGTCTTGAAGACGACGAAGGCAAACTTGACTTTACCGGAATTTCGATCGGCGGCGGGATGGTTGAGGCGACGGAAATCAACGGTTTTGAAGTCAAGATCGATGATGAGAATCCGGCGCTCCTGATCGAATACATCGACAAGGCCGGTATTATTGCCCGCATTACGGCAAGACTGGCCGTGGAGAACATAAATATAAGCACGATGACCGTATCGAGGCGGTCTCGCGGGGCGGACGCGCTGATGGTCATTTCAACCGACCAGAAGGTGCCGGACGAAACGGTTGAAAGCATGATGAAGGTGCCCGGCATTGCGATGGTCACCCCGATGGAGTAAGCGATGAAACTACTGACAACAATGCACATGTGGATCGAGGAGGCCAGTGAACGTGAGTGCAGTCTGGGTGAAACCATGCTGCAGCATGAAATGTGGCACAGCGAAACAGAGGAGACGGTTATTCTGGAGCGCATGGAACAGCAGCTCCAGGTTATGGAAAAAGCATGTGAACGCGGCCTGGCCGGCGTCACTTCGCGAGCCGGATTGTCCGGTATGGACGGCAAGCGGCTGAATGAATACCGCCTCCGGAACACCACGCTGCTGGGGCCGATTGTGTCACAGGCTGTTGCTTACGGCGTGGCCATCAATGAAGTAAATGCGTCCATGGGCGTCATCTGTGCGACTCCGACAGCCGGGTCATCCGGTGTGGTTCCGGCCGTGCTGTTTGCCGTGCGGGACGCCTTGACGCTTGACCGCAGAGCGCAGCTCCAATTCCTGGTGACGGCCGGCGGAGTTGGGCTTATGCTGGCCAATAATGCCAGCATCTCAGGAGCCGGCGGCGGTTGTCAGGCCGAGATTGGTTCGGCCACGGCGATGGCTGCCTGTGCGCTGACCGAAGCCTTGGGAGGAACGCCGGAACAATGCGGCCATGCCGTCGCACTCGCTCTGAAAGCGCTCCTCGGACTGACTTGTGATCCGGTGGCCGGACTCGTGGAAGTGCCATGCATCAAGCGCAACGGGACGGCGGCAGCGACAGCGATTACGTGCGCAGAGATGGTGATGGCCGGTGTTGAGAGCAAAATACCAGTGGATGAAGTTGTACTCGCGATGGGATCGATTGGGCGGATGATGCCCGTCGCGCTCAAAGAGACGGCACTTGGCGGGCTCGCTCAGACGGAAACGGCCAGGCGCATGACGCAGCAGCTGCGCGAAACCGGCAGAATTGACACCAAAAATTAATCTGCCCAGAACTCATCGATGTGCGCGGCAATGTCGGCGGCACCGCCGACATGCCGCGTTTGCCATTCTTCGGGAAGCAGCTGCCGATAGTCATCCCGCTTGTAGCGGTCATCGATCAGGAGGATGAACCCCCGGTCGGTTTCGCTCCGGATCAGACGTCCGGCAGCCTGCAGAACGCGGTTAAAACCGGGATAAACGTAGGCGAAGCGAAAGCCGTCGCCCAGGCGGTGCTGATAGTATTCACCCATCAGCGTGCGCTCAGGCGAAATGCCGGGCAGACCGGTTCCGACAACGACGACCCCGATCAGGCGGCTGCCCGTCAGATCAACACCTTCGTTGAACAGGCTGCCGATCACGGCAAAGGCAACCAGCGTTTTTGCACCATATGTGTTGAAGCGGTTTAAAAATCCTGCCCGCGCCGGATTCGACATGCCCGGCGTCTGGAACATCAAGTCCCAGTCTGCCGGCCAGCTGGACGATTCGATCCTGGCCCGAAGCATCTTCAGATAGGCAAAGGATGGAGCGAAAACGAGGTAATTGCCTGTGCGGCGCGACACGGCGGTACGGATCAGTTCCGTCACGAGCGGAAGTGATTCCTGACGATCCTTGTAGCGTATGGAGCAAACATCGGAGGCCAGCACCAGACGGTTTTTCCCGGCGAACGGCGAAGGCAGCATGAGCGTTTCGACATCGTCTTGAGGCAGACTGAGCTGCGGCAGAAAGAATGTGAGCGGCGACAAGGTGGCGGAAAAATAGACCCGTGCGATGCCGTCGGCAACGCTGCGGCACATCGGTTCGCTCGCATCGAGGCACTGGAGGCTCAGCAGCCAGTCTCCGCCGTTTTCCCTGTTCAGTGTGAGCAGATACGTATCATTGAACTGGGTCAGGCCGATGCGCAGGAAGAACGCCAGATCAAACCAGAGGTGCAGGAGCGGCATCTTATGTTCCCAGTCGGGGAACGATTCGACGACAAGCCCGAGCGCACGGTAAACGCGTGAAAGCACATGCAGCAGATGGTCCGGAAGACGCCTTGTCGCGACGAACGTCTCCGTGCCTGCCATATCGGAAGCCGTAATCTGCGGATCGAGCAGAGTGAAGCCGCGCGGTCCGCTTTCAGCCGGCTCCGCGAGCGATGCGGCCACGGCTGCCAGTCGGTTGTGCCAGGCAATCAGCTGTTCGGCAGCGATGTCGACGATGGCCTGAAGTGACGGCTGCCCCTCGCACGGCGGTGCCTGTTCGTTCGACTTCAGAAGTGTGTACACGTTCGTCAGATCGCTGAAGCGGATCCTCGCCGAATACATTTCTCTGGCTCTGGCCGGCAGATTATGCGCCTCATCGACCAGCAGCGCCATGACCTCGTGCTCATCGCCAAAATGGCGCTGCAGCCGCACGCGCGGATCGAAACAGTAGTTGTAGTCGGCAATGATGATATCGCACCACATGCTGACATCCAGTGACAGCTCAAACGGGCAGACACGGTGTTTTTTTGCGACGGGGAGCAGGTTGTCGGGATTGATCGCCTGCAGCCGATACAGCGCGCTCAGCGCCTCCGGCACCCGGTCATAATACTCCACTGCATAGGGGCAGCGCTTCAGGTCACAAAACAGATCCGGCTCAAGACACAGCGATTCTTTTGCATAAAGCGTGATCGCCCGGACGAGAAAACCCGCTGCGCGCAGGTCGGCCAGTGCATCAGCCGCGACAAGACGAGTCGAGGTCGTATGCGTCAGATAGAAGATGCGGTCAATTTTGCCGTTGGCCTGTGCTTTCAGCGCCGGGTAAAGCGTGGCGATCGTCTTGCCGATTCCGGTTGGTGCATTGGCGAGCAGGATGCCGGTCGACAGCATTGAATCCATGACGCGGCGCATCAGTGCCTTTTGTCCCTTCCGTAGTGAATCGTAGGCGAACGCAGCTGCTTTATTGGCGTCGTTTCTCGCGGCCAGATAGCGACGCAGGCTGCGTGTCGATTCGACGAAAGAGCGGCAGGTGGTGTGAAAAAAAGATTCGAGCGAAGCGAAGTCGGCGTCCTTTTTCAGGATGATCGTCTCATCCGTTTCGGCCGACACGTATGTCAGCTCAATGACAAGCTTTTCATTGCCCGTCAGGATGAGCAGCATATACGCATACAGTTTTGCCTGATCCCAGTGGACCGCCTCGCCGCCGCGCGGCAGGCGTGCGGCATCGCCTCGGAAACTTTTTACCTCGGCGAGCACCAGATCATCGCCGGAGTAAAACCAGGCGTCCGCGCGCCCCTTGACGAGGAGCCGGGTATCTTCGGAAATATATGATTCGGACAGCGATTGTTCGGTTGCCAGTTGCGAAACGCGTTCATCAGCGGCGAGCATTTCGAAATAGCGCTGGTGGGTTCGTATGCCGGCCAGACCGTCAACGCCGCCGTAATACGTGCCCGCGAGCCCGCCCGAACGGCTCTGTGCTTCGGCCAGTCCGCGCACGGAAATATTCAGTTGTACGGTGCTTTCGGATGTGCATGCCATACGGTTATTGTAGCCGACAAAGCAAAAATGCGATCATTTCAACGCATAATCGGCCAGGAATCCCGGTCGTTCAGGGCTGGGCCCGACTTAGAAAATCCATAAAACAGATGGAAGAGACAGGAGGCACGATCCACGAGATCGACTTTGATTAAGGTGTGGTCGGACGACGCGAGGGACGATTACTTGCACTGGCAGTCGCAAGACAAGAAAACGCTCAGGAAAATCAACGACCTATTGAAAGACATCGACCGTAATGGACAGCAGCCAGTTTCTGCACGCGTCGTCTTCAATATCGCAGCAGGCGACTTGCCCCACAATGGCCTCCCATGTCGTCCATCAGGATGATTAGCGGAAGATCCGGGTGTCCGTCGACTGCCTCCGCAATCTGTTCGCGCCAGTCCATTCGTCTTTTATTTCACCGAGCACCCAGGCCAGATAAACGTCTTGTCATGGCAGGGAGTCTTACGCGCCCATTCCCTCTCTGACACGCAACGCTGCTGCTTCGTTGGTGTCGACACCTTCGTGTGCCCGCAGGCCGCCGCAGCATAGGCGCACATGCATGTTGGCGCGGTCAAATAGTCGATTGGGCGTGCGTCGTGCATACCCCTTCAAGAAAGGGCATGCCATGTCCGAGTCACAGGGAGCAGGATTTCACGACAACATTGTGCCGTCAACGCGGTATAATGCATCCGGGGAGTAAGTTCATGATCAAATGTTCATTTCGGTTCGGCCGTTTTCCAGCGGTTCGCGCGCCTCGCAGAAGAGGATGATGTCGTGACGGAACAAACAAGCGTCCGCCTCCTTTCTGTCGCCGCCTTTTCCTTTCTGTCGGCATACCTGCTTTCCTTTCTGTTCGAAGGGCAGGTGCTTTACGCTCTCCTGGATGCGAATGGACTCGATGTGCAGTCATACGTCCTGTCGGTCATCATCGCCCATTTTTTCGGCCTGCTGTCCGGCGGTTTTCTTGTGACATCGCTGCGGCAGGCCAAACGGGTTTTGCTGATCGGATCCGTCTTTTGTCTGCTGACCGGCATACCGTTTTTCTTTCCGGCATCGCCACTGTGGCAGCCGGCTTTGCTGGCTGCGGGATTTGCGCTCGGCATGGCCATTTCGGCCTGGGGTTTTTATCTGCATGCCTGCACTCCGTCCGGAAGACGCGTTCGAACATGTGCCGATGTGCTGATTCTTTCGAATCTGCTCATGATCTCGATCAATCTGGTTTCGCTGCATATATCCAGCCGTGCTGCGCTTCTGTTTGCGATGCTGTGCCTTGCAGCCGGCGTCGGTTTTGCCTGGCTGCTGCCGCATGCGGACAAAGCGGAAGAGACGAGGCAAAAGTCTGTGGGTCATGTAAAAAGGCCGCTCCTGATGCTCGTTCTCTTCATTGTCGTCATCACCATCAATTCGGGTCTGATGTATCAGGTGATCAATCCGGCGTTCAGTCACCTGACCGGTCTGATCAGCTGGTACTGGGCGCTGCCGTATGTCACCGCCATTGCAGTCATGAGAGGCGTTCTTGTCAAGTTTCAATGTCGTCGCGCAACGTTCTTGTACATCGCCATGGCCATGATGATCGCGGCATTTCTTATGTTCATGCTGCTCGGGCGCAGCGCACTCGATTATCTGGTGGTCAATACGCTCATGCTGGGTTCCATGGGTATTTTTGACCTTTTCTGGTGGAGCATGATTGGCGAGATGCTCGGACTTGGCCTCAATCCGGCGAATGTATTCGGCATCGGGCTGTCGGCGAATGTGCTGGGGGTCTGGCTCGGGGGCATCCTGGGCGTCGGCATGACGTCAGCCGCGCTTGCCGATGCGGAGGTGACCGCCATCGCACTGACTGTGGTTTGTATCACGCTGGCGATTCTGCCGCCGCTTGAAAAGCAGCTCAATCTGATTATGAAGAGCCATGCACACCGCGATGCATATGAGCGAATGGATCTGGAAAGTCAGCACAACGTGCTCAGTCGGTCAGCGGTTGTCGATCTGCTCACGGACCGCGAACAGGACGTTCTGCAGCAACTGCTTGAAGGCAAGTCGAATCGGGAAATCGCCGCCGCGCTTTTTATTACGGAAAGCACAGTTAAGACGCATGTGCGCAATATCTTCTCAAAATGCGATGTCAGCAGCCGCGCTGAACTGATCAGCTCGTTTCTGAAACATCAGGCATAAACCAGCCGTTAAGCCTTTTTCAGCTGTTTAAGAGAGATCTCATACTAAAGTGTGAGGCACAGGTTGCTGTCAATCGCGCTTTTGCATGAGGACAGCCGCTGTCTTTTGCCGCAGAATTGTCCGATAAAGCAGGAGGCAGAGTGTGAGTTCCTTGCAGGCAAAACAAAGTCACCTGGCCTGGCTGACTGTGGCGGCCATGGTTCCGGCTGTGCTGCTCGCAATCCTGCAGATGCCTCAGGCGGCGCGGATATGCTGTGCCCTTTCAATCTTGCCGCTTGGCATGTTCTGCCGGCACGCATGGCTGCTCCGTGCGGCCGCGTTGATCGAAGACAACTGCATTTTGGCGGTGCCGGATCAGGATGTTGTCATTTCCACGTTCGGACTCCGCCGGGGCGCCCGTGTTTATCGCTGGGGATGCAATGGAGTGCAGGGCATTCGACTGCTCCATGTTGCCATCGACCGCGAGCATATTTGGCTCGTTTTCGGTGATGACATCTGCAGCGAATCGGTACAGCTGCCGCACGGTCTCACCGATGAAAAATCGGTTGGGCTGACTGCCGGAAAATTCCGTCAGGAAACGGGGGTGCGCGCGGAAGTCAGCGGCTGGTGAAAAGAAGGCACAGGGGAGACAGAATGGCAAAAAAAAATAGCAAACGGATCAACCCGTTTATCCGCATACTGGTCAGCGCCGTGCTGCTGTTTGCGGTGTATCAAAGCATCAGCACGATTTCATTGGCCTTGTGGGGCAATATCGCGAGAGGCACTGTCGACACGTACAGCAGCCGTTATGATTCGCGCGGTGCCGACGCAAACCGCTCGCGCACAATTTTCAAGAGCTATACGTTTTCGAGCGCCGGCAGGACGTATCGCGGCTACGTCACCTATCTCAGCGACGAAGCCTGGCCGCGCCTTGAAGAGGGTGAAACGCGTTCGGAACTGATCCGATACTTCGCTTTTCTTCCGTATATCAATAAGCCGGCTGAACTCACCGACTTTGACCAGATGGGGGCTTTTGGCCTTATTTACCATATCTCGGCGCCTGTATTGGCATTTATGCTTCTGCTTGTTGTGAACGGCTGGCTCACGATCGGCAAACAAAAGCGGCAAAAGAAAGCTGAAACAGTACCGAAAAGTGACAGCAACTGGTCCAGGCGCGATACGTATTTCGCAGAGACGGGCGAAGACCGGGATTTAAGCACAAGGAGTGACAATACCATGTACTGTCGACAATGCGGACAAAAGATTGGAAACGATTCTGCCTTCTGCACAGCATGCGGTTTCAGAATTGAACAAGACGACATCAGCGGCTGCCCGTCCTGCGGCGCTGAAATACCGGATGGTGCGGACTTCTGCATTCGATGCGGTGCTGACCTCGGTACGATGCCGACGGTCGCAAAACAGGAAAAAAGGCCTGAACCGGCTGTGCCGCATCGGCAGGACAATACCGCAAATCTGGTCGGTTTTTCGCAGCGGTACCGGTCACCTGAAATTCTGGCGGCCGGAGAGAAGAACCGCAAATCGTCGATCGGCTGCATGTGGGTTCTGGTCTTTGTACCGCTGCTCGGATTTCCGCTGGCCGGTCTTTTGATGGACGATTTCCCGTTCGGCGAGTCACTCGTAATCGGGGTCGGTATTTCGCTCATCATGCTGGTGGTCAGCCTGTTGCGTCTGAAAGCGGCGAAAAAACCGCTTTGGGAAGGCACTGTGCTGGATAAATACTCGAAAGAACGGTCGGAGCAGCGGGGCCATTCGGAGAGCAACGGCAGAACGTATACCGAGTACACCACTGTCATCAGAACTGATTCGGGCAAGAAAAAGACGATTGTTGAAAGGGACAGCATGCGCCATATGCACGATTATCTGAAAGTCGGTGACCGCGTGCGGTTTCATCCCATGTTCGGCACGTACGAGAAATACGATAAGTCGAAAGACCGGATTATCTACTGCAATGTCTGCAGCATGCTGAATAAAATTTCGAATGATCGCTGCGATCGCTGCGATAATCCTTTGTTCAAATAGGGGGAGATGATAACCATGGATCGATTTGATACGTTGAGTCAGGCGGCCATATGTGCCGCCAGCCGAAGCAGCAGGTGGACGTTTGCGTATGCAAATGATGAGCATTATGACCGGGAACGGTTGTTTAGCGATGCCCACATGCACGATGAAGAGAATCCTGCAGGCGAAGACAGTTATTATGTCGTATCGCTGCGGGGTGCGATCGGTTATGCGGAAGACGGTGAGACGATCGACTGGCTGTTCCTGTCGCCGTACGATGAAGTGCTGCCGGACGCGTACAGTGCGCCGAGCCGGGCAAATTTCTGTCCGAAATGCGGAACGGCGGTTGTACCAGGAGCCGCTTACTGCGGCGCTTGCGGCGCCACGCTCTGAAGTCACCGCCGACGGACATGAAAAAACCGCAGAAAGGATCGGCTTTTCTGCGGTTTCCTGCTGGTGCGGAAAACAGGACTTGAACCTGCATGATCGGTTGATCACTAGTACCTGAAACTAGCGCGTCTGCCAATTCCGCCATTTCCGCAAGGCTTTTGCATAATACACTGTGATTTCATTTATTGCAAGCATTGCTATACTGGAAATATGACGGAATCGATTGAATCTTTTCGGGCATATGCCCAGCCCAAACGTGTCGCTGTACTCGGTGTCGGCATTTCGAACCGCCCCCTGCTGGTATGGCTCGGCCGCCTCGGCGTTCAGGTTGAAGCGTTCGATCGCCTGCCTGCCGACGATCCCTATCTCCTGCGCTCAAAAGCCTGGCTGGAAGAACGTGGCGTCACGCCTGTCTGGCATGTCGGCGAGCACTACTTGGATGCGCTGCACGGCTTTGATCTTATCTTTCGCACGCCGCGCATGCAGCCGGATGAGCCGGCGCTGGTTCGGGCCAGACTGGAAGGGGCCGTCGTCACATCTGAAATGGAGCTGTTTCTTACGCTGTGTCCGGCGCCTGTGATTGGTGTGACCGGCTCGGACGGCAAAACCACCACCACCACCCTGATAGCGCGCATGCTCGAAGCTGAGGGATGGCATACGCATGTGGGCGGCAATATCGGTACCCCGCTTCTTGATCGCGTGGCCGTGATGACGCCTGATGACCGCGTCGTTGTTGAACTGTCAAGCTTTCAGCTGGTCACGATGCGGCAGCGCATTGAAACGGCTGTCATTACCAATCTCACACCGAATCATCTCGATGTGCATCCGACTTTTGACGCCTATGTCGAAGCAAAGAAAAATATCTATCGCCATCAGACGCTGTTCGACCGGCTCATTCTGAATGCCGGGGATCCTGTTTCGCTTGATCTCGTATCCGATGCCTCCGGTGCCGTCGACCTGGTCAACGGCCCGCAGGGCTGGCCGGGACGCCGGATCTGGCAGGAAGACGGACGTATTTTTATGTCGGACCGCCGGTCGGTTTCGGAGCTGATGGCCATCCGCGACATTTTGCTGCCGGGGGATTTCAACGTGCAAAACGTGATGACGGCCGCCTTGGCGGTCAGTCCGGACGTCGGATCCAACGCCATCCGGCAGACTGCTTCTCGTTTCGCCGGAGTTGCGCATCGCATGGAGCTTGTGCGCGAGCAGAACGCCGTATCCTGGTACAACAGTTCGATTGACAGCACGCCTCACCGGTCCATCGTCACGCTTGACGTATTCCAAAAGGCCGGCCGGCCGCTTATCCTGATTACCGGCGGAGCAGACAAAAAAAGTGACTACACGGGACTCGGCGATGCGATTCTCAGTGCAACAAGGCGGATTATTCTCTGCGGTGCCAACGCCGGCGACATTCGAAAGGTGCTTGAACTGGAGGCGAACGGGCGGCCGTATGCCATATCGGAGGTGTTATCCTACGACGATGCCGTCCGCACAGCCGCCGAGATGGCTGAACCGGGTGACAGTGTCCTGCTTTCTCCGGCCGGCACATCTTTTGACCGATTCCGCCATTTCGAGGAACGCGGCGACCACTTCCGGTCGCTAGTGGCTGCCCTGTGATCACACCGGATCGCGTGCCGGAGCAGATTCTGGCCTGCATTGAGCGCCTCGAAGCATCAGGTTATGAATCCTGGCTTGTCGGCGGCGCCGTGCGCGACCTTCTGCTGAACCAAACGTCATCAGATTGGGATGTCGCGACTGCCGCACAGCCGGCCGAAACAGAAGCCGTGTTTGAAGCTTACCGCGTCATTTCAATCGGGCGAGCACACGGCACGGTGCGCGTCATTGCAGACGATCTTGCGGTTGATGTGACAACCTGCCGTGTCGATGGCGATTATCTTGACAGCCGGCACCCGGAGCACGTTACGTATACGTCATCAATCAGGGAAGACCTGTCCCGGCGAGACTTTACGATCAATGCGATGGCCTGGCATCCGATTCGCGGCCTGTACGATCCCTTTGGCGGACAAGATGATCTGATCCGGCAGACGATAAAGGCTGTCGGCAATGCCTCTGCGCGTCTGCAGGAAGATGCGCTGCGCATCATGCGCGCCCTGCGTTTTTCTGCCGTTCTCGGCTTTTCGCTGGACGAGCCGCTCAGGGCAGCAATTTTCAAGTACGGACACTTATTGCAAAAACTGCCTGCGGAACGGCTTGGCATGGAGTGGAGTCAGCTGCTCTTCGGATCGTGCGCAGCCGTCATCGTGTCCAGATTCATGCCGGTCCTGCAGCTGGCATTGCCCGAAACACCGAATGCCAGGCCGTTTGCCGCCTGGCGCGCCCTGTCAAAGCTGCAGAACGCGGATGTGCTTCGTCATGTTGCGTTTGCCGCGGCGATGGCTCTCGATCGATCCTGGCTGAATACCCTGCCG
Source organism: Clostridiaceae bacterium (assembly GCA_012838355.1). Taxonomy (GTDB): domain Bacteria; phylum Bacillota; class Clostridia; order Saccharofermentanales; family DTU023; genus DUPJ01. Next base: position 30,605 of record DUPJ01000036.1, read on the forward strand.
CTCAATCAGCCGGACCGGCAAAGAGCTATGGCTCTATACGCGCTTCTCACCAGTCGGGATCTGCCGCCGGTATCGGCGGACACCATGGAGTGGCGCTGGCTCGCAGCCCGGGTTGGTGTGGAGGTCGTATCCGACTTCCTGAAGCTGCAGAAGTCGCTGACCGATGCTGAAGAACCTTGGCTTTTTCTTGAAGAAGCGGTGGAGGCATGGAAGAAAAGCGGCTTTCTTACGCTGCGTGACCTGGCTGTCAACGGTCATAAGCTCAGGAATGCCGGGGTTCGTCCTCGTCATATTGGTCAGATGCAAAAACGGTTGTTTCTTGCCGTCGCTGACGGGTCAACGGCAAATAACGAGGCGGCACTGCTTGAAACCGTGAAATTGTGGTACAATTTGAAAGATTTTCCCGCGACCGGGTATGCGGACAGTCCTGCCCATACGCAGTTGACGGGTGACGGAGGAAAGAATGGACAAAGAAACGAAAAAACAGATTATTGAGACGTACGCCACGCATGCTGGCGACACGGGATCACCTGAAGTGCAGATTGCGATTTTGTCGCATCGCATCAACCATCTGACCGAACACTTGAAGGATCATGGCAACGATCACCATTCGCGCCGCGGTCTGCTCATGCTGGTCGGCCGGCGCCGTGGTCTGCTCGATTATCTGGCGAGCAAGGATATTGAGCGCTACCGTACGATTATCGGAAAGCTGAATATCAGAAAGTAAAAAAATCCGGCGCATGCCGGATTTTAATTGACCGCGCCGAATCCGCAGACTGTGGATCGTAGACTGCGCACCCGTCCCGGATACGGTGGCGGACTCTACACTCTACCGTCTGCATCGAGCCATGGTCACCCCGTAAAGGAGAAATGAATGTCAAAGAAAATCTATGAAACGACCCTCGCCGGTCGGCCTTTGAGGCTGGAAACGGGCGAGCTGGCTCAGTTTGCAAACGGTGCCGTGCTTTGCAGCTACGGCGACACAACTGTGCTGACGACGGTCACGGCATCGGCACAGCCGCGAGATGGAATCGATTACTTCCCGCTCAGTGTTGATTATGAAGAAAAGATGTATTCGATCGGAAAAATTCCGGGCGGCTTTTTCAAACGGGAAGGAAAGCCTTCTGAAAATGCCGTTTTGACCGCCCGTTCGATTGATCGCCCGATTCGCCCGCTGTTTCCGCACGATCTGAAAAATGACGTCATCGTCAACAACCTCGTGCTCTCAGTTGATCAGGACAATTCGCCTCAGGTTGCGGCTTTGATTGCCACGTCGGCAGCCATCGCCATCTCTGACATCCCCTGGCGCGGACCGGTTGCCGGTGTCAAAGTTGGTCTCGTCGACGATGAAATTGTGATCAACCCGACGGAAGCACAAGCAGACGAATCGCGTCTCGATCTGTTTGTCGCCGGCACAAAAGACAAAATCTGCATGATCGAAGCCGGTGCGAATGAAGTACCGGAAGATCGGATGATGGCAGCTCTGGAGGCCGGCCAGCGTGAAATTTCCGCCCTCTGTGAACTGATTCTGAAGATGAAAGACGAAATCGGCGTTGCGCCGTTCGCTTACGAGTCTTCGTCTCCCGATCCGGCCATTGAAAGTTTTGTCAAGGAACATTTCTGGGATGACATGCGGAGTGCTGTATTGAGTGACGACAAGTCGGTCCGCGATCTTCATGTGGGATCGGTCCGCAGCGCCATTGCGGAGCGTCTGACCGAAATGTATCCGGACGCAGGCTGGAACGCCGGTGATCTGACGGATGGCCTGCAGAAGGCAGTGGTCCGAGACTACCTGTTTAATGAACATAAGCGTGTCGACGGACGTGCGCTTGACCAGATTCGCCCGCTGTCGGCTGCGGTTGATGTGATCCCGCGCGTACACGGCTCAGGCCTGTTCCAGCGCGGTCAGACGCAGGTGCTGTCGCTTTGCACGCTCGGCACGTTATCGAATGCTCAGAAACTTGACGGTGTCGATCCGGAAGACCGCAAGCGCTATATGCATCACTATAACTTCCCGGCTTACAGCGTCGGTGAAGCCAGGCCGAACCGTTCCCCCGGCCGCCGTGAAATCGGTCACGGCGCACTCGCCGAACGTTCGCTGATTCCCGTGCTGCCGAGTGAAGAAGAATTCCCCTATGCGATCCGCTGTGTGTCGGAAATCCTGATGTCGAACGGATCGACGTCACAGGGATCTGTCTGCGCAAGCACGCTCGCGCTGATGGCGGCCGGTGTGCCGATCAAGCGGCCGGTAGCCGGTATTTCGAGCGGCCTGATCGTGAATGGCGACAATGAGAACGATTACCTTGTGTTCATGGATATTCAGGGTATTGAAGATTTCTTCGGCGATATGGACTTTAAAGTCGCCGGCACGACGGAAGGCATTACCGCCATCCAGGTGGACATCAAGATTGACGGACTGAGCCTTGAAATAATCAAAGATGCGCTTGCCCTGACCAAAAAAGGCCGGCTGCAGATTCTTGAAGACGTCATGCTGCCCGTCATTGCAGAGCCGCGCAAGGATCTTTCGCCCTTCGCACCCAAGATCGAGCAGATTGATATTCCGGCCGATAAGATCCGAGAAGTCATCGGATCCGGCGGAAAGGTTATCCGCCGCATTACCGAAGAGACCGGCACAGAAATCGACATTGAAGAAGACGGTCCGGTGGGCCACATCTTCATTGCTTCACCCAATCAGGCGGCCTCCGCTGAAGCGATCAAGCGCATCAAGGCGATTGCGCTTGATCCGGAACCCGGTACCGTTTTTGATGGCGTCGTAACCCGGCTGATGCCTTTTGGCGCGTTTGTCGAGATAGCGCCGGGCAAAGAGGGGCTCGTACACATCTCCAAGATGGCCTGGGGGCATGTTGCAAAAGTTGAAGATGCTGTCGAACCGGGACAATCGGTTCGCGTGGTTGTGAGCGAAGTTGACAGTCAGGGACGGCTGAATTTGTCCATGCGCGATCTTATCGAAAAGCCGCAGGGGTATGTGGAAGAACAGTCTGCGCCGAGGGGGCCGCGCCGTGACGGCAATCGTCCGCGCGGCGGCGACCGCAGTGACCGCGGTGACCGTGGCGGAAGAGGCGGCGATCGCAGCCGCGAACGCAGGGACCGCCGTGATTTCAATGACCGCCGTCCAGCCGGCGAAAGACGTGAAACCAGCGAAACATTCAGCGAGGAATTTTCGAAAGATACAAACAAACAGCGAGAGTTCTAATTTACTCGAACGATGTTTGTCATGGCCTGGAGCAGCTGCTCCAGGCTTTTTTTCGCGGCAAAACAAAAACGCCCCGTCTCGATGACGGGGCGTTTTTTAGCTTTGGCAGGGGAGACGCGATTCGAACACGCAACCGACGGTTTTGGAGACCGTTGCTCTACCGTTGAGCCACTCCCCTAAAGCCTATGCATCTTATACCAGCCAAAAATGAGTGTCAAGTCGGCTATTCGACATCTTGAGGCATCATGGCGTCGAGGGGGATACCGAGGTTCGTCAGAACTTGCATGAGCTTGCCGGCCACGTCTTCCGTGAAGAGAGCTTCCAAATCAGCCGAAGTTTTGAGTGGAATCCGTGTCTTCGTCATGAAGTCCGACGGGATCACGACCTCAGCTTCATCAATTTCCGCAATGTCGAGCATTACGCTCACCATATTCTCGAGACCCACCTGACCGCTCAGCCGTCCGTCCGCCGCCTGTGTCATGTCGTACATGATCGTCAGCGGCTCCTGATATTCATCGTAGTTAATGACGACGCGCATATTGCCGAGCAGCATCATGCCGGCCGGACCGAACTCAACTGGCAGCATGTTGGCAAACTCTCCCAAAATGATCTCCTGAGCAGGAATCGTCATATCGGATGGTTCATGCATTTTCAAATTGAAGCTGCCGCTGATGCTTTCGTCGATCTCGGACGGGGCTGCATTCAGGAAGAACCGGATCGTCTCGTCGGTCGGTGCAACCATGCGCAGTTCCATCTCCAGATTCGTGTCCGTCATCAGTGCGAGTGCCGAGATAACGACAGGGCCAGCGTCTTCTTCTGTTTCGCCGGCATCCGGGGTGATGGTCATAATGAAGCCATGCTCGTCGCCGAATTCGTCAGTCAGCATCTCCGCCGTGAGCGTAATCCCTTTCAGGCCTTCGGCAGCGTTTTCCTTGATTTCGGTCATCATATCTGCCCAGGACGGCACGCCTTCATCCTCACTTAGCGGAACAATGACAGTCTCAAAGATCTCCAGCGCGCTTTCGTCAGTTTCGAGGTAGGTCGCGATGTCATTGACCATGGCAATCAGCTGCTCATCCTGAAAAGCATAACTGCTGCGGGACAGTTCAGCCGACAATGTGTCAATCGTGAATAGCTCGGGTGCAGAGACCGTCGCATCCGACATGTGCTGTTCGATGATGCCGGTGACACCTTCCAGCGTCGACATGAGCCCGGTCATATCAAAATCGGTGAGCCCATCCAGCGAAGGAATCGTTAAACCGTCAGCCTCGGATGCAAGCATTTCGTTCATCAGCGACATCACGTCAACGTCGAGTACGCCGTCAAACAGAGCAGGGATGTCAAGCAGGAGCGTACCCGCTTCAGTCAGTGCACCAACGCTGAGGGCGACACCTTCAGCACCGGCCACATCAAGCTTGAAGTAATCGACAGGCGTTTCGCCCGTTCCGTCGTGCAGCTGCACAACACTAAACGACAAACTGTTCAGCAGAGACAGAATCTCTGCCGGCAAGACTGCCTGCAAATCCTCAGAAGCATTCAGTGAAAAATTGACTTCGGTTCCATTTTTCTCTGCTAGTTCGAATGCTGATACTGGCGTCGCGACGACACCGAAGATCATGGCAAGTGCCAGAACCAGGACTGTGAATACTGTTGTTGTTTTCATGTTTTTGCTCTTCATGTTCATTCCTTTCACTTGTCACATTGGAGAGGGATACCGCATGACTGATACGGTGGTCAGCCAATCAGATCTACCAAATGATTATACACCTGAATGGACGATTAAAAGTAACGAGTGGCTCTGGTGCCATCGCACATGAGCGTTTTATTGCCGTGCCCATGGAGGAGAACGCCGCCGATTCCTTGACATGCCGGCGCGACACAGATATCATTTCCAAAGGTTTCGGGGTGTAGCTCAGGTGGCTAGAGTGCTTGCTTGGGGTGCAAGAGGTCGCAAGTTCAAGTCTTGTCACTCCGACCATTTAGCCTCAGGACCGTCAGGTTTTGAGGCTTTTTTGTCTGGATTCGCAGTTTCCAAAAAACATTTATGGTTTTGAACGACGCGCATATCAGTAGATATGCCTGAATTTGTATAAAATAACGAACTGTGGCCATAATGCTTGCATTATTTCCAGAAACAGTCATCCTAATGCATAATTGTATACATGAATACAAAGGAGACTGTTAATATGCTGGAGTTGTCCAAACACACCAATCTGCTGGAACAAAAAACGTACAATTACTCTCTGCAGGATATACGGGAACCAATGCTGTACCGAGATGTATTTCCGTATTCTGAGGTGCCGAAGATTGCCTTTAACCATCGCCATGTGCCGATGAACATGCCTGATGAAATCTGGATCACCGACACGTCGTTCCGGGATGGACAGCAGTCGGTCGAACCGTATTCTGTTGAACAGATCGTGACGTTGTTCAAGCTTCTGTCAAAACTCGGCGGGCCGAACGGGCTGATCCGGCAGACGGAATTTTTCATCTATAGCGAGAAAGATCGGGAAGCGCTGCGACGGTGTCAGGACCTTGGGCTGAGGTTTCCGGAGATCACAACCTGGATTCGTGCCACGGCTGAAGATTTTAAGCTGGTTCGCGATGCCGGCATAAGGGAAACAGGCATTCTCGTCAGTGCATCGGATTACCACATATTCAAGAAGATGGGGCTGACCAGACGTCAGGCGGTTGACAAATATCTCGCGACGGTGTCGGCGGCATTTGAGCTCGGCATTGTCCCGCGCTGCCATCTTGAGGATATTACGCGCGCAGATTTCTACGGATTTGTCGTCCCGTTCGTGCACGAATTGTCGGAGTTGTCCCGTCAGGCGAAAATTCCGGTAAAAATACGCGCCTGTGACACGTTGGGCTATGGCATATCGTATCCGGGCTCAGCGCTGCCGCGCTCGGTTCAGGGGATCATATACGGCTTGAATCACTATTCGGAAATCCCCTCGGATATGCTCGAATGGCATGGCCACAACGATTTTTACAAGTCGGTGACGAATGCGACGACTGCCTGGTTTTACGGAGCATCCGCAGTCAACTGCTCGATGCTTGGCATCGGCGAGCGCACGGGAAATGTGCCGCTCGAAGCCATGGTTATGGAATACGCAGCGCTCAAAGGTAATTTCGGCGGCATGGATCCTACTGTGATTACGGATATTGCCCGCTTTTTTAAACACGAGATCGGCTATCACATCCCGGCCAATACACCGTTTATCGGACGTGATTTCAATAAAACGCGCGCCGGCATTCATGCGGATGGCCTGCTTAAGGATGAAGAGATCTACAATATATTTGACACGCGAGAGATTCTGGGACTCGCGCCCGGCGTGATGGTGGGCAAGGCATCCGGGCAGGCCGGCATTGCTTACTGGCTGAACGATTATTTCGAGCTTGATGCTGACTGCAGTGTGCAGAAACAGGATCCGCTGGTCCTTGGGTTGAAAACATGGATCGACCATGAGTACGAAGACGGCCGGCAGACGTCCATTACGGCCGATGAGCTTCTGGAGCAGGTTCAAAGACTGGCCCCGGGACGCTTCGAGACGGGAGCATGCTAATGAAAGACCGGAGGGTATCACTGGCCGATTTTGTTTACGAGCGCATTGAAGCGGACATTCTTGCCGAGTCTTACAAACCGGGGCAGGTGCTGACTGAACTTGCGGTGAGTGACACGCTGGAGGTGAGCCGGACGCCTGTCCGGGAAGCATTCCGGCGGTTGCAGCAGCAAGGTTATTTGAGCGAAACCGGCAAGGGGAGCGTCGTCGTTGGCACAACACCGCGGGACATGATGGATATTTACGAAATTCGGCTTCGCACCGAGGGGCTGGCCACACGCTGGGCGGCCAAACGAATCACTGAGGACGGTTTGAGACAACTCCGCGAGGCACTTGAACTGCAGGAGTTTTATACAGCCAAGGCCGATGCAGGTCATATACAGGAGCAGGATGCATCGTTTCACCGCCTGATCTTCCTGCAGTGCGGAAGTCCTGTTCTGGGCGATATGCTGACCGTGCTGCACCGCCGTATTCAGCGTTTCCGTCAGCAGAGCGTCAAGGACCATGCGCGTGCGGATCTGGTGGTGGCTGAACACCGGGCCATTTTCAACGCGCTGGCTGCCGGCGATGCCGACGCGGCTGAACAACTGGCTCTGGCGCATGTGAAAAATGCAAGAGAACATATTGGTGCGGAGGAATGCGTATGGGCCTGACACTGGCGGAGAAAATTATCAAGGATCATCTCGTTTCGGGGGAGATAACGCGCGGACATGAAATTGCGCTGAAAATCGATCAGACACTGACGCAGGATGCGACCGGCACCATGGCTTTCCTGGAATTTGAGGCCATGGGCATACCCCGTGTCAGAACGGAACTGAGCGTGGCCTATGTCGACCACAACATGCTGCAGGAAGGGTTTGAAAATGCAGACGACCACCGCTATCTGCAAAGTGCGGCAAAAAAGCATGGCATCTATTTTTCGCGGCCTGGAAACGGCATCTGTCACCAGGTGCATCTGGAGCGCTTTGGACGACCCGGCAAGACGCTGCTCGGCTCCGACAGCCATACACCGACGGCCGGCGGTCTCGGCATGCTGGCCATCGGTGCCGGCGGCCTCGATGTCGCCGTTGCGATGGCGGGCGGCCCCTATTATCTGACGATGCCGCGCATCGTCAGGGTCAATCTGACAGGGACTCTGCAGCCGTTCGTTTCGGCGAAAGACATCGCCCTCGAAATGCTGCGCATCCTGACGGTCAAGGGCGGAGTCGGTGCCATCATTGAATGGGGCGGAGACGGCGCCAGAGCGCTCACGGTGCCTGAGCGCGCCACCATCACCAACATGGGGGCCGAACTCGGCGCGACCTGTTCACTGTTTCCGTCTGATGCACGCACTTTGGAGTATCTGGCGGCTCAGGGGAGAGCCGGCGACTATGTGCCGCTTGAACCGGACAGCGATGCGGCATATGACGAGACGATCGAAATAGATCTGACGCAGCTGCCGTCACTGATCGCCTGCCCGCACAGTCCCGACCATGTAGTTGACGTTCTGACGCTGACCGGCACGAAAGTCGATCAGGTCTGCATCGGTTCCTGCACCAATTCCTCGCTGGCTGATCTGGAGAAAACGGCTGCCCTGCTGAAGGGAAAACAGGTGCATCCGGACGTCAGTCTGGCCATCTCACCGGGATCAAGGCAGGTGCTGACCATGCTGGCAGAATCCGGCGCGCTGGCGGATCTGCTGGCGGCCGGAGCCCGTATCCTGGAATGTGCCTGCGGGCCGTGCATCGGCATGGGATTTGCCCCAAATTCGGACGCAGTCAGCCTGCGCACGTTCAACCGGAATTTCCGCGGCCGGTGCGGTACGGAGAACGCGGGCGTATATCTGGTGTCACCTGAAGTTGCGGTGGCGGCGGCCATCTTTGGCACGATCCGTCACCCGCGCGATCTGGGTGCCATGCCGGCCATTGAACTGCCGCGCGTCTTTTGTGTCGACGACAGTCAGGTACTGGAACCCGCTGATCCTGCTGCGGCCGAATTCGTCCAAATTATGCGGGGGCCGAATATCGGACCGGTGCCGACTGCTTCGCCGCTCGCTGACTTGCTTGCAGCTCCCGTGCTCCTGAAAACAGGCGACAACGTGACGACCGACCAGATTATGCCGGCCGGTGCGAAAGTGCTGCCCTTCCGTTCGAATATTCCGAAACTGGCTCATTTCTGCTTTGAATCGACGGACAGGACATTTGCGGACCGTGCCCGGGCTGCCGGCAGCGGCATTATTGTGGGCGGCGACAACTACGGGCAGGGATCCTCCCGCGAGCATGCCGCACTCGTGCCGCTCTATCTTGGCATCCGCGCCGTGATCGCCCGCAGTTTCGCCCGTATCCATGCGGCCAATCTTGTAAATGCGGGGATCCTGCCGCTCACATTCACAGACGGAAACGACTACGATGCAGTCGCCCGGGATGACAGCGTCACCTTGTCGTCGATTCATGACGGTCTGGCCGGCGGCCGGGTGATGGCGACGATCCAAAAGCCAGGCGGCGACAGCACGATTATACCCCTGACCTGTTCATTGACACAGCGTCAGCAGGCCATTCTTCTGGCCGGCGGTCTGCTCGCATTCACGAAACAGGAGGCCGCCAAATGACGGAATCGATTCGGCTTGCCACACTTCATTTTCAAGTGCTCCTGGAGGAGCAGCTGGCGCGTGCCGCAGCCATTGAGCAGCGCAGCGAGCGCGTCGACTATGCCAGTCTGCGACCGCTTGTGATCGGTGTTATCGGCGGAGACGGCATCGGCCCGATCATCGTCAAAGAGGCGCGGCGCCTGCTTGATGTTCTCTTGAAAAACGAACTTGCCTCCGGCGATATCGAGATCAGAGACATCGTGGGACTGACACTGGAGCGGCGGAAGGCACTCGGTCAGTCGATTCCGGAGGATATACTGGCGGCTGTAAAGCGCTGTCACGTTTTGCTGAAGGGGCCAACCGAGACGCCGAAGGGCGGTACGATGGAAAGTGCGAACGTGACGCTGAGGCGTGAACTCGATCTGTACGCAAATGTCCGTCCGGTCAGGGTGCCTGAGGAAGGCATCGACTGGACCTTTTTCCGCGAAAACACGGAGGGTGAATATGTGCTGGGAAGTGCCGGCATTGCCATTCCCGGCAAACTGGCCGTCGACTTCAAAGTGACGACGGATGCCGGCACAGCGCGCATAGCGCGTGCGGCGCTGGAATATGCCCGGGCGAACGGCAGGACACAGGTGGCCGTTGTGACCAAAGCCAACATCATGAAGAAGACGGACGGTCAATTTTCGCGCATCGTGCACGAGACGGCAGCCGACTATCCTGAGATCGAAGTGACGGACTGGTATGTCGACATCATGGCGGCCAACCTGATCAACCGGGATATTCGCAGCCGTTTTCAGGTATTCGTCATGCCGAATCTTTACGGCGACATTCTGACTGACGAAGCCGCCCAGATTCAGGGCGGTGTCGGTACAGCCGGCAGCGCCAATCTGGGCGATGGCTACGCCATGTTTGAAGCGATTCACGGGTCGGCTCCGCGCCTGATCGCTGACGGTCTGGCAGCGTACTGCAATCCGGCGAGCCTTTTTCGCGCCGTCGAAATGATGCTCCGGCATATCGGCAGGACTAAGGCGGCTCTGCGACTGGCGCAGGCCCTTGACGTCTGCCTCGAGAGCGAAAGGCGTCTCGTGGTCAGCGGCGACAGGAACGGTGCGACGTGCGCCGAGTTTTCGGACTATGTGCTCCGCACACTCTCGAACGAACCCGGTTAGCATTCTGATGTGAAAAGGGATGTCTCGCTCACGCACGCGTGATCGTGAGACATCCCTCATCCGGCTTGACGGCAGGCCGTCAGAGCCGCTTATTGGAAATCGGCACCGGTCAGATAATTGTGAAATGCTTCATTGCAGAAGCGTTCGACGGTTTCGATCGGCGCATCCGGCGCGATCGCCTGGAGTGCTTCCAGTGTCTCCGTTATGGTTTCATCCAGGACAAACGTATGCAGACGGTAATCGCCGTTTCGAACAATGCAGTCGTGAATCTTGTAGTACTCGTCACTTGGCATGTCGTCTCGCAGGGCAGTATAAAGCGGCTGCC
>DUPJ01000037.1 GCA_012838355.1 Clostridiaceae bacterium
GCAGGTTGGTGCCGAATACTACGAGCGATCGCCAGATCGGACGACGCAGCGTAACGGCAGCCGCATTCGCACATTGACGACTCGCGTCGGATCGCTCGTGATCTGAAGGTGGATTCCTTCCAAATGTGTTTTGTGCTTTGCCCATCATGGCGGGATTGTTCGTTCCACAAGCGCAATGGTTCAGTGCGAAAAAGCGGCATCGCTCTTCCGGCGAAGGCCGGCGGTGTGTCATCTTGTGATCGCCGTCTGCATTGGGACTTGACGGATCGGAATCGCTTGGCCATTCTGAACGAAGGAAGATGAATCTGTCAAAAGCGGAGAAAATAAGAATCGATGGCGCTTTCAGGGAATACACTGACTTTGGGCTTGTCTTCGAGCCACCGGCCGATCTCTTGTTCCGAAAGAAATGTCTTCTCTCTGTTTATCCGCGCCTGCTTGAGCATTTGCCGGAATGGCCTGCCGAGTCTGTTCTTGGCGGGCTGATCCGGGTTGTCGCTTATCCGGCCGACACGTTCTCCCTTTTTGCCGAAAACGAAACGCTGCAGCAAGGCTTCGCCACGTGGCTGCTCGATTATTTCACTGTCGTAAAACTGAAAGAAATAGACCAGATACTGACGAAAAGCGCTGAAGACGACCAGATGGAAACAGTACTGATCGATCTGGACGGTCCGACGTGGAAATCGTTCATGGCTTTGTGTCCGCCAGTTTATGACGATTCCGAATGGCCAGATTATGCGATGGGGGAAGACGTCGTTCATCATCCAAGTCTTATCTCGGGCGCGATCAGTATGCTGCGGCATCGATCGGAAAGCAGAAGGGCTGATTTCGAAAAAGTAATTGCCCTGATCGATGAGGAAACCAAGAACAAACTCATTGCGCAGTACGATGAAACTGTGTTTTCTACGCTGCTGCGGTTGGTCAGATTATCTGCCAGAGACCAAGAAAAAATAACGCAGACTAGACTGCGGCTCGAGTCAATCAAGAGGGAACTGGCCGGTCTGAATGCAGGTGCACCGTTTGCCGGCAGGCCTGAAACACATCACGAGCATGCAGTCGAACAATTGAGGCAGAACCTGGAGTACTTGAATCGTCTTATGGCTTGGGGCGAATTCGATTCTTACGTCGAAGCAAACGACATGTTTGCACAGTGGGATCAGGCATACATCCGCCGAGAATACGGCAGCCGGGTGGCCGCGGAAATGCAGATGCTGACGATTGAAGAGCCGTATGAACTCCTGGCTGGCGCCATGCTGGCGCAATCGGCCGGACATACCGCCGCCGGCCTTGCAGCCGCAGTGATGGTCGTTCTGTCTCAGACGGCTGCGCTTTTGCCCTGGAGTGTAGATGAGGTTTTCAATGTAACGAGAATCGTTTCAAAGGGAAGACCCTCGTTTGCCCGGCATCTGTACCTTGACCTCGACTACGCTCCGCGGGTGCTGGGTGAAGATGAGGCAAAAGAAGACGAGTCGGATCTGCTGGAAGAGGACGATGCGGCCGCCCGGATCAAGGCCATCACGCCAGGTGATCTCTGGCGGATAAACTACCCCCAGTTAGTGTACCTCGTCAGCGGCATGGTTCTGCCGCGCAGGCATACATTATCGGAAGACATTATCCGCTTCGCCAAGCTTTCGGGTGCAACGGATATCGAAGCGCACGAGATTGCCGCCATGTCCCTGATCGGTCATTGCCTGGGCTTTCAGATCGGTGATGAAAGTGAAGACCGCCATAATTCGACCGATGCAGATAAGCCGCCCCTGAAGGCAACGCCGTTGAAACCGGCATCAGCGGCAAACAAGGACAAGGTGCCGGAGACAAAAGCGGAAATGACCGATGAAAAAACGACGCTTCTGCAGGAAGAAATTGCGTCGCTGAAGAAGACGGTTGCGCAGCTGCGTGAAGCGTTGTATCAGAGCCGGCGCACGATCCGGGATCAGGAAAGACGTTTCGACACGTTCAAGGCCTCAGCTGAACTGGACCGTCAGGAACTGATTTCGCTGCGCGACCTGGCCTTCTCTCTGGAAGACAGTGCCGGCGGCGAAGAAATATTCGCGGACGACGCGTCTGTTGAATTCCCGTATGAGGTGACGTCACGTATTGTCGTATTCGGCGGTCATGAATCGTGGAAAAAAACGATCCGTCCCTTCCTGCCAAATGTACGCTTTTTCGACCGACATGCTGCTTTGACGAACGTCATCAGGAGCGCGGATCTTGTTTTTATCCAGCCGAATGCGATTTCCCATTCACTCTTTCATGCGTTGTCTGCAGCCGTGCGGGCGGAAGGACGCGATTTTCATTATCTGAAGTATGCGTCGGCGAGAAAGTGCGCCGAACAGATCGTGAAAGTCGACCAAAGGCAGGCTGGCCTGTTCTGACAGCACAACGAGAAACTCACGAACGGTTGGCCGCTTGTTTATAACGAAAAAATGCTTGCCCTTCGTTCTGAATAGGGAAATATTTCAACATTGCCTGCAAGGGGTTTCAGGATCTTTTGCGCATCGATCATGGGCAACGTCATGAACTATGTATAATGGACAGGGGGGCTGCGCTGTGCAAAAAGTGAGCAGCGGCGAAACGCATCCGGATTTGACGGCCCGCTTGGCCGAAAGATGCACATCTGGCAGCAGACACACACCATGTGCACAGATACTTCATCAGATCAGCGAACGGTCAGCACGACAGAAGTCCAGCGGTAAGAAGTCAAGCGGCAATTACTGCGCAGAACCTTGAAAAATGAATAGTTTCGAATGAATGTGAGCAACCTTAACAGGCCTGTCGGAGAACAGGAAAAAAGGGAGCTGGAGCGCGCTAGCGCAACGGCAGCTTATAGAGTCGCTGGTCACGTAGCAGTACGTAGACCAGTCTGACCAGTTTTCTGGCAGTCAGTACGAGTGCACGTTTATGTGGCGTGCGTGGCGTTTCGCGCAGCTTCTTCCGGTAGAACGCCTGGTAGTCCGGATCATGCTGCCGCACCTTGTTTGCCGCCTGGCAAAAGTAATACCGAAGAAAGCGATTGCCACCTTGGATCAGTCGCGTATAGTCAGCCGTAAAGGTGCCTGACTGATGTTTTGTCCAGGTCAGTCCGGCGTACTTGGCTAAGGCCGCTTCGTTCTCAAATCGCTTGACGTCGCCAATCTCGGCGATCAATCCTGCCGCATAGACAGGACCGATGCCGGGGATGGACATCAACGTATTGGGAATCGCCTGCATCTGACGCTCAATGACCTTGTCGAGGTCTTTGAGTTGCTTCTCATAGAAGCGGATGACGTTTGTTTGCATGGCGAGCACTTGGTTCAGAGAATCCTGTATGGCCTTAGGTAATCGGAAGGACGTTCTGGCGGCCTTTCGAATGTCTTTAGCCAGTTCCTCGGGCTCAGCGAACTTGTTCTTGCTTTGTTCCACGAGATAGGCGGTGAGCTCCTCTAACGGCGTATAAGCGATCTGGTCAACGTCTTCGAAGTCGTCCACCAGATTCATCGCCGTCGCGCCGTAGAGGTCACTGAACAACTGGTCAGAGGTGCCTTGTTGCTGCACCATTGACGAAAACTTCTGGAACAGGTTTTGCAGATAGCGGTTTTTCTCGCGTGTGAGCTCATGAGCGCATTGGAAGCGCCATCTGGTCAAGGTCTGGAGTGCTAAGTATTTGTCTTCCACGACAACCTCCTTCGCGGCGATTCGCCCGAAGCGAAGACTGTCGGCGATAACAAAGGCATCCGTAAAGTCGTCTTTCGGTAAGTCCGAGTACGAATCACGGAATCGCTTCACGTGCTTGGGGTTCAGGACATGAACGGCTTTTCTGGAGGGATGGATCTTCGGGGTTTCCCGAAGAAACATCGCCACACCCTTGCCGTAGACGCCGGTGGCCTCAAGGCCAAAGCGATAGAACGCCTTGTCACAACGTGGATCCTTAAGCAGATGAGCAACCAGCGTCTCCGCGCCTGGTGCCGAGTTCATATACTCATCTGACCAAAGCTTGTTGCCAACATGGTCCATGACATGAACCACGTTCGTTCTGGAGCTCACATCGATGCCGATGAAAACAGTGTCTAACATCGCTTTCACCTCCTTTCATAAAAACTAAAAGGTCGGTTGAAGCAAACGCCCTGGGCACTTACGCATCGACACCCTCGTATCAGAATTCACTCAGCCACAAGCTGCATGATTCCTCCTGCCAAAGGAGCGTGGGACTGACAAACATCCAGCGGTTCGAAGCTAATCATAAGGCCAGGGGAACTGACTTTCGCAGAAGCTGCTTCATGCACTTCAAGGGAAAGAAGAACTTACCTCAACGGCCTTCTAAACCATTATCAAACAGGGCGTTTGAACATTCAACCTGATCAAGATTTCAGCAGATTTCTTGATCGCATTTACTACTATACGAGGGAAA
>DUPJ01000038.1 GCA_012838355.1 Clostridiaceae bacterium
AACACGATCGGATGTCTTTGCATTATTGATGAGCCGTCCCTTTACCGCGAGCGGCATTGCCTTATTTTCACAGCGCAAAGCATCAATGTTGAAGCGTCCGAATGACAGCCATACTTTGTCGCCTTGATCGTCAAAAAGCTCGCTGCCCATAATGCCGGGAATGACGATGACGGGAGCACTTTCTGCAAAGACGGCCGCTGCAGACGCATGAGTCGGGAACATCGGCATGATTGTCACAAGGACCAGCAGACCGGCCAGCAAACGTGCGACACGCTGAGTCAAACGATCAGATGAACGGTTCATCGAGATTCACGCTCCCTGAACAAAAAGTTAGCCTTTATATTTTACCGCTCAAAGACGAAGTTTGCACGGATTGGTTCGCATTCTCATCAAAATTAATGGTTAAATATTAGAATGTATTTGTAAATATGTAGAATTGGGCATTCTTATCGTGATTTTCTTGTATATTTATTTCCATTGATCTAGAATTCATGCAACCCGGCAAGACAGATGCGGGCGCGGAAGGGCAATTCAGATGAATCAGAAATTCGACAAAGTAGTACTGGCTTATTCGGGCGGATTGGACACATCGGTCATCATTCCGTGGCTGAAGGAGCATTACGATGACTGCGAGGTGATCGCGGTGTGCGGTGACCTCGGTCAAAACGACGAGCTGGACGGCCTGGAAGAAAAAGCCTTGAGATCGGGGGCAGCAAAACTCTATGTCGAAGATTTGAGCGAAACGTTCGTCGATGAATTTCTGGTGCCGGCACTGAAAGCCGGTGCCAGGTATGAGGATTATCTGCTCGGGACGGCGCTGGCGCGTCCGCTGGTAGCCAAGCGTCTGGTCGAAATCGCTGAGCTGGAGGGGGCCGACGCTATCTGCCACGGCTGCACCGGAAAGGGGAACGACCAGGTGCGCTTTGAACTTGCGATCCGGCATTTTGCGCCGGACATTCCGGTGATTGCGCCGTGGCGCGAATGGTCGCTTAAATCACGCGAAGACGAAATTGATTATGCCGAGGCGCATGGCATCCCGCTGAAAATAAGCCGTGAAACGAACTATTCCAAAGACAAGAATCTGTGGCATCTCTCACACGAGGGACTCGATCTGGAAGACGCGGGCAATGAACCGCAATATGAAAAGCCGGGGTTTCTCGAAATGTGTGTTTCGCCGCTCGATGCTCCTGACGAACCGGCGTATCTGACGCTTGATTTTGAAGCAGGCGTACCGGTGGCGCTGAACGGTGAAGCGATGAGCGTGCACGAAATCATTCTCAGTCTGAACGAGATAGGGGGCGCGAACGGCATCGGCCTGCTCGACATCGTGGAAAACCGTTTGGTCGGCATTAAATGCCGCGGTGTTTATGAAACACCGGGCGGTGCCATCCTGTATGCGGCACACGACTACCTGGAGACCATCTGCCTCGATAAAATGACTGCACATAAAAAGGCGGAGATCGCGCTCTCTTTTGCTGATTTGGCGTACAACGGCCTCTGGTATACGCCGCTCCGAGAAGCATTGTCCGCGTTTGTCGACAAAACCCAGGAAACGGTCACGGGACAGGTCAGACTGAAGCTGTACAAGGGCAACATCATAAAGGCGGGCGTGTGGAGTCCGTGGTCGCTTTACGCACAGGAAATTGCCACGTTTGGCGAGGACAACGACTACAATCAGGCGGACGCAACCGGTTTCATCAATCTGTACGGTTTGCCCTGGAAAGTGCAGACTCAGGTGCATAAGCAGACGCTGGCAGGTGTCGGTGCCGGCCGGTTCATGCCATGAAGGCACTGTGGGAATCCACGCGAGAAGAAGCGGCCGATCCGGCAGCAAAACGATTCAATGCGTCAATCCAAATTGACAGCCGCATGTACCGGCAGGATATGGCGGCGTCGCGGGCTCATGCGGCCATGCTCACGCGGCAGGGCATTATCTCCGAAGAGGACGGTCACGCCATTGAAACCGGGCTTGCCGGCATCCTTGCCGAGATTGATCAGGGCGATCTTCGGATCGACCCGGCTGCCGAAGATATTCACACGTTCGTCGAAACTGAACTGACCCGGCGCATCGGCGATGCCGGCAAACGCCTGCACACGGCAAGAAGCCGCAACGATCAGGTTGCGACGGATCTGCGGCTCTATCTGCGCGATGCTGTGGATCTGCTGCAAGATCAGCTGCGAACACTCATGTCGGTACTGGCCGATCAGGCGGAACAGCACGATAAAACGATATTTCCGGGCTACACGCATCTGCAGAGAGCCCAGCCTGTTACGTTCGGTCACCATCTCCTGGCTTATGCGATGATGTTTCAGCGTGATCTTGAACGGCTTGGAGAAACGAGAAGGCGGCTGAACGTATCGCCGCTCGGCAGCGGTGCTCTGGCCGGAACAACATACCCGATTGACCGGGCATTTACGGCGTCCATACTTGGTTTTGAACGCACGGCAGAAAACAGTATCGATGCCGTCGCAGATCGCGACTTCGGCATCGAGCTTTTGTCCGATTTGTCACTTATCATGATGCATCTTTCCCGTTTTGCCGAGGAACTGATCCTCTGGCTCAGCCGGGAATTCTCGTTTGTCCGGCTGGACGATGCCTACACAACCGGCTCAAGCATCATGCCGCAAAAGAAAAATCCCGATATCTGCGAACTGGTGCGCGGCAAAACGGGACGCGTTTACGGGCATCTCGTCGCGCTCCTGACCACCATGAAGGCCTTGCCGCTGGCGTACAACAAAGATATGCAGGAAGACAAGGAGGCTCTCTTTGACGGCGTCGATACGGTCAGCGACTGTCTCACGGTCTTTACGCCCATGATCCGTTCCCTGAAG
This sequence comes from Clostridiaceae bacterium, assembly GCA_012838355.1. Classification (GTDB taxonomy): domain Bacteria; phylum Bacillota; class Clostridia; order Saccharofermentanales; family DTU023; genus DUPJ01. The sequence continues at coordinate 2,833 of DUPJ01000038.1, forward strand.
GTGGATCAGGCAAAGGCAAAACAGGCCGCCAAAGACGGATTCCTCAATGCCACTGACCTGGCTGACTATCTGACCCGGAAGGGGCTGCCGTTTCGCACGAGCTACCATGTCGTCAGGGATGTGGTCCGGTACTGCATCGACCATGACCTGACGCTTGATCAGCTCCCGCTCGATGCGTATCACGGTTTTTCCGATCGGTTTGAGGCTGATCTTTATGAAAGTATCCGGCTCGAATCGTGCCTCGAAAGGCGTGCCTCAGCCGGCGGACCATCACCAGATTCCATTGCAGTTCAGCTCGCATTTATCCGTTCTGCCGCAGGCGCGCCGTGAAGGTTTTTATAGACGGATCCGCCGGCACGACCGGCCTGGTCATCGGTGAACGCCTGCGCGAACGCACGGATATTGTCGTGCAACGGCTCGCCGGTGCTATGAGGAAAAATGGCGACGCCAGACGTGCAGCCCTGAACGGCAGCGATATCGCACTTCTGTGCCTGCCGGACAGTGCCGCCAGAGAAGCCCTGACTCTGATCGAAAACCCGTCACTGCGCGTGATCGATACATCTACTGCACACCGTACAGCCAGCGGCTGGGCGTACGGATTTCCTGAACTGTCTGACGTTGCAAAAAATAAAATCCGTTCAGCCGTTCGTGTCAGTGTGCCCGGTTGCCATGCGAGCGGCTTTATCGCTCTGATGCACCCCTTGATCAGCGCCGGGATTGTACCGGCGGATGCAGTCATCAGCTGTACGTCTCTGACCGGATACAGCGGCGGAGGCAAGGCCATGATAGAGACATATGAACAATCAGAGGCACATGCGCTTCAGGCGCCCCGTTCCTATGCGCTCGATCAGGCGCACAAGCATCTTCCCGAGATGCAGCTGCATGCGGCTCTGTCAGAACAGCCGGTCTTTCAGCCGATCGTGGCGGCTTGCGCGCGCGGTATGCTGGTCAGTATTCCGCTTCATAGGAAACAGCTGAACCCGGGCTATCTGGCTGCCGATGTTGCCGCCTGTCTGCGTCAAGCTTACCGGGGGCCTGTCATTTTCTTTGTCGACCGCATCGATCAGGACGGTTTCGCCTGTGCCAACCGCCTTGCCGGTTCGGATGCCATGGAGGTGACTGTCACAGGCAATGCATCGTGCATGCTCCTGCTGGCTCAATACGACAATCTTGGCAAGGGAGCGGCTGGAGCCGCCATCCAGTGTCTCAACCTGATGACTGGACAAGCGGAGACGAAAGGCCTCAGGCTGGAAGCAGGTGTTATGTGAGAGGACAGTGTGTGACGGCAAATCCGAGCATTGAAGTATTAGGAGGCGGCGTGACGGCGGCGCGCGGATTTCTGGCCAACGGCATCCATGCGGGTATTCGCAAGAACAAAGCCAAAAGGGATTTGGCCTTGATTTACAGCGAGGTGCCGGCACGAACCGCAGCCGTCTATACCCGAAACAAGGTCAAGGGTGCACCGCTTCTCCAGACTAAAGCCAATCTGGCTGACGGCATGGCACAAGCCATCATTTGCAACAGCGGCAATGCGAATACATGCAACGCGGACGGCAGAGATGTGGCGCTCGCCATGTGTCGGCTGACCGGGGATGCACTGGGCGTGCCGTCCGAGCAAATTGTTGTGGCTTCGACCGGCGTGATCGGCCAGCCGCTTGACATCAGCCCGATCGCCGCACACCTGCCGGCACTCGCGGCCGGCCTGGGGGACAAGAGCACGCTGGCGGCCGAAGCGATTATGACGACCGATACTGTCGTGAAGGAGGTGGCTGTCCGATTTGAGCTGGACGGTTCTGTCTGTACCGTCGGCGGTATCGCGAAAGGCTCCGGCATGGTGCACCCGGACCTTGCGACAATGCTCGTCTTTATCACAACCGATGCGTCCATCACAAATGAACGGCTTTGGCATGCGCTCAGTCATGACGTCCAGAGCAGCTTCAACCAGATCAGCATCGACGGCGATACATCGACAAACGACATGGTTGTCGTGATGGCCAACGGCCTGGCCGGAAATGCCGAAATTGATGAAGACGGCCCTGCTTTTCGCCTGTTCATGCGTGCGCTGAATTCAGTCACGGTTCAGCTTTGCCGCCTCATTGCGTCCGACGGAGAAGGGGCGACACGCCTTCTCGAATGCCGCGTCAGCGGAGCAAAAGACCTTGTGACCGCAAGAAAGGCGGCCAAATCGGTCGTCGCATCGAATCTTCTGAAAGCCGCCATGTATGGTGCTGATGCCAATTGGGGCCGCGTGCTGTGCGCGATCGGCAACAGCGGTGCCGATGTCGACGTCGACCGCATTGAAGTCGGCTTTGCCTCTGCTGCGGGGCGGATCACGGTGTGCCGAAACGGGAACGGTGTTATGTTCAATGAGGATCAGGCGCACGCGATTCTGTCTTGCCCGGAAGTCGAGATTCAGGTCGACCTTCATGCCGGAACGGATACGGCGATGGCGTGGGGATGCGATCTGACCTATGACTATGTGCGCATCAACGGAGACTATCGGTCGTAGGTGATGATGATGAGTGTGTCCAATCCTGAACGGGCCGAGGTACTGACGCAAGCGCTGCCGTATATTCGCCAATACAGCGGCAAAGCCGTTGTCGTCAAGTATGGCGGCAGCGCGATGGTCAGCGAAATGCTGAAACATCAGGTGATGCAGGACATTGTCCTGCTGTCTCTGATCGGCATCCGCGTTGTGCTTGTCCACGGCGGCGGGCCTGAGATCACTGATCTGCTCGCCAAGGTGGGGAAGCAAACCCGATTCGTCGATGGACTCCGGGTCACTGACAGCGAAACAATGGAATACGTGCAGATGGCGTTGGCCGGAAAGGTCAATCTCGGTCTGGTCAATATGCTGCAAACTTACGGCGGCAAAGCAATCGGGATATCCGGCATGGACGGCCGCATGATCGAAGCAAACACACTGGATCCGCGTCTGGGCCAGGTTGGCGACATTGTCAGCATCGATCCGGCAGTCATGCTTGATCTGATTGATTCGGGGTACATCCCGGTTGTCTCGTCACTTGGAGCCGGCTCTGACGGCACTGTATACAACATCAACGCCGATACAGCCGCCTCCTGCATTGCCGGTGCGCTTGGCGCGGAATGTCTCTTTCTAATGACCGATACAGCCGGCATTCTGAAAGACGTTTCCGACCCAGCCAGCCTGATCAGCCGGATTGACTGTGAGGACGCAGAAGCCTTATTCAGCTCCGGCATGATTTCCGGCGGCATGGTGCCGAAATTGCAAAGCGGGCTGCACGCGATCCGCCTGGGTGTACCGAAAGTGTTCATCCTGGACGGCCGAATACCCCATTCCCTTTTGCTGGAGCTCTTGACCGATGAAGGTGCCGGCACCTTGATTACCGGCGGTTGAAGGAGAAACTACCGTGAATGTGATGGATCTCGATCGAACGTATGTCGTTCCGTCCTATCGCCGCTACCCGCTTGAACTGGTCTGCGGGCGCGGTTCGGAAGTGACGGATCGTGATGGCCGGGTTTACATTGACCTGGGCAGCGGTCTTGCCGTCAATACACTAGGCTTCTCCGACCCTGCCTGGTGTGAAGCCGTAACGGCTCAGCTAACCACATTGCAGCACTCGTCAAACCTCTATTTCACGAAGCCGGCTGCACAACTGGCTGAGCAGCTTTGCCTGCGTTCCGGGATGAAAAAAGTATTCTTTTCAAATTCCGGAGCGGAAGCGAATGAATGTGCCATCAAGGCGGCCAGAAAATATGCCGAATTACATTATCCCGGCCAGCGCGATCTGATTGTTACCCTGAGAAACAGTTTTCACGGCCGCACGCTCGCGACGCTGGCGGCGACCGGACAGTCATCGTTCCATCAGGAGTTTCTGCCGTTGACGCCGGGATTTGAATCATGTGAACCATCCATTGAACACGTCTGCAACATCGTTGAAAAAGGACAGGTTGCCGCCTTTCTGATTGAAATTGTGCAAGGCGAAGGTGGTGTCGTTGTGCTCGATCCTGCATTTGTCCGGCAGCTGGCATCGCTCGCTGCCGAAAACGATATCCTCCTTATAGCCGATGAAGTGCAGACGGGTGCCGGGCGCACAGGCAAACTGTTTGCCTACATGCATACCGGCATCACCCCCGATATCGTCAGTACCGCCAAAGGGCTGAGCGGAGGACTGCCGCTCGGAGCTACCTTGTTTGGAGAAAAAACAGCAGATGTGCTTGGACCTGGCTCACACGGATCGACGTTTGGCGGCAATCCCGTCGCAGCGGCTGGCGCACTGCACGTGTTAAGCCGACTCGACGACGATTTATTGCATGAGGTTGAAAGTAAATCCGCTTATATCAGGGATACACTCAGCAGTGCGCGCGGCATTATCGCAGTCACCGGCATTGGCTTGATGATCGGCATAAAGACAGTCAGACCGGCAGCTCTGGTGATTGACGCCTGCCGCGAAGCCGGCGTGATTGTTTTGCAGGCAAAGGACAGAATTCGCCTGCTGCCTGCACTCAACATCCCCTGGCCGCTCCTAAAAAAGGCCATTCGCGTGGTTGCCGATGCGGCAGATGAAACAGGCAAAGCCGCGTCTGGCGTATGATTATCTGGACAAGCGCATAAATATCGTCTTTAATGCCAGAAGACTAATGGACCTGATCGCCAAAACCGACGACATCGCGAAACGATGGGCAAAAAAAGCTGACCGGCTGTGGCAGAATCGAAAACCGTCCCGTGTCGGCTGATTTACAGTGAATCACCGAAATCGGCGCGAAAGCGGGCCGCGAGTTTATCCTGCCAGTCCGACACCGGTTCCAGTTCACCCACGAAGAAACGGAGGATCTCGGGTTCTCTGGTGAAACGCAAGCCTTCGATCAGGGAACGGTTTTCCCAGAGCCAATGGACACGGTCAATGCAGTACTTGATCTGACTGAGAGTAAAGACACGTCGCGGCACAGCCAGTCTGAGCAGTTCCAGCGGCGAGATATGCTCGCTGCCGTCGGTGTTGCGCTGTTCGCTCATGGTGCCACGCTCCATGCCGCGGATCCCGCCCGCAATATACAAGGCAGCAGCCAGAGCACCGGCAGGGTAGGCTTCACCCGGAATATCCGGCAAAAATTGTCCTGCGTTCAGATGACAGCCGAGACCGCCGGCCGGTGTTACGACGGGAATGCCGCGTCGAACCAGCTCGCCAGTCATGTAGCGGATGAACTCAGGCCCCTGTGCGATGACCGTCTCATCCATCGTTTCCTCAAGACCGACGGTGACGGCGGCCATCTCCCGGACGGACATGCCGCCGTAGGTAAGAAATCCCTCATTCAGGACGACCAGCTCTTTCAGGCGGCCGACAAGCGGGTTATCGCGCATCACAATACCGCCGCCTTTGGCAAATCCAAGTTTGCGAAACGACATATAGATGATGTCGCAGCAGTCGGCGATGGCTCGCGTCAGCTCGCGGATCGATGTGTCGCGGCAGGACGTTTCCCGTACTTTTATAAAGTAAAGATTGTCCTGCAAAAGTGAAGCATCCAGAACGAGCAAAACATCATGAGCGCGGCAGACATCGGCCGTTTCACGCAGATTTGCCAGAGAAAAGGGTTGTCCGCCGATCAGATTTGCGCCGGCCTCCATGCGCACGAATGGGATGCGGCGGCTTTTATCCGCGAGGAGGTCCCGGAGCGCGGCAACATTCATGTTGCCTTTGAACGGGTCGTCACTCTGGCAGATCTCACCGCCCTCTGCGAGCAGTTCCAGCACTTCACCTCCGCAGCGCGTGATGTGGGCCTTCGTTGTCGTGAAGTGATAGTTCATGGGTAAGAGATCGCCCGGCCGGACGAGAAGATCGGCAAGAATCTTCTCGCAGCCGCGCCCCTGATGCGCAGGCAGAAAATGATCCATTCCGAACAGTTCCTTAACTTTCGCCTCCAGTTCAACGTATGTTTCACTGCCGGCATAAGCATCGTCGGCATCGATCATGGCGGAAAGCTGCCGGTCACTCATGGCATTGACGCCGCTGTCCGTGAGCATGTCGAGAAACACGTCCCGGTTTTTCAGAAGATAGAGATTGTTTTTTGCCTCGAAGATCTTTTGCTGCCTTTCTTCAACGGGCAGCAGTTCGAGCTTCTGCACGATGCGCACCTTGTGCCGCTCCAGCGGGATGTCTTCTCCTGAAAAAAATCGAATTGCCTTCATGACGTATTCCTCCTTGACGTATCCGCGCGCATGTCAGGATGAAACGACCATAAAAAAACGCCCATCCTGCCGTTGTGCAAGAGGACGTCGCGGTGACGTGTTACCACCTCTCTTCGCTTCCGTTTCGCAGCGGAAGCCTCGTCAGGTACGCCTGCAAAAGCAGGGGTATACCCGGACGCTGTAACGGGCGCACCCGTCGCTTCCTACTTTCATTTCAGAGCGCTGCTCCGGAGATGTATTCGCGTCCGTTTCTGCCTAATGCCTTGCACCTGGCGGCACTTCTCTGAAAGCCGAAGCTCGGACCTACTTTTTCTCCCTCATCGCATTTGCCTGTGACGATAACATATGAATTTTTATTTGTAAACCTGCAAAAACGGTTGTGAACGTGCAGTCCGACTCATGCTAAACTGGATTGGAAGCACACCCGAAGGAGAACAATAACAATATGGAAGTCTACGCAATTACAAGAGCCGGTGAAGGGAAAACCAGCGTCACGGAAATGGAAGGCTACACGATCATAACGGAGCCGTCGCCGGACCACGGCGGAAGCGGTCAGTATCCGCCGGCCACGCGGCTCGTTGTCGCCTCCCTGATCAATTGCATGTTTGCC
>DUPJ01000039.1 GCA_012838355.1 Clostridiaceae bacterium
CACACGATCACAAACGCAAATGCGTAGCGGGCGATATGAGCAATGCCTGAAAGTGTCATGTCAATTACTTAAGCAACTGGTCCAGAAATGAGCCGAGACCGCTCTCCGATGCATTGATGATGCCTTCCAGACGCTTGGCTTCCGTGCGCAATGCCTGCTTGCTGGCCACCGGCTCAAGTACAAAGATCTTGTCGTGTTCCGTCTTGTGCATGGCTTCCGAATCGAGATAAAGCTCTTCGAACATCTTCTCGCCGGGACGAAGGCCGACGTATTCGATCGGTATATCGACATCCGGCTCATACCCGGACAGGCGAATCAAGTCGCGCGCGAGATCGGATATTTTCACGGGCTTGCCCATATCCAGCACAAAGATCTCGCCGCCGTTCGCGTAAGCACCCGCCTGCAGCACGAGGCAGGCCGCTTCCGGAATCGTCATGAAGAAGCGCTCGATGTCCGGATGTGTCACCGTGACACGCTTCTCCCGTTCAATCTGCTGCTTGAAAAGCGGGATTACCGATCCCGACGAGCCAAGCACATTGCCGAACCGGACGGCGGCATATCGTGTCTCGGGAAACCGCTCGCGCATCTGCATAATCACCATTTCGGCGATGCGCTTCGTGCTGCCCATCACATTCGTCGGGTTGACGGCCTTGTCGGTCGAAATCAGGACAAAGCGCGACGCACCGTAGCGTCCGCTCGTCTCCGCCACATTTCTCGTGCCATACACATTGTTCTTGACGGCATCAGCGCGGCTCTCTTCCATCAGCGGCACATGCTTGTGGGCGGCAGCATGAAAAACGACATCCGGCCGATACGTCTCAAAGACATCGTTCAGCCGTGCCTGATCACGAATCGATCCGATCAGCACGGTGAGATTCAGTGACGTGCCGTAGCGTGCCGACAATTCCTGCTGCAAGGTATAGGCATTATTCTCGTATATTTCGAATATGATCAGGCGCGACGGCCCAAACGGCGCAATCTGGCGGCACAGTTCACCGCCGATCGAACCCCCGCCGCCCGTGATCAGCACCGTTTTACCGGTCAGATACGAGCTGATTTTGTCAATTTCGAGATCCTGCGGATCCCGGCCGAGCAAGTCTTCGATGGCCACATCGCGGATATCGGCCAGCGTGAAGCGGCCTTCGATCAGATCCCCGAAAAATGGCAGAATACGCACCCGGCACGGTGTCTGATGGCAGATCTCAACGATTTCTCTTATCCGTTCCGGTCTCGCAGACGGGATCGCAATAATAATTTCGTCGATTTCATATTGTCTCGCCAGAGCCGGGATGGCAAAACGGTTTCCCAGCACGGGTACGCCGTTGTTCTGATACGTATGCGTCAGCGGATTGTCGTCGATCGCGAGTATCGGCACGCGAACCTGCTGACGTGTTTTCATTTCCAGAATGACCTGACTGCCGGCGACGCCGGCACCGACAATCATGACCCGAATCTGACCGGTGACCGGATCGCGGCCCCGGATACGCGCCAGGAACGGACTGTTGCTGCGGGTCAGACGGTATAGGAGCCGCACCCCTGACACGGCCGTCAAGAGCAAAAACCAGTAAAGAATGTAGATCGGAAAGCCGAGTCGTTCACCCAGAAGCTGGCTTACCATGACCATCACGAGCATATGGAAAGAGACGCCGATGAACAATGACAGATACGCGGTTCCGGACGAATACGCCCACATCTGATCGTAAAAGCCGCTCAGATAAAATACAAATCCGCTCGTAATCAGGTAGATATACCACGTGTTGCGAAGCGAATCGAGCGTGGAAGCCGGTATCGAACCGCTGTAATAAATCAGACAGGCAAACAAAATCGCAGCGACCGCTGCGCTGATGTCGAACAAAACCAGAATCGCCTTTTTCGGCGTAATACGTCGCACTGGAGACGTCATCTACCACCTCAGTTTGATCTCAGCAGATACTGAAATTACATGACCCATATTATCATAGAACCAGCCCATATCACGAAAAAACCGCCGCATGGCGGCGGTTGATTATGTCAAGGGGACGATGATGATCATGATCCGGTTTCAGCCTCGGCAGACGCTTCTGTCAGATAAACGTTCAAATCATCCAGCAGCTGAGCCAAATCAAGATTATGAACGGCGCACGCTTCTTCCAGTGTTTCTCCGTGCGACATGGAACAGCCGAGACAGTGCAAACCGTGTCGGAAAAAAATCGGAATCGTGCCCCGGTCCATATTGAGGACATCGGCAACAAACATATCTTTGGTAGCTTTCATGGTGTCAACCTTCTTTCAAAATACTGCTCTCAACATACTAACGTAATTTACGCAAATGAACATAAGAATTGTTACCTGACACGCCGAATATTTGGAAGCCGGCCCCGTGTATGCACCTGAAAGTGCGTATACATCGGCACTTTTCCCATTTTCGTCTTGACACGACCGCAATGACTGTTAATATTTATGTGAGATAGACAAAGGAGGTTCATTCATGAACAAAACCGATTTGATTGATGCCGTCTCAAAAGAGACATCACTCAGCAAGAAAGATACCGAAAAAGCAATCAACAGCGTGCTTAGCACCATCTCCCAGACTCTGGCCAGCGGTGACAAAGTGGTACTGGTTGGTTTTGGAACCTTCGAGGTTCGCCAGCGCGCAGCACGCAAAGGCAGAAATCCAAGCACGAAAAAGGAAATCAAGATTCCGGCTTCAAAAGCGCCTGTTTTCAAGGCCGGCAAAGGTCTCAAGGAAATGGTCAACGACTGATTTACGTATTTTCTCAAAAAAAAGCTCCGCATTTTCACGCGGAGCTTTTTTGTTGCTGCCAATTCGGGGCGGCACTCAATGCAGAACGCTGTGCTGGAGATCAGTCACCACCTGATCGTGCAGCACAATCACTGCTGCTGACACGGATAACCGGCGGCCCGCTTCATCTGCGAGCGACACCCTTTCACGGCCGTTCAACCCTTCGTCTTCGGCGAGCCTGTCCAGCAAGTAACGGACGTTACGCTCTACCTGCGTGGGCGAAACACGGTAGTGACGGCCTGTTTCCGGATATAGGCGCTTCGAAATCGGGTGCAGGGATGCCGGGTCATTCACAGACACCAGGAGCATGTGACGCAGAAAGCGATACCCGCGCAGGGTGCGCATGAAGCGGTATCCGAGCAGAATGCGGTCAATGGCTTCATACTGACGTTCGCTTCGCCACTGCAGAGCCTGTTCATTGGCACCGGCGAGCCGTGTCGCTGTCTCGCCGATCCGCCTGGCCGCATATGGTGAACCTTTGCGTCCGTCAACGACATAGTGTATGCGGCCAAGCGCATCGCGAAGGCCGACGACTCCCTGCCTGCTCATAATCTCTTCAACTTTGTTCAGAAGGTCCCGATCTGAACTGGCCAGATAGAACCCAAGTTCATCAGCCGTCGGTCGTCTGTTGCCGTTTCGATTCGATTGTCGTGCCATCAGTCACCTCCGATGAGTGGCACTATATCAGTCAGGGCCGACCAGAATTTTTGCTCTGCGGGAAAAAGTCATATCTTCTGTCGCTTCTTCGGCGATGGTGTCGATTTTCATGACATATCCGGCGTTCGGCGTCACGTACAGACGCACCTTCGTGCCGGTTTTCGGCAGATTCCTGTGCGGTACAAAGTAATGCTGCCCGTCGACGCGAA
>DUPJ01000040.1 GCA_012838355.1 Clostridiaceae bacterium
AGCAGCGTCAGTGCAGCAAGCAGACCTGCCAGACCAGCCTGACCGAAAATGGATTGAAATAAGTCGATTATCAAGATTGCGTTCCTCTCATTTTTCCGTTTCAGAACGCTGTTAACCGACCCTTTGGGCAACAGATGTGCCAAGGGGCAATCAACAGTGTGCTGAACGATAGCTTTGAAAATTATTAGTTGCGACGGCAACCGGCAACAATGAAACTAAAATAACACCAAATAGTCAACTGTTTGTTTCGGCGGCTTTACAACTGAAACACAATCGTGTGTAACAAAAACGAACCGTGTCAGAAATATTCGGGGTCAGCGCGGCTGATTGCGACGCAGCTTTCGGATATAGCCGATCAGGAGCGGAATCGCGGCCAGCGAGGCGAGTACATCGGAAATGGGCTGCGCCAGCTGGACGCCGAGCAGGCCGAATAACTGCGGCAGGATCAGAATCAGCGGGATGAAAAAGACGCCCTGGCGGGTGGTCGAGAGGAATGCCGCCTCTCTGGCGCGGCCGGTCGATTGCATCAGCATATTTGTCGTGATTTGAAACGGCATGACGGCCATGCCAACGGCATGCAGACGAAGGGAGCGCGTGCCGATTTCCAGCACCGCGGCATCATCGGGACGGAACAATGCCAGCAGCGACGGTGAAAAAATAAAAAACACAACAGCCAGCACACCGGCGATCGAGGTCATCAGGATATAGGCGTAGCGCCAGGCATCGGCGACCCGCTTGTAAAGTCCGGCCCCATAATTGTAGCCGGCCACCGGCTGAAAGCCGAGTCCGATGCCGAAGGCGATGGAGAGCACCAGAAGCGCCATGCGCCCGACAATGGCGATGGCGGCCAGCGCGCTGTCTCCGTACACTGCCGCCTGATTGTTCTGGATCAGGACGGCGAGGCTCGCGAGAAGCTGTCTGAGGAGGGAGGCGGCGCCGATTTTTGCTATCTCCAGATAGTCGCGCATCCGACGCGATACGCCGGACAGGCGAAATGTCAGTTCCGATTTGTAATGCATCATCCAGATCAGGACGCTGAGTGACACGATCTGGCTGATGACAGTCGCCCAGGCGGCACCGGCGATCCCCAGATCAAGGCCGAAAATGAAGACCGGATCGAGGACAATATTGAGAATACCGCCCGTCATCAGTCCGATCATGGAGAGGATGTTGCGGCTTTGTGCACGCAGCGAATGATTGAAGACAAACGACATTCCCAGTACTGGCGCACCAAAAAGCAAAATTCTGGCATACGACTGGGCATAGGGCAGCGCGGTATCGGTCGCACCGAACAATCGCAGCATCGGGGTCAGGAAGAGCTGACCGAAAATGAGGATAAGCATCGTCAGAACCGCCACGCCGGCGAGGGCGGTCGCAAATGCATCGTCAGCCTTGCGCACATTTTTCGCGCCGAGGCTGCGCGAGATCAGGCTGCCGGCCCCCATCGCAAACATAAAACCGGCCGCCTGAATAATCGTTGCCAGGGGCAGTGAGATTCCAACGGCCGCACTGGCCGAGGTGGAAATCATGGAGACAAAATAGGTATCGGCCATGTTGTAAATGGCCGTCGTCAGCATGCCGATAATCGAAGGAACGGCCAGTCTGTTGATCAGCCGGGAGACCGGCCGGGTCGTCATGCGCTGCTGGATGACCTGCTGGTTGTCGCCATTTTTCACGGCCGCTCACCCCTGATCGCTTCCAGAAGCGCAGCCGCATCGGCAAAGACGGCATCCGGCTGTATGCTGCTTGCCGCCAGCATCGCATCGTCAGTTTCCCCGCTCATGAGCAAAACGGCATGCGCTCCGTTATTTCGCGCAACCGCCATGTCGGTATAAAGCCGGTCCCCGACAAAAGCCATCTGTGACGGTGCGAAGCCCGTGCGGCGGGAAATGGCAGCCACTGTCGGCCGGAACGGTTTGCCGACGATCTCGGGGCGTCTGCCCGTCGATGCTTCAATCAAGGCCAGGAATGCGCCCAGATCGGGAATCATCCCGCCATCGACCGGACAGTTCAGATCCGGATGCGTCGCATAAAAAACGGCGCCGGCCCTCAGCACATCACAGAAACGCACCAGCTTCGCATACGTCAGTGTCGTATCGAATGCGGCCACCGCGATCCGGGCATCATCCGAAAGCTCAACCCCGGCCGAGCGAAAGGTCTCGGCACAGGCAGGCGTCCCGAGCAGGGCCACCGGTTCACCCGGGTGACGTGTCTTCAGACAGTCGACCATGACGTCCGCCGATGTCATAATCAGGTCCGGCTGAACCTCGATTTTCAGCCGGTTCAGCTTCGCCGCGTAGTCCTCTGCGCTGCGTGACGAGTTATTCGTGTACATGAGAAACGGGACGGCCTGCTCCCGGAAGTATTCAATCAGGTCCATCGCCCCCGGCAGCAGCCGGTCGCTGAGATAAAGCGTGCCGTCCATATCCAGCACGTAAAGCCTGATGTCGCCGAACCGAAACGCACCGTTCGTCATGCCGTCACCGTGCGTGTGGCCACCACATCGGCACCGGTGCCGGCAACATCCGAAATAACCGGCTGGCCCAGCCTGACCGGCGGGTTCAAAACGACACGATTGATTTCGTCCATCACCTGAAACATCACGGACTTCGGCACGGGGCGATCTGTTTTCACGGGCAGCCGCGGCACCGTTTCACTCGTCAGCCGAACGGTCGACGTAACAATACGAACCGGACTGATGACCTCTTCTCTGCCGTACGTTTCACCGCGCGGGCAGCGATTTCCCGTCACCGCATAATCGTGGTCAGGGTCCACCTGCAAACGGCAGCCTTCGGGACAGCAGATGCAAATCAAGTCAATCATGGGGCCTCCACACTGATGCTGAAGCTGGCCGCCGTCTGCTGCGACATCACCTGGTGCGGCAGTGTCAGCCGCTCCATCTCTCCGGGATTCAGATGCTTTCGCCGGAAACGGAGAATCGGTGTGCCGTCCGCACATACCGTGATGACACCGCCGCCCGGCAGCGGCCGCTTCACGCGCAAAAATATGTCAATGCCGGCAGAAAGTGACGACTGCCTGATCTGCTGCGGCACCACATACGTAATGTCCCCTGTGGCCGTGAGACTGATCAGGTCTTCCTTAGCAGCGGGCTCGTTCAGAAGCAGATCCGCTGCGTGGTCGCCGGCCCGCCGGCCTTCCGCACTGACGTAATCGACCAGATCGTGCACCTGCACGGCATTGCCGCAGGCAAAAATACCGGGCACAGACGTTTCCATCCTGTCGCTGACAATCGGTCCGCCCGTCACCGGATCAAGCTCTATGCCGGCCCCTTTGGCCAGCTCATTCTCCGGAATGAGACCGACCGACAGCAGCACGGTATCGACATCGAAGCGTGTCTCAGAACCGGGAAGCGGCTTTCTGTCCGCGTCGACGGCGGCCACCGTCACCTGTTCGACGCGGTGCTTGCCGCGAATCTCCGTGATCGTATGCGAAAGCAGAAGCGGAATATCGAAATCATCGAGGCACTGCCGGATATTGCGGGTCAGTCCCGACGAATAGGGCATGAGTTCGACCACGGCGACGACCTCAGCGCCTTCCAGCGTCAGACGCCTGGCCATGATCAGGCCGATGTCGCCGCTGCCCAGAACAATAATCCTGCGGCCGATCTGATAGCCGTCCAGATTGACGTAACGCTGGGCGGCCCCCGCCGTGAGGACACCGGCCGGGCGCGTGCCCGGAATCGAAATCTGACCGCGCGTGCGCTCGCGGCAGCCGGTGGCAAGAATGACAGCCTTGGCGGATACGACCTGATAGCCGGTCTTCGGCCCGATATACTCGACTTGCCTGTCGGGCGACACAGACAGCACCATCGTATCGAGATGGACGTCCACAGCCGCCGATGCCAATTCGGTGCTGAACCGTTCGGCATACTCCGGGCCGGTCAGTTCTTCACCAAAATAATGCAGCCCGAACCCGTTGTGAATGCACTGGTTCAAAATCCCGCCGTAAAATCCGTTTCGCTCCAGGACGAGAATACGGCCCACGCCGCGGGCCCTGGCAGCAAGAGCAGCCGCCATGCCGGCCGGTCCGGCTCCGATGATCACCAGATCCGTTTCAGTCATCTGTCCCGCCTGCCGACTTGGTCCGGCCGGCAAAGAGCCGGCTGCCCGCTTTATCCTGACAGATCCGCAGCGGATCGATGCCCGTTTCTCCAGCCAGAATGGCGACGATGCCGGCACCGCAGAAGCCGCCCTGACAGCGCCCCATGCCGGCACCGGTACGGCGCTTGATGCCGTCCAGCGAGACCGGTTTCATGCCGCGCCGGCAGGCGTCCAGAATTTCGCCTTCGGAGATCGTTTCACAGCGGCAGATGATATGCCCGTACGCAGGGTTTGCCCTGATTGCCGCGGCCTTTTCCTCTGCCGGCAGCTCGCGAATGCGCACGATGCGGCGTTTGCCCTGCCAGTATGCCTTCCGGTTCAAGGGGTATCCCGCAGCGGCAAAACGCCGCGGGATATCGTCGGCAATGGCCGGGGCCGCCGTCAGGCCGGGCGACTTGATGCCGGCGACGTTGAAGAATCCGGGAGCCTGAAAGCCGATCACGAAATCGTCCGTATCGGCCGCCGCCCGCAGTCCGGCAAAGTTTCGGATATTGTCATTGAATGGAAGCGAGGGAATGACCTGGAGCGCTCTCGATCTGACGTAGGCCAGGCGCGCGCCATCCGTAGCCGTATCGTCCTTGTCGGCGACCGGCTCGGCATCCGGTCCGACGATCAGGTTGCCGTGGACGGTCGGTGCAATGATGACACCTTTCCCCAGCTCGTCCGGGACACAAAAAATCACCCGGTCGACCGTCTCGCCGGCCGATTTGTCGAAGAGGAAATATTCGCCTTTCGTCGGCGTGATTGAAAACAGCTTGCCGGCCGCCAGGGCACTCACCTCATCGGCATAGGCACCGGCTGCATTGATCACGAAACGGGTGCTGACCTCGCGGCCGTCCGCCGTGCGCAGACGATAATGGTCCTCTTCCTTCCCGATGCCCGTCACAGCGGCGTCGAGAAGCAGGCGGACGCCATTTTTAATGGCTGTCTCCATGAACGCGAGCGCGAGCTCCCACGGATTGACAATCCCCGCCGTCGGCGCATAGAGACTCGCCGTTACCCGCTCCGACAAACGCGGCTCCAATGCCCGTGTCGCCTCGGCCGACAGGATCTGCAGCCCCGGCACGCCGTTTTTTTGTCCGCGTGCCAGCAAGGCATGGAGTCCTTGCGTTTCACGGTCGGAAAAGGCGAGGACAAGAGAGCCTGTCTGCCTGAAATGGACGTCCAGATCGGCGGCGATCTCAGGTATCATGCGGGCGCCCGGGACATTGTAGCGGGCTGCCAGCGTCCCCGGTTCAGGGTCATACCCGGCGTGAATGATGCCGCTGTTGGCGCGGGTGGCGCCAAGCGCGATGTCATTTTCTTTTTCCAGGACGACGACGTCGGCTTCGTATTTCGACAGCTCCCAGGCAATGGCCGAACCCACAATGCCGGCACCGATGACGGCGAAATCTACCATTTTTCACAACTTTCAGCAAGGCGCATAAGATTCACATCTGCGAGTATCAGACAAACGGTCCGTCTCGTCAAACGCAGTTCGTCTATACTGACGGACAGACAGATAAGGAGCGAAGAACGTCATGGTCGTTGTAATCAGTGGTGGCTCGAGCGGAATCGGCCGGCAGACGGCACACTATTTTGCCGAGCGGGGACACACGGTATATGAGCTGAGCAGGACCGGATCGGACGCTGACAAGGTCCGGCACTGCACCTGCGACGTGAGCGATGAAGCGGCTGTGCAGAAGGCGGTCGCCGGGATCGGGGCACTCGAGGGACAGATCGATCTGGTTGTCGCCAATGCGGGATTCGGCATTTCCGGACCGTTCGTCGGCACGCCGGACCGGCAGATGACGGACCAGTATGAAGTCAATGTCTTTGGCGCTGCGCGTCTTGTCAACGCCGCGTTCCCCTACCTGTCGAAAGCGGCGCAAAATGCGCCCGGCAAAGCCCGTGTCCTCTTCGTGTCATCGGTTGCGGCCGATATCGCGATTCCGTTTCAGGCACACTATTCGGCCACGAAGGCTGCACTGAAATCATTTGCGCTGGCACTCGACAACGAATGGCGTCCGCTTGGCATCCGTGCTCTGGCCCTGCTTCCGGGCGACACGAAAACCGGTTTCACGGATGCACGCGTCAAATTTACGGGGGATCCCCGCGCCGACCGATCCGTTGCACGGATGGAGACGGACGAAACCAAAGGCGGCGAAGCTTTTGCCGTCGCCAGACGCATCTACCGGCTGCTAGCAGAAAAGAAAAACCCCAAGGTCGTGTCGACGCTTGGGGCCAAATACGCAGCTGCCCTGGTGCTGTTCAAATGGCTGCCGCTAAGGCTCGCCAATTACCTGGTCGGCACGCTGTACAGCGCGTAAGCCGGCATGAAAAGCTGGTCATACGGTGGGGAGAAAGTATCCCATTCGGCCAGTGAGCCGATTCGGTAACCTTTCATGAACCAATTGGTACGCTGGGCTGACGTACCGTGCGTGAAGCTGTCCGGCACCACATATCCCTGTGCCTGTTTCTGCAGACGGTCATCGCCGATCGCAGCGGTCGCTGTCATGGCCTCTTCGAGATCACCAGGCGTCAGGAGGTTTTCCTGGTCAGCATCGTGTGCCCAGACTCCGGCCAGGTAATCGGCCTGCAGCTCAAGACGCACAGTCAGGCGGTTCATGTCCGTCTGGCTGATCCGGCCGCGCTGCTGCTCAATCTGCTGGGTGATGCCGAGCAGATACTGCACATGGTGTCCCACTTCGTGCGCCAGCACGTAGGCGATGGCGAAGTCGCCGCTGGCCCGGTAATTCGCTGCCAGATCTCGGAAAAATGACACGTCGATGTACACCTTCTGATCGGCGGGGCAGTAGAACGGCCCCGTTTCCGAGGTGCCTGTGCCGCAGGCGGACTGCGTCGAGTTGTCGTATACCACGAGTGTCGGCGGCTTATACGTGCGGCCAAGCTGAGCGAAGATCGACGACCAGGTTTCTTCCGTTTCGGCCAGCACGACACTCAGAAAATCGACCAGCATGTCGTCGTTGTTCACGTCGACTTCATCGCCGACCACCGGCAGCTCGTAAGTGGGCTGCGCCCGCTGCTCGCTGTTGTCGAATGAGGGAATGACGATGCCTGAGTCACCGCCCGGCGTTCCGCCCAGCAGTCCGCCGAGGCAATCGCCGCCGCCGAAAAGCATTGCAAGCACCAGAATAACAACCAGTCCGAGTCCGCCGCCCAATTTTCCTGTGGGCAGATTGAAACCGCCTCCGCTGCTGCTGCTTCCGCCAAAGATGCTCCCGCCGCCTTGACCGCGGCGGTCTTCTACGTTTGAACTACGTTTCCTGTCCTGCCAACGCATACCGACCTCTTTTCAGAATTCATCACGATGTCTCCTGATTTTCTTTATAGACTGTTTCGGCCCGAACCGCAACCGCCGGAGTCAATCATGAGGATCCGCCTTCTGTGCGGGATCGCGCCTCAGCCGCAGGCTTTTGACGTAGCAGTAAAGCCAGCCGATGCCCAGTAACAGATACACGGCTGCAGGTATCAGGAGCAAGAGCGAAGTGGAGATAAACGCAACAGCCAGCCCCGCGAAAATCGCCGCCTCGAGGAGCGTGACAATGGCGGCGGTGAGAAGCGGCGCATGGCTCAATGTCGGCACGAAGACGAAGCGGCGGTACCGCAGCAGCATGAGCAGAACGATGATCTGGACCAGAGCCATGAATAGAAGCAGGAGCCCGAGCAGCATCGAAAACAGCTGGGTCCAGCCCTGTCCCGCCGCTGCCTCGGCGGGGAGCGGCCGCAAAAAGCCACTGTAAAGGAAATACAGTGCGGCGGCCAGAAGCAAAATATTGACAGCGGCCGTCAGCCAGAAAAGCAGGCGGAAGACGGGAGCAATGTACGTTCTGAGCGAACGGACATCCTGAAAGTTTTCTTCGCCGTTACTCACCGATCACCTTGATCAGCACGCGCTTTGTCCGCTTGCCGTCGAATTCGTAATAAAAGATCTGTTCCCACGGTCCGAAGTCCAGATCGCCGTCCGTAATGGCGACGACCGTTTCCCTGCCCATAACCGACCGTTTCAGATGCGCATCCGCATTGTCCTCAAATCCGTTGTGTGCATAACGGTCATACGGTTTTTCCGGGGCCAGCGTCTCCAGCCAGCGTTCAAAATCCTGATGCAGGCCGCTTTCATCATCGTTGATGAACACGCTGGCGGTGATGTGCATCGCATTGATCAGCACCAGGCCGTTTTGCACCCCGCTTTGCCAAACGGCCTGCCGCACGTCGCTCGTGATGTTTTTCAGACCGCGCCTTGCCGGCAGCGAAAACTCCAGTACCTGACGAAAATGCTTCATGAATTCGCACCTCTCCTCTGATTTCTCATTTTATCACGTCGCCCGCCGCAGCGGCCTCCAGCAGCCGTGTTCGGTGTCGGGTGCCAACGGTTATGCCGCATGATAAAACCCATGACCGAATCGTTTCCGTCTGTTGGCGTTTTCCAGAATGATTGTGCTATAGGTGTTGTGTCAGCATCCTTTTCAGTTGTGACGGTTGCAGGAAATAGTTGGCCTCATGCGAAAAACGAACCCTACCCGCCATTGATTAGCGCACGCAATAGAGTACGTATGTCTTTATCTTGAAATGGTGCGTCAAGAAGCGCTTGAATCGATTGCCTGCCCTTTTCCTCTCCATGAGTATCAAGAATATCGAAAACAAGAACTCGAAAGTCAAAGTCTAAGAGATGCTGGGCACTGATGCGGAATTGTTCAATGGAATTCTCTTGTTCACCACTGGCGGTTGAACGAATTGAGCTAACCATCTGTTCGACCATACCACGATTATTGTCAATCTCCGTAAGAACATCGGAGAGCAATTGTTGATCGCGTTCGTATCGTTGTTCGGAAGAAAGATCGGGTAACGCGTCGTAGAGTGAAAGCAAAAAGGCCATTTCAAATCGCGTATCTTCCTCATTATCAAGATAATGCTGACATGCATTCAAAACGTTCGCTTTTCCTTTTTGCGTGAAGAGGTCAGCGAGGAACGAATAATTCCATTCTTGTGTCGTTGTCGGATCTTCTTCCGCGTAGTTTTTCTCAATCGGATCCCAACCTACACCGATCGCTCTCATTTCAATTTCGCCTGGATTCCTTTCTTCAAGCTTCAAAATTTCAAACAGAGCCTGTTTGTAATACGGAAGCGTTTGCTGATCATAAAACTCGAATAATTCCCGGAATGATTGAATAACAAGATGATCCGAGTATTCGGACATGCGTTCGGTCATCGACCTGGCTCGAATCGGTTCAACAACAAAAACAGACTTGATCTCAGACGTGATAATGCCCTTTTTCATGCCTTGTTCCACGTAATCAAACCAGGTAGAACTAAACAAACCGTCGCGCCATTCCACAGAAGGTAAAATTAAACGCACACGCTGAACGTCGACTTCGCGGTAGAAACCACTTACCAGTGTCAGTCCGGTACTCACACCAAAAAATTCGTTGTGATCTGTTTTTTCAAGATTACTATAGAAAGTAAGATTAGAGTCAATATTGACATGGAATTCAATTGGTGATGGCTCAATCAAAGGAAGAAATTCGAAATCATTGTCATAAATACGATGAAACCCAGCACGTGGATAATAGCAAAAGAAACCAGGTAAATACGTTCCTTGCCTGGTCGCAAAAAATCGATTGGAAACACCAGCATAGCTAATTATCAGAGAATCAACATCGAGTTGCTTCGGGTTAAAAACAGTTAGATAATCGCCATCTTGTTCAAACGTCAACTCTTCATCGTCACTTGTCATAACACGATTAACCTTATAGTTGTGATACAACGTAAATTGGTATTTCTCAAGATCTGCTGGCTCGACAGTCATTGATACTGTCGCATGAAGCATTTGCCCGACGCGAAGATCCAGTTCACATGACTTGACGACGAATTCAGACAATAATTCTTTGGCAGCATAATTTTCATAATAGTTAAGGTCTGCCATTACCGAATCGCGATGTCCACGCGCAAAGCTGACAATGGAAGATGGCTGCATATAAAATACTAGCGCAGCAATGGCCAGGATCATTGAAGACAAACGTAAAAAAGATGCTCGACGATTCCGCTTTCTGGCAAGCAAAGATAACATTACCGCCATCAGTCCGAAAAACCATATGGCAGCCAGTTCAAGGCGATAAGGCAATAGTGAAAATCCGAAAACAGAATTCGGCATAGCGTCTAACGAGGGGGGCAAGAGATTAAACAGATCAAAAAACGGTGTCATCACTTGCATCATGCCGGGCAGTACACCGTCAAGCGTATAGGATAGCCAGCGAGAAGATGGCGATATCAGAAAAACGATACCGATTAAAAACAGGTATGCACGCATCCTGTTCTTGATGAACGCGGCCACAATGCCGAGTAAAATAGCTATACAAGGAATAACAAAATTGTTAAACAGAATGCTGACTATGACATGTATACGAATGGGCACATCATAAACAGCTACACCGTTTAAAAATATAAGATTAATAATCAACTGCATCATATTGATAATGAAAAGGAGTATTGTATTTGTAAAGAAAATGGCGAAAAAAAGTTTTGGTCGTCCACGTCTCATGGCTGAAGCTGGCTCAAGAAGATTTTTCGTTACCGCTCTTGCTGCTGATTCATACGTAAAAAAAAGAAAAAATGCAAACAGCAATATGCTTGTCGTTAGCGTGCGATTGGCAACCTCTAATGATGGAAGCATGTCCGCGTTCAGAGGAACCGTTTCCAGTGCTTTTAATATGAGTGCAAAGAGCTTAACAATGCTTGAACAAGACAGAACAACAATGATTAAATAGCTTACAAGCATTACTTTATTGTTAAATACGGACTGAAGCAGTATTCGAATGTTTCTTAACACGGATGTCTCCTCAAACAAACAGTGTTCACGTCATAGCCTGTCTGGTATGAGCCAACTGGCAATGGCGAGAAATAACCCGGCCAGGACAAATTTCAAATATGCGAATAATTCGCCAGCTTGATATATTTCCTGATACTGCCCATAGAAAGGAAAACGTTGGTAACTCAAAACTATACTGACGAGAGAATAGAGTAACAACACAAGCATCGTGGCGGTGATCGAACTCGTTATCTGCGTCAATATTGCCATTAAGCCAAAGAAAAATATGGAAATCATCGAAATACGAACATATTCCAAAAAAAACCGCCCAAAAACGAGATGTGCGACCAAATAAAACACAAATATGGCAATGAGTGAAAGCACGAACAGTATGGCTGCATCAAAGTAGCTTGGACGAATTCTGAATACCTGAAATAGCTCTCGTCCATCACCCTCTGTTCGTTCACGAAGCGATAGGAGTGACCACCACACAGAAAAGAATGGAATGAGTAAGAACGCTATTTGGTTAAAAAAGGTACGAAAACTTATGAAGACGTCACTTACCGAATGTTGCCAATATAAGATAAGAAAAATCGGCATGATGATATAAAAGACTATGAGCGGTACTTTAAAGGCAACACCTAAACTCTTTCTGATTAACCAAATTCGTTCATACGTAAGTTTTAAACTGATTTTATCGTGCATAAATAGCCATCTTCTATTTCCGGTTCACACGGTGTGAGTTGCTGTGGTGTGTTCGCGAGAATACGGAAACGCACCTCCCCAACTCGATCATATTTCTTGAAGATGTTATAGTCACCAGATAGACGATCGAGATCCGACTCGGAAATATCATAAACCTTGCCGCGAGCAATATGGCGGACATCATCGTTCGTACCGTTTACCAGGATACCTTGATTGTGAAGAATCAGGATACGGTCACACGTCGCCTCTACGTCTTCAACGATGTGTGTCGATATAACAATGATCCGTTGTCCCTTGATATCGGCTATAAGATTTTTAAAGCGCAATCGTTCTTCTGGATCAAGCCCGGCTGTCGGTTCATCAAAAAATAGGATTGGCGGATCGCCTAATAACGCTTGTGCGATACCAAGGCGTCGAACCATGCCGCCTGATAAGCTACCCACTCGATCGTTGCCGCGATCACTCAAATTAACTAGCGCCAAAACCCGCTCAATTTCTGGGTGCGCATGCTGCTTGTCTATACCTTTTAGGTTGGCAAGAAGTTCTAGCGTTGCGTTCACAGACAATTCCGGATAAAGGCCAAAGCGCTGCGGCAGGTAGCCAACGTTGTCAAGGTAATCAAACACGTTGCCCGAACATGCTCCGTCAATGAAAACTGTGACTTCGCCTTCTTTATATAGATGTGTTAGACAACGAATAAGCGTCGTTTTACCGGATCCATTTTGACCTAGCAGGCCGTAAACGTGCGGCGTTAGTGTAACCGACAGTCGGTTTAAAACAACTCTTTTGCCAAACGCTTTCGTCAGATTTTTCACTTCAAGCATCGTTCTCAAACCTTTGATGTTGCAGATAAACATGAGGTAAACTCGTGTCCACCTCATGTTCAGTCTTAACTAAGCTAAATGATGGTCATAAGGAATACCACAGCCAGCCAAAACCAGTTGCACCAATGCCAAGGTCATCCGATCCCAATTTAAGTAACCAATATCTTTCATTACTCAGGTAAGTTGTTCTGAAATTGCGAATGCTGCCACCTATTGAAACAAATACATCTGTAGCATAATCATGAACCCATTGGCCATTTTCATAATACATGGCGCAGACCCACAATCTTTTGGTCCCGCCATAACTTGTTGCATCAAACATCTTGTAATAGCCATACCCCTGCCCGGAAGTCCTGATATTTACATTCGATGGCAGGTAGACTGTTGTAGACGGAGACTCATATGCCCAAACAAACGAAGTCGCCAATACCACAAGTACAATTATACAAATAGCTCCTGTCAACTTCTTTCTCTTTTTCATGTATACCTCCGCTTACCATCGTGTAATTTAACTAAAAAACAAGCTGGTTAGACGATGTTATATGTGAATCGTAACATTCATTAATTAAAGTTTCAAAGTTATCTTAACTTGAGTTTCCGCAAGATTTCCTAGAGCCGTCAGGTTATTGACGGATTTGGCGGATTTGTTCGCTATGGCAGATTGAAGAAAGCTTTCGGATCCTGAAGTCAGACATCAAAGCACGTCCCGTGTTCATCTGGACGGATACACGCATCGTCGAGTGAACATGACTCGTACCCAATTTCAGAAAACAGCCAGATTGGACATCAATGTCAACTTGGACAGGTATAAGCGGACAAAATAAACGTGCCAAAGCGTTCCGCAAATGGCTACTATTTAGCCATTACAAGGATTTACTCCCCGTTTAAGTCGGAAAGTCAGGAGGCAATTCAACGTGTTGATAATTTGCATCGAGTTTTTAGTGTTACCCTAAAATATACAAAGTGCAAATATGAACAATGTGTAATGCAAGCCTAACCTGATTACATTGTGCACTTAGTTCAGTTTACTAGGAGGATTACCTTATGGTATCTAGTAAAAAAAACTCAACTAAAAAGTTCGTTATAATCGTGTTGCTTATATTGTTGCTCATCGCACTTATTTTGCTAATTGTCTTGGAACTAAAATCGAGTAATTTTGGAACATCTTACTTGCCAGAACCTGCACGAGAACGACTTCAGACATCACCTGGTGACACAATTCACCCCGCGATGATGACTGAAAAACCCGCAGACGTAATTGACAATATTGATGGGATTAATACAGATATCATATTATATGTTCTAAATTTTGCGCCTGTTGAATTAAGTAAACATGGCGTTGAAACTGCTTTGTCTACCGAAATTGATGATTGGAAGTTTTCACGTGAAGTAATTGACTCAGTAGAGTATTGGATTGGAGAAACGGTAGATGTGCAGGATCGTCAAGTATACACTGTGTGGCATGGCGAGTTTGAGGAAGAAACGTTTGGCGCTGTTTTCTTAAAATATGATGACAATATTTTATTTGATCAATTTCCTGCTGCCGAGCCAAGCGATCCCTAGTATGCAAAGCTGAGTCTTCCGAAATAACAAAAACAGCTTCCTTGATTTTTGCGTGCTTTTTTCGAGAAACCACTTTTATGCTCCATATTGCGCGAAAATAATGCTTACGCTTGTTCTGTTTCTTTTTCTGTTCATGTTTCATTTTGATGTCTCCTCGTATCGATATCGGCTTGGTGACGTCCCCCGCCGCGATGTACGCGAAACGGATACAGAGCTCCCCGGTGCGGAATGTGAGCCGCATGACAAAACCCCTGGCCGAATCGTTTTATTTTGTCTCATAATTTGTCTATACTGATGCAAGTCGGATGGGTTAACTTTTCCGGCGTACCAGTAAGACTGGTGTTCAGACCACACCGACTGCCGGATGCATTGTGGTCTGATCGGCTGCAGGCATCCGGCATGAAAGGTGTGCTTATGTCGCTTCTGAAAAAGTTTCAAAAGCAAAAGATGATGCATCACGTGCTGCTGTCACTCGTGCCGGTGCTCCTGATGTCCATCTATCTTTTCGGGTGGCGCGTTCTTCTCCTGCTGGCGGTCGTCACCGTCGCCGGTATCATCTCGGAATACGCAATCCTCTATCTCATCAACAAGGAGAAGACGAAGGTCAGCGAGGCGGTACTCGTATCCTGTGTCCTCTATGTCCTGACGCTTCCGCCGACGGCCCCGATCTGGCTGGCCGTGATCGGCATCGTCTTCGGCATCGTCTTCGGCAAGGCGGTTTTCGGCGGGTTCGGACAGAACATATTCAACCCGGCGCTGGTCGCGCGCTGTTTTGTCTATGTGTCGTTCCCGGCGCAGATGACAATCTCCTGGACGAATCCGTTTGGCGGCTTTCCGGGCGGTTTTGGTGCATTTGCGGGCAGCACCGACATGGTCACAGCGGCGACGCCGATGATCAATATGAGGGACGGGCTCGCCTGGCCGCCGCTCGGCGAGATTTTTCTCGGCACGATCCCGGGATCGATCGGCGAAACGTCTTCTCTGCTCATATTGCTGGGTGCCGCCTATCTTCTCTACACGAAAACGGCATCCTGGAAGATTATGGCCGGATCCGCGGGAGGTGCGGCCGTCTTGTCGACCGTGCTGTACCTGACCGGCGTGCAGGCAGTGCCGCCGCTGCCGTTCCTCCTCTCGGGCGGTTTCCTTTTTGCCACGGTGTTTATGGCGACGGATCCGATCACGGCCACCCGCGATGAGAAGGCAAAGTTTATTTTCGGCGCGCTGGTCGGTCTTCTGGCCGTCGTCATCCGGCTGTTCTCGCTCTTCACGGAAGGCATCATGTTCGCGATTCTGATCGCGAATGCCTTCGCGCCGCTGATTGACCGGCATGTAAAGTCCTTTCGCGCCTGGCGCAAGGCGCGTGCTTCGGAGGTGACGGCATGAAACGCGGATATTTGTTCACATTTGTCTTTATGATCATCGTGGCGTTCGTGTTTGCCGCGGCACTGGCTGTAACGAACCATCTGGCACAGCCGGCCATCGCCGCCAACGAGCAGGTTGCACTCGAAAAAGCGCTCGTCTATGCCTTTGATGTGCCGGTCGACCAGTCGGACGACGCTGCGGTCCGAGCCGCCTTCAGCGAACAGATCGAGCGGATTGAAACGCCGGATCTGACTTATTACACCTATGCAGACGGGGACAGCACACGCGGCTACGCCGTTCCATTCACCGGTGCCGGATTATGGGGCGCGATCCGCGGATTTCTCTCCGTGACACCGGCGCTTGATACGGTTCAGGGGCTCGTGTTTCTGGAACAAAACGAAACCCCGGGCCTCGGCGGACGCATTGACGAGCAGTGGTTTCGCGATCAGTTCCGCGGCCAGTCGCTGCTGCAGCCGGTCACTTATGGCGACGGCATCGATGCCATCACAGGCGCTACCTCATCATCGACGGCTGTGCTCCGCATCGTGAATGAGGTTGCCGCAGAAGAACTTGAAGAACTGGAGGCAATCCTGAATGGCTAAAGAATCGGTAAAATCCATTTTCAAGCGGATGGTCTTTGAGGATAACCAGGTACTGCGCAGCATTCTCGGCATCTGCTCTGCACTGGCCGTCACGTCGGTCATGTCCAACTCGATCGTGATGGGTGTCGGCCTGACCTTCACGACGGCACTGTCGTCATTGACCTTGTCGGCGATGCGCAATTACATTCCGCACCGCATCCGCATGATTGTCCAGGTCCTCGTGATCGCCGCCTACGTGATTCTCGTCGACATTTCACTGAAGGCGCTGCTGCCCGATATTTCCAGGCAGCTCGGCCCCTATGTCGGCCTGATCATCACAAACTGCATCATCATGGGCAGAGCGGAAGCGTATGCCCAGAAGAACCCGCCGGTCGCATCATTCTTTGACGGACTGTTCGCCGGACTCGGCTACACATTCGTCCTCATGGCGATCTCGGTCATCCGCGAGCTCCTCGGCTTCGGCACGTTCTTCGGCATGACGGTAATGCCGGAATCATTCGTCCGCTGGACGATTATGGTGATGCCGCCCGCGGCATTCTTCCTGATCGGCACGTTCATCTGGATCATGCAGGCCCGCATTATTAAGAAAGCCGCCAAGGCTGAAGGAGGCAAAAAATGATTGAGTTTTCAGCCATTTCTCCGTTTGTCATCTTCTTCGCGTCGATTGCGACGTCGAACATGATCCTGAATAATTTCCTCGGCATGTGCTCCTATCTTACGATCTCCAGTGAGTACAAGACGGCAACCGGCCTCGGCAAAGCCGTCACGCTCGTGATCGTGGTCACGAACGTGATCAACTGGCTCGTGTATCACTACGTGATCGTGCCGCTGAACATCGAATACATGCGCTACATCATCTTCATCATGGTGATTGCCGCGCTCGTGCAGATCATCGAGATGGCCATGGACCGCTACTTGCCCGATCTGCACGCAAACCTCGGCATCTTCCTGCCGCTGATCACGGTGAACTGTGCGATCCTCGGCTCGACCCTGTTCATGATCATCCGCCTGTACGGATTCTGGCAGTCGCTTCTGTTCGGCATCGGCAGCGGGCTCGGCTGGTGGATGGCCATTTGCATGCTCGCCGCGATCCGTGAGCGCATGGCGCGCGCGAAATTGCCTCCGGGGCTCGCCGGAGCCGGCATCACATTTATCATCACCGGACTGATGGCCCTGGCTTTTATCGGATTCTCCGGTATCTTCACCATTCAGTAGGCGGGGGGACGCTATGGCAGAAATATTACAGACAATCGGCAGCGTCACCGGCATATCGCTGGTGCTGGCGGTGATCATTTCTCTGGCCGAGAAATGGCTCAACAACTACGGACAGGTCAACATCGACATTAACCGCGGCGGGCGGACATTCACGACGGAGGGCGGCCGGTCGCTCCTCAGCACGCTGTCCGAACAAAAGATTTTCATCCCGTCGGCCTGCGGCGGCAAGGCCACCTGCGGACTCTGCAAAGTTCAGGTGCTCTCGGGCAGCGGCGTCATTTTGCCGACGGAAATCCCGTACCTGACCGCACAGGAACAAAAGGACAACGTGCGTCTGTCTTGCCAGGTCAAAGTAAAAAATGACATGGCGATCCTGATTCCCGAGGAGCTGTTCAACATCAAGGAGTTTGTCGGCACGGTCGAAGAACTGAGGGATGAAACCCACGACATCAAACTCCTTCGCATCCGGCTGCCGGAAGGCGAAACCGTCAAGTTCAAGGCCGGTCAGTTCATGCAGTTCTACACGAAACCGTACGGCAAGGTCAAGGAAACGGTCTTCCGCGCGTACTCCATCGCCTCGCCGCCGTCCGATAACACACACATCGATCTGATCGTCCGCCTCGTGCCGGGCGGCCTCGCCACCGGCTATGTGCATCAGGCGCTCCAGGTCGGAGATGAGGTTCGCCTTTCCGGTCCGTACGGTGACTTCTACCTGCGCGGCGAGAATGCGGATGAGCTGATCATGATTGCCGGCGGTTCCGGTCTGGCACCGATCCGCTCCCTGATCTACGACATCACGGAAAAAGGACTGGACCACAAAATCCGCTTCTTCTTTGGTGCCGTGGCGCGCCGCGATCTGTACGCACTGGAAGAAATGGCACAGCTCGAAAAGCAAAATCCCAATTTCACCTTCATACCCGCCCTGTCGAATCCGGCGGACGGCGACGAATGGGAGGGCGAAACAGGGCGCATCACCGACGTGGTGGCACGGCATCTGGACGGCGCCGAAGGCAAAGAAGCCTATCTCTGCGGCAGTCCCGGCATGCTGGATGCCTGCATTGCGGTGCTGAACTCGAAAGGCTTTTCCGATGACAGCATTTTCTATGACAAGTTTTGAGGTAATTCTATGAAGAAGAATCCGGAGGAAAATGGAATCCGTCGCGACATGATGCCGGGACGCATCATCGCTGACGGCTATCTCGGTGACGATGAGCGCAATCTGGACGAGATCGTCCGTGAAGATCTGAGCGTTCTGGCACAGCTCGGCGTCACCGCAGAAGCGCTGGCAGACCGCATGCAGGCAATTACGGATCTGGCGACCGAAGGTTTCGGAGACCAGGTCAGGATCGATTCAGGCTATTTGGCTCACGCCGAGGAATTCATGGGATTTCTCGGCTGCCCGTATAAGGACGGCAAGCGCCTGGACAAGCGTAACACCTTCGTGGTCAAGGAGACGACGGGCGAACGGCTGACCTGGAGCGACATGAACATCCACCTGATCCGCGCACACGGTTTTTTTGAGGGCAAAGGTGCCCGGTACCGTCTTGATCCCCATCATCTCGTGACTTTTCTCGGTCTGGACAAGCGGCCGGGCGATTAGAAGTAAGCAGGATAAAGCAAAAGCGGCCAAATAATGCAGAGCGCAAACGCAAGGGTCTCGAAGAGGCCCTTTGTGTTTTCCTGACGCCGCGACTGAACGAGTGAAAGCATGACCATAAGCAATATGGCCAAATTGAAAAAAATGGATAGCCCGGTGCTGTGCAGAATCAGGGTCAGCGTTATCGCCGCCGCGTAAAAGGCGATCCCGGCCAAGAAGAGACGCCGGTGGCGAAATGCCGCTGTCTCATCAAAGCCTGCCCGCCTCAGCATGGGCGGCGGCTGAAAGAAGGCCGTCAGGCCAAAGCAAACGGCACCAATTAAAAGCAGAGCGCTGACGGCGGACGGTGCCCGCCATAGCCAGAGGTCAGACAGCAGATTCGCAGCGGTGACAAGCGCGTAGCTCACGATCCCCTGACGAAAAATCCAGGATTTGCGATATTGCTGGGCACCGAGACCGAAGAGGCCGTGCCGCTCGACGCGAAATACGGGCGGAGCCATATAAAGTGCTATTACCGAGGATAGGAGCAGAAGACAGACACCGATTGCGAAGCGCCACATGGTGCTACCCCAGGTGCACGTGGCGATGTGACTGCAGTTCCTGTCCGAGCCGCCGCCAGTCCGGTTCCAGTTCCTCCAAACGGCGAAAGAATGCCGCCGAATGATTCGGTACATCCAGATGTGCCAGCTCGTGCGAAATCACGTAGTCCGTCAGTCTGGACGGCAGCACAGCCAGGGTAAGATTGAGAACGAGCAGCTTCCGGTCCGGCCGGCAAAGGCCCCATTTGGCGATATAAG
>DUPJ01000041.1 GCA_012838355.1 Clostridiaceae bacterium
ACGATGTCGTCCACGTCCTGGGACTTGATGCAGAGCGGAAAGGCGTCCATGCCGCCGAACTCCTTAAACAGGACGCATTTGCCCTCCATGACGGGCATGCCGGCTTCGGGACCGATATCGCCAAGGCCAAGGACGGCGCTGCCGTCCGTGACGACGAGGCACATGTTCCAGCGGCGGGTCAGCTCGTACGATAAATCGACATCCTTCTGAATGGCGAGGCACGGTTCGGCGACGCCGGGCGTATAGGCAATGGCGAGGTCCTCCGTCGTGCTGACGGGGACGGTTGACCGCACTTCGATCTTGCCCTTCTTCTCATAGTGAAATCTGAGACTTTTTTCGCTGATGTTCTGCTGGTTCGTATCCATCCGGCCTCCTGCGTTGTTTCCTTATAGACGGGAAACCATCCATCTGAAGCATAGCCCACCGGCGGGAAAATGCAATCCGGTGCCTCATCACTAAGAATGGACAACGGCCGCTGGCCGAGGCAGAGAATTGAAACCGACTCCATTTTCCCAGATTTTGGTGATAATCGAGTACCAGGTGCCGGCAGCGATCTGCAGCGAAAAGAGAATCGCTGCAGTTTGCGTTGCGTTTTGCAACGAAAGACATGCTTTCGTTTGATCGTGCCCAAGTGGGCAAGGCACCGTATGTCTTGCAGGGCGGATCGAAGTCCGCCTGCTCGACATAAGTTACGCCGGAGACAGTGGCCTCAGTGCCGGTGTCGCACGTGCTACACTGTCGCCATGAATTCTCGATCGTTTCATCTGACGGGCCGCCTCTTTGCCGGCATGGCCCTTATTCTGACGCTAAGCCTGCTTGCATCCTGCGGTATCCTGCTGCCCGTCGACCTCGGTTCTGCGTCCGCGGACGTGACGGTGCCCGATCTTCGCATCGTTGAGACGGCGGAGTCTGAAGAGACGTATGAGGAGCCTGACGAGACGGATCCATATACCCTCTATGCGTTGCCGGCCGAATTTATAAGTGAACGGCCGCACCGGGTCGATGTCCGGACGCTTCAGACGGCTGAAGTCGAGCGCGTCGTTGACGGCGATACCCTGGTGATTGTGCTGGACGGTCAGCGTGACCGCCTGCGCATGCTCGGCATCAATGCGCCGGAATCATCGTCAAATCCGGATGAATCGCGGCAGACGTCGGAAGGCGACATTGTGTCCGGCATCGTCAAGGAATTGCTCACGGGACGCACCATTTATCTCGAATTTGACGAGGCGCCGCGCGACCAGTACGATCGCCTGCTCGCATACGTCTGGCTGGACGAGGACACGATGCTGAATGAAAATCTTGTGTTCTCCGGACTCGTGACAGTCGTCCGTTTTCCGCCGAACACGGCTTATTACGATTATTTTCGCACCCTGAACCGAGCAGCCCGCGCTGAAAATCTCGGGTTTTACAAAAGCGTCTGGTCTGACTAGAAGAGCAGTTCGAAACGGCTGTTCCAGGTCGGGTTTGCGTAGGCGAACGCGTAGTTCATCACGATGACATCGTCGGCGCCGACGGTGCTGATGAAGTCGATCAGGTTGCCCTCAACGGCGCGCGGGTCGATGATATACGCCTCATCGTAGTGATTGGCCAGATGCGGCACGAGTGCATTCGCGTACGAGTCCTTGATCACGACGACTTTTTTGCCCGTGCCGATTTCGCTCGTGATCTGCAGGACCGGCGCGTCGCCGCCGGAGAACGAGAGATACTTCTCGTTGCCTGTGAACTGGTTGGCCAGAAGATGCATGGCGTATCCGCCGGTCAGCGTGAAGTCGTTGTAGACGTGCGCTGTCGCGTTGTACACCTTCGGCTTGTACATGTAGACCGTGTCGGGGTTGTTCGTGACGGTGGCATTGCCCTGGACGAAGCGGTAGAGAGTGCCGAGGTACGTGCCCTCCAGCTGGTATTCGTCATACTCGCTGAGCGGGACCGGTTCGGTGCCGAGTGCCTGCATCAGCGCTTCATAGCCGTAGTATGCGCCGAGACCGGTCCAGTGGTGGTCGGTCCGGAAGTAGATGTATTCGTCGGTATGCTGCAGCAGCGTGTGATAGGCATTGACAGTGACGATGCCGGGGGTCAGCTTTTCGTAGATCGAGTCGATCGCCGCCCGCTGTGACTGAACCGCTTCGTGGTATTGCGCCGGCGTGTAGAATTCGCCGGCGGTCGGCGAGACCATCGAGACCATGCGCACACCTGCCGGGAGCATGGCGGCAAAGCGGTTGATCCGGTCGGCGTAATCGGTGATGCCGTCCTCGTTCCCGTAGAACATTTCCATGACGCGGCCGTTTAAGACCATGATGCCGCTCGACCAGCCAACTTCACCCTGTACATCGTCGGGTGCCGTTTTCTCAGTCTCGGTCGGCTCCGTTTCAGGAACGGTCTCGGGGACGGTCGTCGGTGTTTCAGTCGGGGCGGCCGTGGCCGCTTCGGTCGCCGTTTCGGTGACCGGCGGTGCCGACGCCGCGGTCGTTTCGCCGAAAAGGGGCGGCAGGGTCTGTTCCCCGCTTTGGCCGCAGCTGACAAGCAGCAGGCTGAGGACGATGATAGTAACGGGCAGGATACGAAAACGCCGAGTGATACGCATGCCAAAATCCTTAGTTTTCCAAAAATTGGATTTCTGCTGAAAGAGCAGAAATCCTGCAATTATCCTAACACGACTGACGAGTTTCTGACGTCCTAATTAAAACCGTAATATTGCAGTAATGCCTTATACGCCTGATCCGTATTCATGGACATTCTGAGTGCCGGCGAATAGAGCATGCGGATGACGGCGAAGTCGATCGCAATCGGATACTGCGTTTCGGTCCACTCCTGCTGGAAGATACTGTCCGCGTAATCGTAGCTGTCGTAGAGGAGACCGAGGCTCTGGATGAATTCCTCCTGAATCAGGTGATTTCGCTGAATCTGATCCGTCACATCGGTCGCCACCGTCGCGAGGCCGTCCGTCATATGCCCGTCGTCATCCCACCAGATGTACGTGAGTCCCCAGTTGCCGGCCGGATAATCGGGGACGGTGGTTTCCAGCTCGGTCAGCGGGTGAAAGAGAAAACGGTGATTGCCCCCTTCCGGCACGATTTCGATCGGCGGCATGCCGTCGATCCAGCTCAGCCAGGAGATGAGCTGCTGCAAGGCGGCGTAATCGTCGTCGGTATAGTCGCCTTCCAGCATCACGCTGATCGTCTGATTCCAGCGTTTCAGACGGTCCTCGGAATCGCCGTACTCCGCGGCGAAGGCGACGTCTTTGAAGTATCGGAAGGCTTCCTCGAATAGTTCCCGATCGGCAAAGTATTGGTCCGATTCGGCAAGCGCCAGATCGCCGGCAAGAACGGCATTCGGTGCGAGCCCGAAGGCAAATTGGGTGGCCGGCACTTCCGTGATGAACGGATCGTCCATTTCAAACGGGATTTCCGTGATGGCGGGTGCCCCGGTCAGCGTGAATGAGCCGACGAGGAGAAACAGGGCGACGAGGATGGTGATCGTGCGTGGCGGATTCATAGGGTATCCTTTCCGGACAGCGAGATCTCGCCGTCCTCCAGTACATGCATGGCGCCGTCTTCGCTTTCGGCCACAAGACGGCCGTATTGATCGATATCCCGGGTCAGTATTCGTTTCCCTGCCAGTGTACCTGAACGGACAAGGATCGGGCGATTCAAGTGTACCAGCGATTGGCGGTAGTGTGCCATCGTTTCGGCCGGTTCGGCAGAAAAATGCTGGTCCAGTATCCTGCACAGAGCAGCGACCAGTTCGAGGCGGCGGTCCGAGGCAGGTGCATCCCCGAACAGACTGCCGGCCAGGTCAAGGAGTTCATCCGGGAAGTCTGCTGTCCAGATGTTGATGCCGATGCCGACGAGGAGGAGCTGACTGCCGCTCTGTTCGGCGAGAATACCCCCGACTTTCCGGCCGGCAAAGACCAGGTCGTTGATCCACTTGATCCCCGCCCGAATACCGTAGACTGAAAAGATGGCCTCCACAGCCGCGACGGCCGCCGCACACGTGATCTGCCCGGGTGTGCGCCCTTCCGGGGGTACTCCGGCGTACGTGAAGTAAAGACCGGACCCGTGCGGCGAATAGAAGGTGCGTCCCTGCCGCCCCCTGCCGGCGGTCTGCCGGTCGGCCACGACGGCAAAAGGGAGGTGCCGGCCGTCCAGAAAAAGGCTCCGCGCCACTCGGTTCGTTGAGTCGGCGGAGGCGAGGTGTATCAGCGGACAGGCCGCATGTTGTCTCTCATTTTGCATGTATCCATTATGAATGAAGCGGACTTTGGCGGCGAGTGCGTTTGCGGCCGTTTGTGCGGCTTGCATAAAATGGGAACATTGTCCAAGATGAGCATAATATGACAAATTAATCTGCATGGGGGCTGGAATGGTTACGTATGCGTTGATTGGTGTTTTGGCCGGCGGAATACTGGCTTTGCTGTTTGCCTTCTTCAAAACACACTGGATTTCCAAGCAGGTCGTCAGCGACGCGAAGCTGGAAGAAATCGGGGGCTTTATCTCCGAAGGTGCGATGGCCTTCATGACCCGGGAATACATGGTGCTGACACCGTTTATTCTCCTCGTCGGTGTATTCCTCTTCTTTGGCAACAGCGGTGCCTTGCGCTGGCAGAGCGCGGCCTTTGTTTTGGGCGCGGTGGCGTCGGCGACGGCCGGCTTCATCGGGATGCGCGTGGCGACGGCCGCCAATATGCGGACGACGCAGGCGGCGAGCGACCATGGCCTCAATGCCGCGCTTCAGGTGGCGTTTGCCGGCGGCAGCGTGATGGGCATGAGTGTCGTCGGCCTGGCGCTGGTCGGTCTGTTTGTGGTCCTGTTTGCGGCCGTGAGCGCGTTTGGCGTGGATGAAGGTGTCCTGAATGACATCATTTTGCCCCTCGGTACGGCATTTTCGCTCGGTGCGTCGGCGATCGCGCTGTTCTCGCGCGTTGGCGGCGGCATCTTTACGAAGGCCGCCGATGTGGCCGCCGACTTGGTCGGCAAGGTTGAGGCCGGCATCCCGGAGGACGATCCGCGAAACCCGGCGACGATCGCCGATAACGTCGGCGACAATGTCGGCGATGTGGCCGGCATGGGCGCTGACCTGTTCGAGTCGTATGTCGGCTCGATTATCGGCGCGATGATTCTCGGCATGGCCGTCGACGCACCGCTCGAGGTCAAGATCAGGCTGATGGTGCTGCCGCTTCTGGTGGCCGCGATCGGCGTCATCGCTTCCGTGCTGGGCACGCTTTTTGTGCGCACGAAGGCGGGTGCGAATCCGCAGCGTGCGCTGAACATCGGCACGTTCGGAGCCGCCGGTCTGGCCGTGGCATTCATCCTCATTCTTCTTTTCTTCTGGATCGGGGATGTGACACTGACGGGCGGTGCGGGGCGCTTCCATCTTTTCGGCGCGATTATCACGGGTCTCATGGCGGGCGTCATCATCGGGCAGATTACAGAGTACTTTACGGGGACTGACAAGGGACCCGTCAATTCGATCGTGAAATCGAGTGAATCGGGTTCGGCCACGACGATTATTTCCGGCGTCAGCGTCGGCATGAAGAGCACGTTCCCCACAGTCGTTGTGATTGCGGCAGCCATCTTCTTCGGCCACCTGCTGGCCGGGCTCTATGGTGTGGCGATCGCCGCGGTCGGCATGCTGGTGACACTCGGCATCCAGCTGGCGGTCGATGCCTACGGCCCGATCGCGGACAACGCGGGCGGCCTGGCCGAGATGAGCGGATTCCCGCACGCGGTGCGCGAGATTACGGATAAGCTCGATGCGGTCGGCAATACGACGGCGGCGATCGGCAAGGGCTTTGCGATCGGGTCGGCGGCGCTGACGGCGATCATCCTCTTTGCCTCCTTCCGCGACCTTTCCGGCGCCGGCGTCGTCGAAATAACGGACTCCCGGGTCCTGATCGGGATTCTGCTCGGCTCCGTCATCCCGTTCCTCTTTTCCTCGCTCGCGATGTCGGCAGTCGGCAAGGCGGCTTTCGAGATGATCGCCGAGGTGCGGCGGCAGTTCCGCGAGATTCCCGGTATACTGACAGGTGAAGAGACACCCGATTACCGGCGCTGCGTCGACATCAGCACGCGCTCGGCTCTGAAGGAAATGATGCTGCCCGGCCTGATCGCGATTCTCTCGCCGGTGCTGGTCGGCTTTGTCGGCGGACCGGCGATGCTGATGGGGCTTTTAGCCGGTGTCACGATCACGGGGGTCGGCCTTGCGATCTTCATGTCCAACTCGGGCGGCGCCTGGG
The DNA here is from genome assembly GCA_012838355.1 of Clostridiaceae bacterium. Taxonomy (GTDB): domain Bacteria; phylum Bacillota; class Clostridia; order Saccharofermentanales; family DTU023; genus DUPJ01. The sequence goes on from DUPJ01000041.1 coordinate 6,233, forward strand.
ACAACGCGAAGAAGATGATCGAGTCGACCGGCAGCGGCCGCAGCTCGGAAGCACACAAGGCGGCGGTCGTCGGCGACACCGTCGGTGATCCGTTCAAGGATACGGCCGGACCGTCTCTCAATATCCTGATTAAGATTATGTCGATGGTCGCGCTCGTCATTGCGCCGATGCTGAAGACGTTCTGGGGGTAATTATGAACCAGCTCTTTGAACCGCACATGTATATGATCTGCTATCCGAATTCCGCGCTCGTGCTGTCGCAGCTGTCGCCGGAGAATTTCGGTGCACGCTACAACTACGGCTCGTCCAGCTATCATGCCGGCAAGCTGATCTTCGCGGAGATCGATATCGACTATCGCAACGATTATTTCGAGATTGAGCGTGCACTGGAACGCCTCAAGCCGCACGAGGACGGAAGTCCGAAGGCGACGCGCTACATCTCGAGCTACCGCGTGCTGGAACATATCGAGATCGACGCGATCCGGACCTTGTATCTGGCCAATGCGGACGGGACCTGCTTCCCCTTGGAAGCGGGCCATTACGAACCGCGCACGGATGAACCGGACCTGAAGGTTTATGCCGAGATCACGCCGCTCACGATGCTGACCTTATCGAAACTGAATCTGCGCGAGTTCGGGCAGTGGTTTACCGATCCGCACAATCAGCTGGCGGTGCCGAGAATTCTCTATCTCCAGGTCGCCCTCGATATCGACGGATTCCTGGAGGAGTTCGAACGCCACCCGTTTGCGCCCCCGCCGCTCGAAGGGGTGCACCCCTCCAAACTGCGTGATGCCATCTTGGAGATGCGCCGCCGCAAGGAGAAGGACATGAAGGGCCTGACTCTCGATATGGCGTTCACCAAGGAGTCGTACCGAAAGATATCGCCCGGCATTATGGTGATCGACCGCTACAAGGAGAAGTTCTTCCCGATGCCGTCGCTCACCGATATTTCCGACCAGAATTACCGCTTCTACAGAGGCATGTAAGCAAAAAATGGATGGCCGCATCAGGCAGTTGACCGAAGTCATGCTGAGACAGTACGGCGTCAGTCCGACGCACGCGCTGTCGGCGCCGGGCCGCGTCGAACTGGGCGGCAA
>DUPJ01000042.1 GCA_012838355.1 Clostridiaceae bacterium
ATCCTCCTAGAATAATGTTGTCGCATTTGTTAACAGTTTATTGAACGAAAACAACCTGCGATAATGTCAGCATGTAGTGTGAGTGTCGCCGTAAAAATCCTTGGGGTTTATCCTCGTTTTGGAGAGTGGTGCCTCACCTCTTGCGGCAGTTCACGAATGAGCTGGATGTTGAGGCGTTAGTCTTCTCCGTCTGTCCAAGGAGGTTGTGAGCCGCGAGATGCGTGAGGATTCACCTGCAAATACGTTGTTGTGAGGTGACTCATGTACTATCTTGGCATTGACATCGGAAAGAATAATCACGAAGCGGGCTTCATCCGGGATGACGGCAGCCACGTTGGCAAGTCGTTGCGCTTCTCCAATTCCAGAGAAGGTTTCGAGAAACTCTTGCTCTTCATGGAACAACGCCTGCCGGAGCATGAAGCGTTCTGCATCGGGATGGAGGCAACCGGTCATTACTGGCTGGCTCTTTACTCGTTCCTGCGTGAAAAGGGCTTTGTGCTTCATGTCATCAATCCGATTCAATCCGATAGTCTGAGAAACTTCCACATCCGCCAGCAGAAGACCGATTCGGTTGACTGCTTCTTGGTGGCCGATGTAATTCGTTTCGGCAAGTTCAGCGAAACCCATCTGGCTGACGAGGATATTCTCGTCCTGAGAAACCTGGCTCGTTTCAGAGAGTCTCTCAAAGATTCCTGTGCTGACTACAAGCGCCAGGTCATCACGGTACTGGATCAAGTGTTCCCGGAGTATGACACCCTGTTCTCAAGCATCTTCGGTGAGAGCTCCAAAGCGTTTCTCAAAACCTACGGTACACCGGACCAAGTGGTTGAAGTCAATACGAAGTCGCTGGCCACCTTGCTCCGGAAGGCGAGTCGCGGTCGTCACAGTACGGACAAAGCACGGGAGATCAAGTCGCTGGCTGCCAATTCGGTCGGGTTAACGCTGTGTGCGGATGCGTTTGCCTTTCAAATTCGCATTCTCATCGAGCAAATCGAGTTCACGGAGAAGCAAATCGATGAGATCGACAAGAAGATTTCCAAGCAACTGAAGAAGTTGAACTCTGTCATCCTGACCATCCCTGGCGTAGGACCGGCTACCGGTGCCATTATTCTGGGAGAGATCGGCGATATCGGTCGCTTCTCCAATCCCAAGAAACTGGTTGCCTTTGCCGGCATCGATCCAACGTCTTATCAGTCAGGTAACTTCGTCGGTCAACACAACCGCTTGTCCAAGAAGGGTTCCCCTTATCTGAGACGGGCCGTTTGGATGTCTGCACTGATCGCCGCTCGGTATGATCCCGTCTTCAAGGCGTTCTATGAGAAGAAACGACGTGAAGGCAAAGCACATGGCACCGCCTTGGGAGCCGTTGCCCGAAAATTGCTCTATACCATCCATGCGGTGCTTAAGGCCAATGAACCGTACGAAGTACGGCTTGACACCATAGAATAACCGCGTTTTCATCGCTTTCTTTCTCGACCCGCTCCCAGAACGGGTCTCTTTCGCATGCTGTTTTCGTCCAATATTCTGTTTTCAAGGTGCGCGTTTGCCTTTTTCAGGCGGTCAACCAACAATCGATTTTTCTTGCATTTAGGGCTTGACTTTTAATAGCTGGTCTCCTAATAGAAGCTGAGCGGATTTACCATGGTGCCGCTCAGGCCATCGCTCGATCCGGTACGCACTTCATAGTGAAGATGTGGTCCGGTCGACCGTCCTGTACTGCCGATATAGCCAATCGTCTGGCCCATCGCAACGGATTGCCCCACGCCGACTGCGTAGCCGGACAGATGAGCGTAACAGGTCGCGAGACCGTTTCCGTGAGCGACGACGATGAAATTGCCGTACCCGCCGTACCACTGTGCCATGATTACCACGCCGGCCTTGGCGGATACAACGGCTGCGCCCATCGGTGCTGAAATGTCAATGGCACCGTGAAACTGGCTCGCACCAAAAATATTCCGCCAGCCGTAATATGACGTGATGCTGTAGCTGCTCGGAACAGGCCAGGCAAAACTGCCGCCGCCGCCCGAATATGCCGGCGGTGCCGGTGTCTGCTGCTGCTGGGCGGCCGCCGCTGCAGCCTGCTGCCTCGCCAGTTCTGCCTGACGCTGCTGTTCGGCCAGCCGCGCCTGTTCAGCTGCATACTCTGCCTCGATCTGGGCATTGTACTGTGATGTCAGCGCACCGATCTCCTGATTTACTGCTGCCGTCTCCGCCGCCCAAACGGCCGCTTCATTGTCGGCTGCGGACAGCTGGCCGCGCAAATCGTACATGCGTGAGTTCGCCATCAGCTCATTGCCCTGAATCTCAGCGAGCATAGCATCCGCCTCGGCTACAAGCCGTTCCATTTCAACGGCCGCTTCCTCGGCGTCGGCTTTCCGCTGATCTGCCTCGGCTCGCGCCTCGATCAGGTCCTCGATCATCTGCTCATCCGATTCGGTGATCAGCTTCATAAATTCAACGGTGGTAAAAAAGCTTTGCAGTGTTTCCGACTCGAGGAAAATCTCAAGCATGGATTTGCCCGTGTAGTCGAACATGATGCGCAGACGGCTGGCATACTGTTCCTTTTTGGTGTCCAGCTGCTCGACCGCGTGCGCGTAGTCAGATGCAGTCTGAGCCATGACGATCAGTGCATCGTTTTTCTGCTGCAGCACCTCGGCGCAGAACGCACGCTGTTCCTCGCTTCTCGTGGCAAGCCAGGACAAATCCGCCGACAGCTGATTCGACTGATTCGTCAGCGCCTGCTGATTGGCTGTCGCCTCGTACAGCCGCTGATTATATTGATCCCGGACGGCTCTCGCCTGCTCGATTTCGCGTGCCGTATCGGCGGATGATGCCACAAGCGGCATCCCCGCAGAAAGAAACACGAAAAGGAGCGCGAGAACGAAAATCGGGATACGATGCTTCAACTTCATGCAGTTCCTCCCTGTCAGGCGCCGGATCTGCGTTATACGTTAATATGGCGCTTGACGGATAAAAGGCTGGCTGCAACGCAAAGTGCCAAGCCTGTTACAAGATTCAATAGTAGCACGATGAGCAAAACCTGAGAAGCCGGCAGCAGGGCAAACTCCTGCGAGAGGCGCGCCAAGGCACCCGTTCCGTCACCCGGTGCATTCAGACTACGGTAAACCAACGCGGTGATCACGGTCGCAATAATGGCTCCCAGAAAGCCGGCAAACAGCCCTTCGACAATGAACGGTATGCGCACATACAGGTTCGTCGCGCCGACATATTTCATAATGCCGATCTCCGTTGCCCGGTTTAAAACGGACACGCGCACCATGTTGCCGACCACGAGAATTGAAATCACGGCCAGCACAACAAACGCGATGATGCCCACCCGGTTTACGGTTCGCGTCAGCTGATCGAGTGCTTCCATGACCGCAAGCTGCAGCCGCACCGTGTGAACGCCCGGCATCTCCGCCAACTCCGCCTGAAAATCATCACTGACTGAAGGATCCTGCAGCCGGATACTGTACGTGTACGGAAAGATATCGACGAGCGATTCTTCTTCAAACAGTTCATCCCGATTCATGTCGGATTTAAACTGTTCCATGTTCTCGCCCGGTGTGTACTGTTCAAACTCCAGCACGCGCTCATCCGCGGCAAGCCGCTGATCCATTTCGACGAGCCGCTGCGGATCGATCGGAATATCCATGGTGACCTGCACCGGCGGCTGCTGGGCGGCAACGCTGACCAAGTGGCTCGCATTCAGACTGAACGCCACATAAAAGCTCATCAGGAGCAGCATCAGTGCAACCGTCGTTACTGAAGCCACCAGCACAAGCGGATGCCGCACGATATTCTGTCTGCTGTCGCGCAGCGAATAGCGGACAGCTCTCGTTCTCCTTCTAAGACGGTTTCTGTCGGCATCTTCGTACTTTTTCATGCATCCGCCTCGTCCGTGCCGTCAGCTGTGGTTTCAGCCGTCTCTGATTCGCTCGTTTCGCCGGCCTCTGCCTCGGCGGCCCCGGCGTCTTCTGCTTTTGTACTCTCACTGTCCTCTGCCGGAGTCTCGGTATCGCCCGGCAAGACCGCCGTTTCTTCGCCCGCAACCATTTCGGCATCTTCATCCGCGGCGGTTTCCGCGTTTTCCGCCGCTGTTTCGCGGCGGGGCAGTCGTGCCAGAATGCGATCGATGTCATCCTGAATCGTCGCGGCTGAGATTTCGGCCGGCTCGGCAGGCGTTAAAACCGGCGTGCGGTTCAAAATCCAGTCGAGGTCGGTATTCGGCTGAACCTCTCCCGCATGTTGCTTTGGCGGCATCGGCAGCGAACAGTAGCCGCCGCCCGAGTCACTGATCAGGGCACCTTCCCTGAATTCAATGACACGATGATGCATCCGGCGCACCGTTTCGATGTCATGCGTGCAGCAAAGCACCGTCGTGCCTTCGTGGTTGATTCGGCTCAGCACCGCCATGATCGATTCGCCGTTAACGGGATCCAGGTTGCCGGTCGGTTCATCCGCCAGAATCAGTTTCGGCTTGTTCACAACGGCTCGCGCGATGCCTGCGCGCTGCGCCTCACCGCCCGAGAGCTGATTCGGATAGGCATCGGCGCGATGGCGAAGTCCGACAAGTCTCAGCACAATCGGAACGCGCCGGGCGATGACGCGCGGCGACGCACCCACGATTTCCATGGCAAAGGCCACGTTCTCATAGACCGTCTTTGTCTCGATCAGGCGATAGTCTTGAAAGATCATGCCGATTTTACGGCGCATGAACGGAACGTGCTTGTCGTAAAGCGCGGTAATGTCGAAGTTATTGAGCAGGATACGCCCGCCCGACGCCTTTTCTTCGCGGGTCAGGAGCTTGACGATTGTCGACTTCCCGGCACCGCTTTCACCGATGACGAAAACAAAATCACCTTCGGCCACACTGAAACTGACGTCGTCAAGAGCGACCACACCGTTATCGTATGTCTTCGACACACGAATGAAATTGATACTGTCTGCCATGTATTGGGCCGTCAGACAAAAGTCCGACGTTTTACCACTTTCCGCCGCCGGCAAAGGCGGCCCCCTGTTTTTCGAGATACTTGCGCACCATCGCGGCAAGCTTGAACAGCACCGCATCATCAAAGTTGCGCAAGTCGAGTCCCGTTATTTTCTGAACCTTGTCCAGGCGATAGACAAGCGTATTTCTGTGTACAAACAGCTGACGGCTCGTTTCACTGCCGTTCAGGTTGTTTTCAAAAAACTTCTGAATCGTAAGGAGCGTCTCCGTATCGAGCGCCTCGTATGCACCCGGCCGGAACACTTCCGAAAGAAACATGTGGCACAGCGTGGGCGGCAGCTGATAAATCAGGCGGCCAAGCCCCAGCTTGTCATACCGCATGATGTACGATTCACTCTCAAAAATACTGCCGACCGTCAGAGCCAGCGATGCCTCACGGTACGACTTGGCCGTATCCTTCAGCGTCTCCGCCGGCAGGCCGATGCCGATGTAAAGCTTCGTCATGTCGTCTTCGCTCAGCGTGTCGAAAATGCGCTGAGCCAGCTGATCAATCGATTCGCTCTGCTTTTCGCCGTCCTCCAGTTCAAGCAGGATGACGATATTCTCCTCGTCCATCGGGAGAATATAATCCTTGCCCCAGCTTTGCAGCGTATCCTTCAGGGTCTGCACGTAAGCCTGGGCGTCGCCGTCCTCAAAGTGCAGCAAAACGGCCTGACGTCTGGCTGAGTACAATACCTTGTGTTCTCTTGCTTTCAGCGGAATATCGCCGGGGAGCTCATTTTCCAGAAGCACATTCTTCAGGAAGGCAAGACGGCCTGCCTCGGAATCGCGCTCCTTCAACTCGGATTTCAAATAGCGAACGATCAGCTCAAGATAGTTTCTGGAGGTGTCGTCCGTGCCTTTTACGTATGCCGCAAAGGCCCCGATATCCGTGTGCTCCAGAACGGCATACGTCCGTTCTCCGGCGCTGACCGGTGTTTCACCGATTTCGCCCAGTCCGGCATAGCTGGCATCATGGCCGCCTTCTTCACTTTTGTCCGTGCTGACTACGACCATGCCGTCGCGATTGATTATTCCGGCCGGACGGTCCAGAAATTTCGCCACTTCCTCTATTAAATACCTGACTTCTTCCATAAAGCCCTCCGTCTTAATACTCACGGTCGACGCGCGGTCCGGCCATGCGATTATCTAATCGGTAATAAATCCTTCGATCAGGCCTTTGGCAAGACTCTCGACGTCCATCAGCCAGATCACCCGCCCGCTGACGCGGATCAGGCCGTCACGTTCCATCGAAATCAGCTCGCGCGAAAACGACGGGCGCGGCATCGCAAGCAAACGCGACACCACTTCTTTCGATACAGGGAGCTCCACGGCATGTGTTGAGATGACCCGGGACGCCTCCTCGAAGGTTTGTCCGTTCTGCTCCAGCTGGTCGTGCAGGAGATCAAGCAGGTAACTTGCGATCTTCTGCCGCAGACTTTTCTGCGAAAGCAAATTGATGCGTCGTTTCTGCACCAGGAGCCGGTCCGAAAGGACACGCATGAAATTATGGAGCAGCTGTGCACTTTTCGAAATCATGGTCAGGAGCTGTTCTCTCGACAGGAGAACCAATTTCGAATTGGTTACAGCCTCGAATGTTGTCTGGTATTTTTTATGCGTCGAAAATACCAGATCCTCGCCGAACATATCCATCGGTCCAAACAGATTGATCGTCGTAAACTCGCCGGAGCTGGAATGCTTCTGTTCCGCAACCTGCCCCTCCAGGATGACGTAAATTCCGCGTGTTGTGCTGCCTTCCTCGGCAATCACTTCACCTTTCCAGACCGTCCGGATGTTCGTGGTGCTGCAAAAGTCGTGGTACAGCTCGTGAGTCAACCCCTCTAACAGCGCGGTCGATCCGAGTATGTCGCAAATTCTTTTCATAAAACCTCACATCTGGGATCCTGCTACACAGAATAGCAAATGTTACGGTCCCGAACAACCGCGATTTCCCATTCTTCGCACGTATTTGCCTTGCCAGTATTGCAAATCAGTTACGTTTCAAGGTCATTTCGTCAGAAGCAGAATATTATCGTGCCACTTCAGTCATTGACAATAAATGTCAACATCAGTAAATGGGCCGACTGCCCGCTAAAATGAAGATACAAGACATGCGGCGCTGACCGTTGCGCCGGTAAGGAGATCCCTATGAAATCGAAAAAACCTGCCGGATACAGAATCCTGATTCTCATCCTCGTGCTGCTCTTCGGCCTTGCCATGCCCGCCTATGCTTTGGAGGCAGCTGCTGCCGAAACGGAGGAAGCAGAGACTGAGGCAGCCGATGCTGAAGCACCATCCGCCGGCATCGACCAACTGTATTCCTATACGTTCAGTCTTGAAGGCGACACGTACACACTGCCGTTCCCCGTTGCATATTTGCTTGACAAGGGCTGGAGCTTCGTCAGCGAAAGCCAGGATACCATGCTGGCGCCGAAGGAAATGAGCTGGGACGAGTCACTCAGCTTTGAAGACCTGGAGCTTCGCGTGCGGCTCAAAAACTTCTCAGACAGCGATTTGTCTTACGAGCAGGCGGATGTCGTCGGCATTTCCGTGTACCCCAGCTACAGTTCAGAGCGCGAGGTCGCATTTGAGCTGCCGGGTGAAATCAAGGCCGGCGCTCTGGTGAAGGACATCATTGCGATTTACGGTCAGCCGAATTACGAGAGCGATTACGAGATTAACTATGGTCACGACGGCTACGCAGGACTCTCGATCGAGCTGGACAGAAATGAAAAGAATGAAGCCATCGCGCGCTCATTCAGCTATATTTCGGTGTTCCTGCCCGCCAGTCCGGAAGACATCGATGGACTGGATCTGAAAGATGTGCCTGACATTGCCGATTATATTCCGCCGGAGGAACTCGGCATCAAGCTCGCCAATATGGTGGTTTCGCTTGACGGCAAGCTGCTGCGCATGCCTGCACCGCTCAGTGAGCTGCTGACCGACGGCTGGAAGGTTGCCTACTTATACGGGGGTTCCTATGACGACTCCACCGTCATAGACCCGTCCACAAGCCTCACCGTTTACCTGACGAAAGGCAATGCCGTTTTACAGACGACCGTTTTGAACCAGAGCCGAACGGAAAAAGTTCAGCTCGAAAATTGCCGCCTGATTACGATCGGCGAACGGCTGAAGGATGGCTACGCAGATCAAGCAAATCTAGTTGTAGCTCAGGACATCGGCATCGGCAGTGATCGCCGGTCTGTGGTCCTCCTGTACATTGATCTGAAACCGGACGTGAGCGTCTACGGGACCCTCGAAACATATTCAATCGATTGCTACGACGGCACGACGTCTGTCTCGATAGAGGATGATGCCGTGATCGAAATCCAGATCAGAACCGGCTGGTAAACAGCCGCAGGATACTTCCGCACCGCCGGCCGTTTTGGCCGGCGGTCTTTTTTTTGCCAGATACATGCTCTGATGCTAGTATTGATGTGAGCTGTCCGCACATGCACGCCGTCTGCCGGCATCCGCTCTGATCCAAGAGGATCCTTGTATGACGATTCCCCAGTCCGGTTCACCATCCTTTGCCCACTCGCTGCAGCAGCTGATGCAGGATTTTCGCATCAGCAACGTGACGCTGGCGCGCCTCTCCGGCTGTGATGCTTCTACAATCAGCCGCTATCGCAGCGGCAGGCGGCAGCCGCCCCGCCCCGGCAGTTCTTCTGCAGCACAGCTGATCAGGGGGCTTTGTCTCGCCATCCGGGAGACAAAGCCGGACGCGGTGCCTCCCGGCCAAGCGACACTGGCAGCCAGGATCCGGTCAGCGCCGGATATACCGGACACACTGCAGGAAGAAATGGCATTAGAAGTCGGACTCTGCCGGCATGCATCCTGGTGCGGCATACCGCCGGTCGCGTTTTCCGGCAGACTGAATTCAATCATGGAAATTTTGCAGCTGAACAATGCTGGCCTCGCACACCGGCTGCACATCGACCCGTCCCTTATCAGCCGTTATCGCCGCGGCCATCGCATTCCCCGCCCCGACAGTCTCATCGTCGGCCAGCTCAGCCGCTGGCTCGCGCAGACCGCGCTGAGATACTCCAGCCGCGAGCAGCGTGCAGCCATTCGTCAGCTGATTGAGCTTCCTGATGACAACACTCCGGACGAAGCAGAACGGTGCATTTTTCGCTGGCTTCTGGAAGCCTGCAGCGTATCCGGCAGCGGCTCGGTTGACCGCCTGCTGAGACGGCTGAACGGTTATTCACATACAAACCAAAGCCTGCCTGCCGGCAAACTGCGGCAGCTCAGTGCGATTGACGCGGATGAACTCGGCAGGCCGCAGACGGCAACCGGCGTTGCCGGTTTGCAAAACCTTCTGCTTCTGCTTCTGAACCGCATGCTGCTTCTCACGAAGCCCGGCATGCTCTGCATATACTCCGATCAGCCATCTGACTGGCTGACCGCTGATCCCTTTGCAGCAAAATGGATTGTGCTCCTGCGCATGATTCTGGCGCAAAAGCACCGCATCCAGATCATTCATGCCACCGAGCAATCACACCACGACATGGTCGACGTCATCATGAGGTGGCTTCCTCTCTGCCTGACAGGCCGCGTCGAATCTTACATCCATCCCGGGGTCCGCGATTCGCGATTCTGCCGGACCATGTTTGTTGTCGCCGGAGAAGCGGCGGTACACGCGGCATTCGTTGCCGGAACTCAGAATCAGGCACGCTATCAATATGCGGTGGCAGCAGCGGACGCCCGCTATCTCATGGAGCAGTTCAATGCGCTGCTGGCGACATGCCTTCCGTTCGGGCGTGCGCTGCCCGTTCTGGATGCGAGCATCATCCGGAAAGACACATGCTTCGCCCTGCGAAACGGCCTGCCGATTGAAGCCATGCCGTTCGAACGCCTGCGCGGCATGCTGCAAGACACGTACCCAGTTGCCGAGATGCGGCAAACCGTGCAGACGCGCTGGACGCAGAGCCGCCGTCAATGGCTGTCAAACCTGCGCACACCGGTAACGGAAATGATGCCGCTGCCCGATCTGGAGCGGCTCAAGATGAGAACGCTGCCCGTGCCGTTCCCTGTCCTGAACCGAATGTATCAGCACGATGATTTCTGCGCCCACCTCAAAGCCACGATCGACATCCTCGAGAAGACACCGGCTTACCGTCTGATCTTGCTCCCGGAAACACCTTTTCACCATCTCGCCGTCGTACTTCGGCGGCCGCACACAGTGATCCTGCTGCATGACGATTCAGCAGGCCGGGCTTTTCAGCTGCAGCATTCAGCCGTGAACGACGGCATTTCACTCTGGCTCGAGGATCTTGCCGGCCGTGTTCCGCCTGCATGCCGCGAGCCGGATCAGGTTATCAGCACGCTGAAGCAGCTGCTGCGGCAATGCGAGGAAAAGGGGTAACATTGACTTGTTTGCAAGCAACATGAAAGAGGTCCTATGAAATACACACTGCCGTATGGTGACAAGCAATTGTCGTTTGAACTGCCCGACGATTTGCCGGTGTCACTTCTGCAGCTGGAGGAACCGGCTGAAGAAAGCGACACGCACGATATCGTCGGCGAAGCGATCGGGAGCACCTGCCGCGCGCAGCTGGAACCGAAAATCAAGCCGGACAGCCAGATTGCGATCATCTGCGACGACGTCAGCCGCCCGACGCCGGCAGAACTGATCCTCGATCAGCTGCTCCCTGTTCTGGCCGATCTCGGCATCCCCGATGAACAAATCCGGATCGTCTTCGCGCTGGGCACGCACCGCCGCATGACCGTCGCCGAAATCGAGCAGAAGATCGGCAGTACGTATGCCGGCCGCTTCAGAATATGTCAGCCGACCTACAATCAGGATTCAGATTTTGAGACGGCACTTGTGACCGAAAAGGGTGAGGCGATCCGGCTCTATCATGAAGTTCTGTCAGCCGATATTCGCATCGGCATCGGCGATGTCGTGCCGTGCAATGTACTCGGCTGGTCAGGCGGCGCCAGTATTATGTTTCCCGGTGTCGCCTCGGAATCATCCATCGCCAATTTCCAACTCAAGGCGGCGCTTCATCCCGTTCCGCTTTTCGGCGAAAAAGAAAATGCCATACGGGACGAAGTCGAGTCCTGGGTCGAGCGCATTGGACTCGACTGCATCATCAACACGGTTCTTAACCGCAAGTCGGAACTGGTCGGCTGCTATGCCGGACATGTTGTGACAGCGCACCGGCAGGCCGTCGAAGCGGCCGAAGCCATCTATGGTACCTCGTTTGCAGAGCAGGCTGATCTTGTCATTGCCAACGGCGAACCGTCTTCCTTCGATTTCTGGCAGGGCACCAAGGGACTGAATGCTTCCAATATCGTCGCGTCAGACGGAGCCGACGTCATCCTCTGCATCCCCTGCCCAGAAGGTGTCGGTCCCCACCCCGAATATCTCGATTTCCTCGGCAGGGAGAATCCGGAAGACATCCTTGCGGCGTATATCGACGAACCGAGTGCCGCCTGCGATCCCATCGCCATGGCAGTCGGCACCATGATTGCAAAAAGGCGCGCACGCTATCGCATTCACCTGCTGAGCGACGGCATTTCACATGACGAGTGCCATCGAGCCGGTATCAGAAAAATCGACGATCTGCAAACCGCAATCGATCATCTGCTTCACATGCGCCGGATCGAGCGTGCAGCCATCATCCGGGACGGAGCAAAAATCCTCCCGCGCAAACCAGACTGAAAGGACAAACTATGGCGGCTGCTTTCCGAAAACGACGCTGCGCCCTTGATCAGCCGAGCTGCTCCCGGCTGAAAACAAGAAATGTCGAGTTGAAACCAAGCTGGTAGACGTATTCGACTTTTGATGCCATTTTATGAACGAGCGCGATGCCGCCTGCACTGACGGACCCGGGGTTCGGTTCGGTGTAGACCGCTGGATTGAACGGCACTCCGTTGTCGCGCAGGCTTACGGTAATGGTTGAGGGAGACACACGCATACGGATGTCAAGTGATGTTTTTTTGTTTTTTCCTTTGCCGTGAACCGCTGTGTTCACAGCCATTTCTTCCACAGCAAGAGCAAGACGATTGGCCAGCACGGGTGCCAGACGTTGTTTCAGGCCGAAGGCAATCAATTTCTCGGAAATGCCCGTCGCTGCCGATACGTCAGCCGGGATGGACGCTTCCCAGATCTCTGCCGGATCATCTTGTTTCAAAAGCAGCATGCCGCCGACCGTCTGCCTTTGCCTGACCAGGCGGCCAATAAAGTACACGGCTGCCAGTGTGGCGATGCCGGAGAAAAGGTAACTGAGCCAAAATAACTCCGGCTGAATGTGCGGCAAAATCAGGGCGAACAGGACGACAAAGACAAACCCGTCGAGCGTCGCCATGGCTGAGGCAAGCGTCTGACGACCTGTCGCTGCGTAAAAATTCTGCAGCAGACTGTTCATGGCATAAAGCGGCAGGCTCAGAGCGAACATGCGCAGCGCCGGTATCATGACGGCAAGATCTGCATCTGACACAAGGCCGAACCAACTGCCGACGGTTGCCGGAAACGCCAGGAAAAACAGGACAATCAGGGTGCTGGCGATGAGCATGGTCCGAGCAGCCGTTTTTGCTGCGCCGCGAATACCGGCCGTATCTTGTTCACCGTAGAGCGTCGCAACGATGGGCAGCATCGTATCGGAGGCACTGCCGATGAATATGGCAGCCATCGCCAGCGCATTGATGCATACGGCCATCGCAGCCATGCCGGGCGGTCCAAATATTCTCAAAACGACCGTGTTCAGTATCATAGACCGAAGCAGCGATGTCCCCTGATTGAGCCCCTTCGGAAGCCCGACACTGACAATTTTCTTCAGTCTGGCCAGAAAAAGTCTGCCGGGCCAGACAAAATGAAATGTCCGTTTTTTCGAAAACAGATACGGCATGACAAAGAAGATGCCGGCTGCGTATCCCAGTGTGGTGGACAATCCGGCCCCGGCGATGCCCATGCCTGCAAAGCGAATCAGGATGTAGTCCAAGGCGAGATTGACGGCATTGGCCAGGAGGGCCACAAGCGCTGACGCGCGGGGATTGCCATCAACGCGGTAAAAGTGCGCCAGGCCCAGTGAAAATGAAAGCGCGGGACCAGCCCACACAACGGCCTTGAGATACGCCAGCACCTCAGCCTGAACAACCTCGTTTCCCTGCGCCAGAGCTGCAGACAAAGGCTCTGCCGAAAGCGAGACGATGGCCGCGAATACGGTAAGACAGATGAAACCGGTTACCATGCTCACGGTAAAAAACTGATTCGCGGCCTCTGCATCTCGTTGTCCCTTTACGATCGATGCCGACGCGATACCGCCCACGCAAAAGAGCATGAAAAGAAGGTTGAGCCCGTAAATGACAGGTGCCGTGAGTCCGACAGCCGCCAGAGAGACACTTCCCAGCAGCATGCCGACCAGCATGCTGTCAACAATGGTAGCCAGCGAAATGGCCGATGACATCAGAATGGCCGGCAATAAGTATTCAATGAACTTGTTTCTGATCAGCAGCTGGTTGCGCTCAAACATGATCTGTCAGCCTCCTGGCCCTGAAAATCGTTCGTCACAAGTACAGTATTGCATAAAAAAACATTCAGCCTGTTGCCGAACACTTTACGCTGGCAAAAACGCCATTGCAAGACAGTTACGTCATGCACGCCGATTCTATGCAAAAATATCACATTTCAAGAGAAAAATATGGTGCTTCAGATCTCACGTGTGGTATTTTTATTTCAGAGTCCCCACTGGGGATAGCCTTGTTGGTGCGGCTTTGCGGTGCCGGTTTCTGTCTTTTTGCGATGACCGCCGCTCTTGTACGTATCTTCCACGAAAGGACGCATTATGAATAAATTCCTGCAGGCTTTGGAAAAACACGCCAGTATCACGCCGGATAAAAAGGCGCTCGTCTGCGCAGAGAAATCCTTAACGTATGCAGAGCTTCGCGGGGCCGTTGCCGGTGTTGCTTCGTCCCTGCTCGAAACCGGTGTTCGTGCGGGAAGCATCGTACCGGTCTTGCTGCGGCGCGGAACCGACAGTCTCGTGGCAGCGCTCGGTGTACTCAAAGCCGGCGCGGCCGTTGTCATCATCAATCCGGATTACCCGCAGGAACGAATCGACTTCATTATTTCAGACACAGGCGGCAACCGACCGGTTGACGAATCCTTCATGCGAAGCTGTGCCGGACGAACGGCTCAGGCTGACTGGCCCGAACCGGGCGTGAAAGATCCAGCTCTGGTTGTTTATACATCCGGCTCAACGGGAAACCCCAAAGGTGTCATCAACAGCTGGCAGGCGTTGCTTCTGGCTCTCGACGCGTGTGTCTGCGGACGCAGTGAGGACGACGTCTTCATTTCAACGCTCAGCTTCTCTTTTGTCGGCATCACGGTGGACTCGCTTGTCGCGCTTTACCTTGGCTCGACCCTGCATATCGCAACCGATGAAGTGCGCCGCGACGCCACCGCACTGCTCGATTGTGCCAGAGAAAACGGCATTTCTACCGCCATCATTTCGCCGCAGCTGCTGGCGCAAGTTCTGGAGCGGGGCGATGTACCGTTTAAAAGCATCATGACCGGTTCAGAGAAAGTCAGCATGCTGCACAGCGACACGGTGAAGCTTTATTGCATGTATGGTGCGAGCGAGACGTGCGGGCCATTTACCGCGTTTCCCATCGACAAGCCGTATGCCGTGACCCCCTGCGGTCTTCCCTCGGAAGGGAGTGCCATTTATATACTGGATGACGCGGGCAAGGTGCTCCCCCCGGGAGAAACGGGCGAAATCTGCGTCAGCGGGCAAATTGCCGACGGCTATATCAATCTGCCAGAGTTGACTGAAGAAAAGTTCATCCCCAATCCTTTCGCCGCCGGCACGGACGATGCCCGGCTTTTCCGAACCGGTGATCTTGGTTTTCTGCGCCCGGACGGCATGCTCGAATATGTTCAGCGCAAGGATTGGATGCTGAAAGTACGCGGGTTTCGCGTTGAACCGGGGGAAATCGAAGCAGTTATCACGAGCCGCACACCAGCGCGTCAGGCCGTCGTGATCGGCTATAGCAATGTATCGGGGCAGACAAGTCTGTATGCGGTCTACACGGCAGATCAGGCGCTTTTGGCCACTGAAGTCGAAGACGCCATCCGGAGCTATCTGCCGGACTACATGATGCCTTCATTTATGGAACAGGTCGAAGCCCTGCCGCTCAATGTAAACGGAAAAATCGATCGCAAGGCCATATCGCCGCCTGACGCAAAACGATTCAAGGCCAGCTACACTCCCCCGGCCAACGAGCGCGAAGCACTTATTTGCCAGGCTTTTGAGACAGTACTGGGCGTCGAAAACGTCGGTGCTCTTGATGATTTTATTCTGCTTGGCGGTGACTCCATCGCGGCCGTACGGGCAGAGGCTTTGCTTCCCGACATCAATATTTCAGACCTCCTCACGCTGCGCACGCCGCGCGCACTTGGCGGCACCAAAGCAAATGCTCTCGAATTGCCAATCGCTCCGGAACGGGCATTCTGGCCGCTGACAGATGCTGAGAGCCAGATGGCAGCCGAGTATGCCCTGAATCCTGAAGGGGTTTCCTACAACATTGAGAACACGATTACCCTCAGAGGCGATATCGATGTGACACGCTGGCGTGACACGCTTCGTGCGCTCGTCCGGCGAAACCGCATCCTGCGCTCCAGCTATCCTGTCCGCGACGGCGAGTACGTCCATGTCATCCATGACGACATAGCGGCGGATCTTCTTCACGTAACGTGCGCCGCAGAAGACGTGCCCGAACAGATCGCCGCTTTAAACAGCCCTTATGACCTTGAAAACGGCCCCCTGTTTCGTTTCGCACTGTTTCAGACAGGAAACGAAAGCGGCGTCCTTTTTCTCGGGTTTCACCACATCATCCTGGACGGTTCGTGCATCGAACGGCTGCTCGGCGATATTGAAAACCTTTATAACGACACTGCCTTGTCTCCCGCCGCACCTGATCTGTTCGACTTTGCAGTCTGGCGGAAAGAAAATCCGCCGACGGACGACGGAGCAAACTTTTTCGCGGCGATGTTCAAGGACGGGCTGCCGGACAACGACATGCCCGGCCGCGTGACACGCCCCGACATACTGCCGGTCGTCAACAGGACAATCCGCTGGGATTATCCTGCCGGCGAAACTGCTGAAGCGGCGCGCCGGTATGCGGTCACACCGTATACGCTGATCATGGCCGTGATCGCGATGGTACTCGGGAAATACACGTCAAGTGAAGATGTCGTGCTGGGTGCGGCGATGAGCGGACGCGCCCTGCCGTCCTGCCGGGACATCATCGGCATGTTTGCCAATACGGTTGTGCTTCGCGCCAAACCTTCAGGCAACGCTGTGTTTTCCGACTACCTCGCCGAGGTTGACACGGTAATGGCCGGGGTGAGACGGTATCAGGATTATCCGTTCCATCAGCTGGTCAGGTCACTTGAAATCGAACGAGTGCCGTCCCGGCATCCCGTTTTTGACGTACTCGTAAATTATATTGGAGCGATGCCCGTATTGCAGCTGAACGGCGTTCAGGCGCAATACCGTCATCTCTCAAACCAGCGGCTTCCGGTTGACATTCAGCTCGAAATCTTCGAGGAGCAAAACACACTGCGCTTTGAACTGTCGTATGCCCACGAAGTATACATGCCTGAAATTATGGAAAATATGGCAGTACAGCTTCAGGTCAGTCTCGCGCGTGTCTGCCGCGACAGAGCGCTTCTCGTCATGGACGCGGCGGAATTGCCCGACGCTCAGCGTGAGGCGATTCTGGCCGGATTCAGGGGCCTTGAAAACAATGACGGCAGAGAAATGAGCGTTGTTGAACAGTTTTGCCGTCAGGCCGCCCGCGCGCCGCATAACCCTGCCGTTGCCTTCAATGACATTCGTCTCGACTACGCCGAACTCGATGATTTGACCGACCGGATTGCAACTGAGCTGAGGCGGCGGGGCATCGGCAAGGGCGACCATGTCGGCATACTGGTCGGCCGCAGCCAGATGATGCCTGTCAGTGCACTGGGCGTGCTGAAAAGCGGAGCCGCCTACCTGCCGCTCGACCCCACCTACCCGGCTGAACGGCTCCAGTTCATGCTGGCAGACGCAGAGGTGCACCTCTGCCTCGCTGATGAGGAACTCTGCAGCCTGCTTGCCGGATACGACGGTGATTTTCTTCTGAGCCACACGCTTGAAAGCCTGCCGCCGGCTGCAAGCCTGCCGCAAGATCCCGAACCGGACGATCTCTTTGTACTGCTTTACACGAGCGGCACGACCGGGACGCCTAAAGGCGTTTGCCTCTGCCATGACAATCTGAACCACTTCTGCGCCTGGTACCGGCGGTATTACGGCATGACGGAAAGGGACCAGGTCGGCGCCTACGCCAGTTTCGGCTTTGATGCCTGTCTGATGGACATGTTCCCGGCGCTGACTTCCGGCGCTGCGATCCACATCATCCCCGAGGAAATGCGCCTCGACGTGGAGCAAATCAACGAGTATTACAACAGGCATGGCGTCAGTCTTGCATTCATGACCACGCAGCTCGGCC
The DNA here is from genome assembly GCA_012838355.1 of Clostridiaceae bacterium. Taxonomy (GTDB): domain Bacteria; phylum Bacillota; class Clostridia; order Saccharofermentanales; family DTU023; genus DUPJ01. The sequence goes on from DUPJ01000042.1 coordinate 17,492, forward strand.
GGCAGTTCGCTGCTGAGATGGCAAACGATTCGCTGCGCCACCTTTCAAGCGGCGGTGAGACGCTTGTGCCGTTTACACCGAAGGGCTCGTACGCGTTTCACAATCTTTACGGCCCGACGGAGTGCACGATCATCTCAACCGCATTTGAAATGGACCGGCACTATGACAGGGTGCCGATCGGCCGCCCGGTTGACAACACAAGCCTGTATGTCCTGGACCGTCATGGCAGGCTGGCACCAGTCGGCGTACAAGGTGAACTCGGTATCGCCGGGCGATCTGTCGCACGCGGGTATCTGAACCGCCCCGACATCACAGCGGAGAAGTTTGTCTCCAATCCCTTTGATGCCGACAGGGATTTTGGCCGCATCTACCAGAGCGGCGATGTCGTCCGATACCTGCCTGACGGCAATCTGGATTTTTTAGGCAGAAAGGATTTTCAGGTCAAGATTCGCGGGTTCCGGGTGGAGTTAAGCGAAATTGAAGGCCGCATCAGGCAGCACCCGACAGTCCTTGACGCGGCCGTCATCGCGATGGACGCGCCCGGCGGCGGAAAATGCGCCGCGGCATATCTGGTTTTGTCCGAGCCCCTCGATATTCCTTTGCTGAGTCGCTTCATTCAGGACAAGCTGCCGCCTTACATGGTGCCTGCAACCTTCACCGAAGTCGAACGCATCCCGCTGAACCCCAACGGCAAAGTCGACAGGCGAAAGCTGCCCGCGCCAAGCTTCCCTGCTGCCGCGGCTGACACTGAGTCCGCCGCAGCGGCGCCGACAGACCTCGGCAGGGGCATTGCAGACGTCGTCAGCGACGTCCTGGGACATCGGCAATTCGGCATGTCGACCAATCTCCTGCAGGCCGGCCTGGCTTCTTTGAATGCGATCAAGCTCTGCACGCGGCTGAAGAAGCATTTTGGCGCAGCACCGAGCGTGCAGTCTCTGCTCGCAGACCCGACCGTTCTGTACATAGAGAACGCGATCATCGGCCAGCTCCTGGATCTTGCGCGCGAACCAAAGGATGATACTGCGGTGCCGCAAATGACAGATGCGTACCCGGATAGAGCGAACGGGTATCCCCTGTCCGGAAGCCAGATGGGCGTCTATCTGGACAGTCAGAATGAACCTGACTCCATTATGTACAACATCCCCTGCCGGGTTGACCTGTCAAAGGACATCAATGCCGGCACGCTTGCTGCCGCTGTGGAAACGGTGCTGAAGGCACATCAGGGCATCATGGTGCGTATCGCGGAAACTGAAAACGGTATCCGTCAATTTCCTCTGGCCGAACCGGTCGCGATCGAACGCCTGAAACTTCAGGCAGATGAACTGGAGTCATTCGCCGCCGCCTTTGTGCGCCCGTTCAATCTGGCCGACGGACCGCTCTGCCGCATTGCCGTCGTGACAACGCCGGACGGCGTTTCACTCTTCGCCGATTTTCACCATATCGTGTTCGACGGCGCTTCCATGGACCTGTTCCTGCGCCAGACAGCGGCTGCATACGAAGGCAAAAGTGTGCCGACAGAACAAACACCGGCTTATGCATACGGCTGCCGTGAACAGCAGCAGGAAAAACAGGGCGCGTGGGCGGCGCACCGTGATTTTTTTGGATCTATGCTGCGTGACTTCGGCAGCGCGAGCGAAATCAGCGCTGACCTGCAGGGTAAAGGCCGCGCTCGGCTGGCCCTTGCCCGCAGCAAGGTGGATCGCCGTGCTGTCGATGTCTTCTGCCGCGATCACGGTTACACGCCGGCAGGTCTGTTCCTGGCGGCCTCCTGCTACGCGATCGGCCGCTGGACCGGCAGTGCCGATGTCGGCATTTCAACGATCAGCAGCGGCCGCAGCGATCTCAGTCTTGGCGACAGCTTCGGCATGTTCGTCAGAACACTGCCGCTCGTTATCCGGATGGAGAACGAGCAGTCGGTTCTCGCTTACATCTCGGGCGCACACGATGTGCTGCGGCAATCGGTATCCCACGAAGCGTACCCGTATACACGGATCGCCGAGGAGCACGGGTTCAGGCCGAGCATTATGTATGCCTGTGAGCTTGGCGTGCTGGCGGATTACGAAATCGCCGGTGAACCGATGCGCATGACCAGCCTTGAACCGGATGAGCCCAAATTCAAAATTTCCATACATGTGGAGGAAGACGGCGACAACACCATGTTTTCCGTTCAGTACAACGACACACTGTATTCCAGCGTCCGGATGGATCGCTTTGCCGATACGTTATCCGCCACACTTTCTGCCATGATAACGCGCCCCGCCAGCCTGATTCAGCGCGTCTCCATCGTGTCGGCAAGCGAAGCTGCACGGCTTCAGCGTTTCCGGCCGGCTTCGTCGGAGCCGCTTTCCTGCGCCTTGCTGCACGGCATGTTTGAAAAAGCCGCTGACCGCTCACCCGGCGCCACAGCCCTGATTGCCTGTGATGGCAGTTACAGCTACCGGGCACTTGATGAGGAAGCAAACCGTATTGCCAACGCCCTTCTTGAAAAGGGACTTCAGCCGGAAGACAAGGTCGCGTTTATCCTGCCGCGAACGGGACGCGTTCTGATGACCATGCTCGGTGTGCTCAAGGCCGGCGGCGCGTACGTCCCGCTGAGCCCCGACTACCCGGCTGCCCGTATTCGGCAGATTTTGGAAGACAGCGGTGCATCGTGGCTGATTACGACGGGAGCCGATCTGGACGCTTATGAAAACGCCCTTGATGTAGACGAACTGAGACGTCACCCCCGTTCAGCCCGGCCGTCCCTGCCAATCAGGCCGAACCAGCTGGCTTACATCATCTATACGTCCGGATCGACCGGCAAGCCAAAGGGTGTCATGATCGAGCACGGGAGCATCGCCAACTACGTCACGCCGGCAGAAGAAAACCGACACATTCACGCTCTGGTGCAAGATGCCACACGCATGATGTCCATTACGACCGTCACGTTTGACATGTTCCTCAAAGAGAGTACCGCGGCCATCTGCAACGGGCTCACGCTCGTATTTGCCGATGAGGAGGCCGCTCAGGATCCGATCAGGCTCGCGGCGCTGTTCAAGGAGACCGGCGCTGACGCGTTTAACGCAACGCCATCCCGCCTGATGGAATACACAACGTATCCGGCCCTTCTGAAAGCCATTCAAAACTGCCGTGTTGTCATGGCCGGCGCGGAAAAGTACCCGCCGGCGCTGATGACCAGACTGAGACAGAATAATCCGCATGCCGTGCGGCTGTTCAACACGTACGGCCCGACTGAAATCACAGTGTCGTCAAATGCCAAGGAGCTGACACATGCCGATCACGTCACGATCGGTGCGCCGCTCTTCGGCGTGACTGAGCATGTCATGGACGACGACGGCAACGAGCTGCCTGCAGGTGTGGTCGGTGAACTGTGGATCGGCGGCCGCGGCGTTGCGCGCGGCTACGTCAACCTGCCCGAACAGACTGCCGAGCGCTTTGTCACGTATAAAGGCATGCGGATGTATCGCAGCGGCGACCTTGCCCGCTGGACGGATGACGGCGAGATTATGCTGCTGGGACGAAACGACAAGCAGATCAAGCTGCGCGGCCTGCGCATTGAACTGGGTGAGGTGGAAGCAGCGCTGCTGGCCGTCGATGGCATAAAGAACGGCGCCGTCATCGTGCGCACGATCCAGGGAGTGGAACAGCTTTGCGCGTATTACGTGGCCGACAGACCGCTCAATCCGACGGCGCTTCGCGACGAGATGAGCAAATCACTCTCTTCTTATATGCTTCCGGGTGCGTGGCTGAGACTTGATCAGTTTCCGCAGACGGCAAACGGCAAAATTGATTACAACAGTCTCCCGGAGCCCGACTTGCTGCGCAACAGGGACTACATTCCGCCCGCGACAGCACTGGAAGAAACGATCTGCGCCGTCTTTGCGCACATTCTGGAAAGAGAGCCCGGCGACATCGGCGCACTCGACAGTTTCTTCGATATCGGCGGAACGTCTCTGTCGGTGACCCGGGTAGTCGTGGCCCTGAATGAAAAGGGGCTGAAAAAAGAAAGCGGCGACAACATCACGTTCAGCGACGTATTCAAAAATGCCACGGCAAGAGAGCTGGCTGCACTGCTGAAGCGCGGCATTAATAAAGTCTCATCCGGAGAGCCCGCCGACGCTTTTGACTATGGTGCAATCGAAAGCCTGCTCAAACTGAATACGCTTGACGCATTTCGCTCGGCACCGCCCCGCGCCTACGGCAACGTACTGCTTACAGGCGCAACCGGCTTTCTTGGCATCCACATTCTGCAGCAGCTGCTCCGGGACAGCGAGACGAAGAAAATCTATTGTCTGATGCGGCGAGGCCGCCAGACGAGTGCGGAGGAACGCCTGAAGCATCAGCTGTTTTATTACTTTGAAGACGCATTTTCCTCAGCATTCGACGGGCGAGTCATCGTACTGGAAGGCGACTTGACCTGCAGGGACTCTTTTGCCGAGCTTAAGGATGCTTCGATACAGACGGTCATCAACTGCGCTGCCAACGTCACCCATTTTGCAAGCGATGACAGCATCAGCAAAACGAACACGGAAGGCGTACGCAATCTGATTGATCTCTGCCTTGCCGCCGGCGCCCGCCTGATACAGGTGTCGACCGCCAGCGTGTCCGGTTTCGCCGTCGACGGCAATCCCGGCCCGGATAAAACGTTATTTGAGCAAACGCTATACCTCGGACAAAATCTTGAAAATCAATACGTTCAAAGCAAGTTTTTGGCTGAACGGGCCATGCTCGAAGCGTGTGCAGCAAAAGGGCTGGATGCAAAAATCATGCGGGTGGGCAATCTGATGGCGCGTCATTCTGACGGTGAATTCCAGATGAACGCCGCGTCGAACAGCTTCCTGGGCAGACTGCGTGCTTACAGCGTGATCGGGTGTTTCCCCTATTCGGCCTACTTGACGCCGGCCCGACTGGCTCCGATCGACAATACGGCAGAAGCTATCCTGCTCCTCGGCCGCACGGCGACCGAAAACACCGTATACCATCCCTACAATGACCACAGTATCTTCCTCGGCGACATCATCATGATGATGCGGCAGGAAGGAATACCCGTCGAACTTACAGAAGACGATCACTATGCGAAAGTACTCGATGCCACGCTGAATGATCCGGATAAGGCGGAATACCTGACCGCGCTTGTGGCCTATCAGGGTATCGCCGGCGGCAGGATCGTCACGCCTGTGCCCGTTGACAACAGCTTTACGACCCAGAGCCTGCTGCGCATGGGCTGGCGCTGGCCTGTCACTGATGACAACTACCTGCACAAGTTCCTCAAAGATCTGATTACACTGGGATTCTTTGAGCGCCCTCAGCTGACAAAATCGGAACACTGACAAGGCGTTGAACGATGCTTTCACCGACTGACATGACCACATCCCTCGCCAGCGCACGAAAATGGCGAAGGCAGAGCTTACGGACGCATCCGAACCCATTGACGGGAAAGACCGCAAAAATGCGCAATACCATGTGTCTGACGGATGCCTGATAGCGGCCGGACTGTGATGGCCTTTTCAATACGCCTGACTGAAATCGGCAGCATCGCCGCTTTTAGTCTCCAGGCGTGCGGCCATCCTTTTCTCATCGACAAAGTCGATTTGCGGAAGGATTGCATCACTTTGCTGGCAGAGGGCAATACTGTAATTCGGAAGTGTTTTAAAAAGTCTCAGGCTGCACGGTTTATGTTCGCCGTCCTGCCGTAAGGTGATGGGCGATTCACCTCGTATTTCGATGCGCAGCGGATCGACGGAGAGGCCAGTTCCGATAAATTTGAGGTAGCTTTCCTTCAGCGTCCAAAACCGAAAAAACATGTCTGTATCGAAACAAGACCGTGCCGGCATGACACGCGCCAGTTCAGCCGAGGTGAAACAGCGCCTGGCCAGCATCTCGTCGGCGCCGGCGTGCTTTTCGATGTCAACGCCGACTTCTTCCCTGCCGATTGCCAGAATCACGTACTCACCGGCGTGAGACAAGTTGAATCGGGGGGCTTTGTCGCCGGCAAAATACGGTTTTCCATTCGCACTGTGTCGGATAGCCAGCGGCTTTGCCAGATCCGGTACCAGGCAGAACGAGGCAAAATGGAGCAATAATCCCGCTCCGAGCGAAGCGGCTCTGTCTTCGCGGAAACGATACGCAAGTGCTTTCCGGCGGCGTTCTTCGTCAACATACGCGAGAAATCGGAAAAAAACGCGCTCATCATAGAGCCAGCGAACGTGCAGCCCCAAAATTCTCGTTCCTGTTTTCAGCTCAGCTTCGTCGTGCAATGGAGCACCTTTCATGACAAGAGTATACGCGAACGATCGCCATTCAGATCGCGATACGTCGAATTCTGTCAGGCGATCAGTTCCTCTGTCTCAGGCGTTTTGCTAACACAGGTCACGGTTTTCATAGTCTTCGCGGATTGACTCAGCCCAGTCATCCGAAACTGGTTCTGAGTCGCACATACTGACAATTACCTCGCTGATCGCCTGAAAATTTCCGCGCACGCCTGAGGCATCGGCATGCCAGTTTTGCGCCCGATTGGCCCGTATGCCGTAACGGGATGCCGTCTCGACAGCATCGAAATTGGCGCCCAGGAAGAGAAACTCCCAGCCGAAATCGGCCTGCCTGTACTCAATCAGCCGACGTATCGCATCAACGGTATACTCACGGCTCGCGTTCTCCATGCCGTCCGTCATGATCACGAAGAGAACCTGGCCGCTCAGAATGTTTTCTTCCTGCCGTCTCGATGAAATCCGGCCGATCGTCCAGCCGACTGCATCCAATAGAGCCGTCAGGCCGCCCACCTCATAATGCTCGCGAGTCATGTTTCTGACTGTCGTGATGTCCGCCGCGTCGTGCAGCAGTTCATAATGGTCGTCAAATAAAACGGTTGTAATGCGGCACGCGTTCTCCAGCGCCCGCTGTTTTTCCAGCATGGCATTGAACCCGCCGATCGTATCGGACTCAAGTCCGCTCATGGAGCCGCTACGGTCGAGAATAAATACAAGTTCAGTTCGGTCTTTTTCTTTTTTGATTTGCGTCATGTCTACGCCCTCCCTCGTTCTTTCTGAACTCAGGATAGGCTGCTTCGTTAAACCCGCGGTCGCATTTCAGGCGACATCGTCACGTGCCGAGGAGCGGCCGGCCATATGCAAAAAGCACTTCGTTCAGGGAAAATATATCGTACATCTTGTTTTCAATGAAATAACGCACGATAACATCGTCAATCCGGCTGGTTGAAAGCGCGTAGCCGGCTCTCGCGAGAAGATCGTCAGTCTCGCCGAGTGTCAGCTCCAGCGCAATCGTGAGCGCGACAGCCGTGCGCTTGCCCGGTGAGTAATGCTTGTCGCTTCTGATTTTGGAAAACAGCCGGCGGTCCAGGTTGGCACGCTTGTATACAGAAACGTCGCTCATCCCCTTTTCATCGATCAGCTGAAAGAGCCGGACAGCAAACGAGTCGTTAAGATCCTGCACTTCGCGCTCAAGCTGAGCCGGCACATTGGCCGGATAAGCCGACTCCATGGAGATCGTCTGCAGCTCTCTCAACCGGATGTCGTCACGCGTGCGGTCAGCAAAATGTTGTTCGAGATACGATTCAACCGCACCGGTCAGCTCGCGACTCAGTTCAAACGCAGCCCGATCGAAGATAACGAGACGAATATCCATCTCGTGCTTTTCCAGAAACGCCCGTATGGAGCCGGTCGCAATCGCGAGGGCCTCCGCTTTCGGATAGCCGTAGATTCCGGCGGATATGAGGGGGAAGGCAATGCTTTCAAGACGATGGGAATCCGCCAGATGAAGAGCGCTCCCGTACGTCTGTCTCAGCAGGGCTGCTTCGCCAGATCGACCGTCCCGGTAAATCGGGCCGGCGGCATGGATGACATAGCGGGCTGACAGAGCGAATCCCGGCGTCATCACGGCATCGCCCGTCTCAATCGGTGCGAGCGGGGCACAGGCTGCTGCCATGTCTGCTTCGCCGGCAGCCTTGAAAATGGCGCCGCAGACCCCGCCGCCCTGTCTCAGCTCCGTGTTGGCCGCGTTGACGATCGCATCGACTTTCTGTCGCGTCAGGTCGTCTTGCAAAATGGTAAATGGCATGCGAATTCTCCCTTGAACTTGATGCGTCACTTGTAATATAAACATAACGTTTTTTTGTCGAACGGACATGGTACTATTATCAGGATTGCATTGATTATGAATCATTTCGGACAATCGTGTCAGAAAGAAGGCAGAAGAAGCATGAATGGCATAGCCGGCCTATACCGCGACACTCCGCTTGACAACGCAGAAGCACGCGCACGCAGCATGCTCCAGAGCATCGCACACCGCGGACCGGATGTTAACGGCCAGATCGCGGACGAGCACACGGCGATCGCCTGGTGCGGAATCGGTAATCGGCCTCAAGTGCCCTCCATTGACGGCCTTACCGTCATCCTGGACGGTCAGATTGAGAACACCGCGGATATCCGCAATGAACTCAAAAATGCAGGGTTCGATGCTGACGGGCTTAACGATGAAGCACTTCTTGTCAATGCCTTCAAGGCCTTCGGGACTGATCTGTTCGGTAAATTGAAAGGTCCCTTCGCACTGGCCATCCGTGACCGAAACAGCGACAGCCTCTATCTCGTGCGGGACGGTTTCGGCATCAAGCCGCTCTACTTCACACGTAAAACAACCGACGGTTCGCTCCTTTTTGCGTCGGAAATCAAGGCATTCACGGTCGACTTGTTTTTCGATAAAGAGCTGAATGCCGATGCGTTGAGGCCGTTCCTGACATTCGATCACTCCCTGCCGGATGAGACCTTCTTTAAGGGTGTCTTCCGCGTTCATGCGGGGGAATTTATCCGCTTTAGCGGCACCGATATCGAAAGAAACCGATTCTTCCATCTGCCGCTCGGCACGAAAAAACAGACGATGGAGCAGGCCGTCGCCAGTATTCAGAAGGTGCTTGAGAAAAGGCGACCTGAATCGACTGCCAACATCGGCGGATTTCTCTCGGGCGGCGTCGATTCCAGCTATCTCACGTCTCTCTGCCGTCCTGCCGCGACATTCTCCGTCGGTTTTCCCGGCGAGGCCGACGAATTCAACGAAACAACGCTTGCCAAGACGTTGTCCGACGACCTCGGCATTCCGAACCATACGCGTTTGGTCAAGGCTGAGGAAGTATTCCGGGCTTTTCCCGATATCTGCTACCACCTGGATGAGCCGCCCGCGAATCTGTCAACCGTTGCACTGTGGTTTCTGGCTGAGAAGACAAAAAAACACGTCGGCACCGCGATCTCCGGTGAAGGTGCAGACGAAATTTTCGCCGGATATCACTGGTACAACAAATCGTATTGGCAACTCATTTACGAACGCGTTTTGCCGGCGCGGCTGCGCCGTTCCCTGGCTGAAAAGGCCGAGCATCGGCCGAATAATCGCCTCTCGCGACTGTTCCTCAAATATGGCCCCGTCGAATCGAATTTCTGCGGCCACGCCAAGACGTTCCTGGAACACGAAGCAGCTGACGTTCTGCAGCCTGCCTTCATGTCGGGCCCTTCACCGCGCGAAGTCACAGCGCCGATTTTCAAGGATGTCGCCGCTTATGACGATCTGACAAAAATGCGCTATCTCGATTTTCACCTCTGGTCACCCGTTCTCATCATGCAGAAGGCCGACCGCATGTGCATGGCGCACGGACTAACCTTATACATGCCCTACGCCGATTACGATGTACTGACAATCGGCATGTCGCTGCCCAGAAAACTGCTGCTGAAACCAAGCACAACAAAACTCGCGCTGCGCAAGGCCGCTGAATCGACCCTGCCCGAGCCGAACACAAATCGCAGCAAGCTCGGTTTTCTGTCGCCTGTGCGCGAATGGCTCAAGCGCGAGCCTTTTGCCAGTCAGGTAAGGCAGGCGATGAACGAGCCGGCGGCCGCGAAATTCTTCCGCACGGATGCTTTGAACCGCCTGCTCGACGAACATATCAGCGGCAAGAAAAATAATGGCCGAAAACTCTGGACCGTCTATTCATTCCTGATCTGGTACCGCCGGTTTTTCCCGGAAGATGTCTAGTCCTGTTTTTTATTCCGGGCTTTCACCGTATGCTGGTACTGCCGGTGCCCGCCCGATAAGCAGTAGACTTGCTTGCAGCCGCGGTTGATCAGAACATTCTGGGCCGCATTCCCGCTCGTGCCCTTATTGCAGTAGGTCACGACCGGGCGATCCATATCTTCTTCATGCCAGCTGTCGCGCAGCGCTTCGAGCGGCATGCTGACCGCGTTTTCCACATGACCTGCGGCATACTGACCTGACTGGCGCACGTCAACGATAACCGGGTTATCTAACTGGGCCAGCGTGTCGGCCGTAATGACTTCGCGGCCGCGATTGAGCGCGTTTTCCAGAATCATGCCGGAGTACATCACAGGATCCTTGGTCGTCGAAAACGGCGGTGCGTAAGCCA
>DUPJ01000043.1 GCA_012838355.1 Clostridiaceae bacterium
CTGACCGATGCCGGTTTCAAGCTGGCCATCGGCTCGAGCAGCAAGAATGCCGGCTATATTCTCGAGCGACTTGGTTTAACCGATTTGTTTCCCGTAGTCGCCGACGGGACAAAAATCACCAACTCAAAACCGCACCCGGAAGTATTCCTGCTGGCGGCCGACATGCTCGGTCTTCGCCCCGAAGACTGTGTCGTGATTGAAGATGCAGCAGCCGGACTTTCGGCTGCCAGAACGGGGCGCTTTACCGCAGTCGGCTTCGCCGAAGCCAAAGATCATGAACTGGCCGAACTGTCATTTGGCGATCTGGATTCGCTGTTTGACTGGTTCGACAAGGATATTGGAGGAGATGAACCATGGCTGAGATTAGACTCGTCAACGTCGACAAAAGCTACGACGGCAAGAATTGGATCATTAAAGACCTGAATCTGCACATTTACGATACGGAGTTTGTCGTGCTGGTCGGTCCGTCCGGATGCGGCAAGTCGACAACCCTGCGCATGATTGCCGGCCTTGAAGAAGCGACCGGCGGCGACATTTTCATCGGGGATACCCGCGTCAATGACACGCCGCCGAAAGACAGAAATATTGCCATGGTCTTTCAAAACTATGCTCTCTACCCGCATTACTCGGTTTACAAGAACATGGCATTCTCGCTCAAGCTGAAACGCATGAGCAAAGCGGAAATCGACAGCCGGATTCAGGCCGCATCCGAAATTCTCGGTTTGCAGCCGTATCTCGACCGCAAGCCAAAGGCATTGTCGGGCGGCCAGCGCCAGCGCGTCGCGCTGGGGCGGGCCCTGGTCAGAAATCCGGCCGTTTTTCTGCTGGACGAGCCGCTTTCAAATCTGGATGCCAAACTGAGAAACCAGATGCGTTCGGAGATCAGCAAACTGCATAATCGGCTCAAAACGACGTTCGTCTACGTCACGCACGATCAGGTGGAGGCGATGACGATGGGTGAGCGGATCTGCGTCATGAACGAGGGCAAGATCATGCAGTACGACAAGCCGCAGGTGCTTTACGAGAAGCCGGCCAATCTGTTCGTGGCCGGATTCCTCGGCACGCCGCAAATGAACATGCTGCCCGGCGTTCTCCGTCAGGAGGCCGGCACGGCCTTTGTCGAGGAAAAAGGTCATCGGCACATCATCCCGGAGAATAAAATCCGGGATGTCGATCTGACGCCGTTCATCGACAAGGACGTGATCATCGGTCTCAGACCCGAAAGCGTCAGACTGGTCGACAACGGTGCTGACACAAGCCGCCTGCGGGCCACCGTTGACCTGGTTGAACTCCTCGGTGCAGAAGCACAGCTTCTTCTCAATTACGAGGGCAATACGCTGACGGCCAGGTCACCGGTCAAGTCGCATGTCGCGCTTGAAGAAGCGGTCTCGCTTGGATTTGACATGCAGGATGCCCATCTGTTCGATAAAGAAAGTGAAAATGCGATTTTCAACTGACCGTCAGAATAACGGCAGATCTTGAACAAAGAACGTCGGTTTCACCGGCGTTCTTAATTTTATCAATCACTGAGATACCATTTCAGCGCGAGAATTCTCCTCACCGACTGATCGATGCGCGCTTCTTCAAGCGTACCGTCCTGCACAGCAGCCAGAACCCCGGCAAAGGCGCCGGCAAGATCACTCGGGGCAAGCAGGATGTCGCAGCCGGCCTCAAGTGTCAGGATCGCGGCTTCTCCTGCCGTATAGTAATCGGTGATCGCCTGCATATTCAGCGCATCGGTGATGACAAGGCCGTCGTATCCGAGTTCAGTGCGCAGAAGACCGGTAATGACATCGCCTGACAGGCTCGTGGGGACGTCGCTGCCGGTGAGCGACGGAATGCTCATATGCCCCACCATGATGAACTCGACGCCGGCATCGATCGCACGAATAAACGGAACGAGTTCCGTCTCCCGGATCGCCTCGGCTGATCTGGACGACACGGCTGCCCCCATGTGTGTATCGCCAGCCGTTGCGCCATGACCCGGAAAATGTTTGGCCGTGGCGGCGATCCGGTTGACATGAAGGCCATCGATAAACGCCAGTCCCAGCTCCGACACGACGGCGGCATCCTCGCCGAATGACCGGCTTCCGATCACCAGATTAAGGGGGTTCACGAGCACATCCAGAACCGGGGCAAAATCGACATTGAAACCGTAGCCAGAAAGATATGACCCGATCGTCAGGCCCGCCTCGTATGCGTCATCGGCGTCCCGCATGAAAGACATCGCCGGCACGGCCGGCACGGCCAGACCGGAATTGCCGAGCCGGCGAACGAAGCCGCCTTCCTCATCGATCCCGATAAACGGCATCAGGCCGACTTCGGCCACGACGGCCTCTTTCAGGCCTTCTATGAGCGTTTTCAGCTGTCTCTCGCTTTGTATGTTGCTGCCCGCGATGAGAAATCCGCCAACGGGATACTGTCCGATGGCATCCTGCAAATTGTCCGGTTCCAAAACCGGCGTGCCGGTCAAAATATCAGGCACGATGAAAAACAGCTGAGATATTTTTTCTTCGAGTGTCAGTTCGGCCAGTCGCTCCTCCACCCACTGATCCGATTCAACGGACATGTCTGCAGCGGCGGTCGATTCGGCAGTAGCACGCATAACGGCACTGCCGCCTGGAGAGCAGCATACAGTCAGCAAGATCAGGGACAGGACTGCGGCAATTACCCGCGGTCCGCTCGATATTGTTTTCATGAGCTGACAAGCCTCACTTCATGAACGCAGAGAAGCAATGAGTCTGGTCGGATCGAGGAGAAGATTCAGGCCGTCTGAAATGTCGCCGACGACGATGTCTGCCACCTGCAAGAGCTTGCCAAAGGCACCTTCCGCTCCGATGACGGCGACGCCCAGGGCAGCTGATGCGAGCATCTCGAGATCATTCCTGCCGTTGCCGAAGGCGACCGTCCGTTTCGCACCGAGTTTTTCCACAATGCGGCGTTTTTCGCTGCCTGCGTCCGCACCGTCAAAGGTACTCACTTCGACCGGGAGATCGCGGCAGGCCATCTGAACGGTCCCGCGCGTATCCGCCGTCAGGACGAACAGGTTCAGTCCCGTTTCAGCAAGACAGTTCAGCAAATGCTTCACCGCCTCCGGCACGATTCCGTCCAGTGCGATCGTTCCGTTGAAGTCCAGCGCAACATTGGAAAGCTCCAACGCGTGCTCATAGCCCGGAATTTCAATGATCACGAGCGCTCCGTTTTACTCTGCGCCTTGGCGCCGCTCATTGATTCGCAGCATGAGTGATTTGAATTGTTTTTTGATAAAGCGCGCTATTGCTCCGAATAGCTCGATCAACAGTCACATAGAACCTCCCTAGATAATTTCTCTGTCGACGGATGTCAGCTCGCCTTGTCCGTCGAGCCACGTTTCACAGGCTTCACGCAGTGTCTCGGCCATCTTGCCCGCCGTCGACTCGTCAACCGCCACATAGGCAACGGTCAGTCCGAGGCGCTGCCATTTATCGAGATGAGCCGTCTCTGCGATTGAAATATTGTAGCCGGCCTTCAACCGGTCGGTCAATCGCTGCCGAATCTGCCGCTTGTCTTTCAGAGAAGCAGAGGTGAAGAGATGAATCTCCCATTCCAGAATCAGGATGCGGTGTTTCATGACCGGTTTTCAAAAAGCTGAACGGTCATGCCGTCCGGATCGGCAACAAACAAAAACGCATGCCCGGGCCCGACGAATGGTCCGCCTGTCAGCGCAATGTTTTTTGCTTCCAGCACCGGCAGCATCGCATCGAGCGACTCCACTTCAAAGCCGATCGACACACTTTCCGTAAACTGTACGTCCGCCTGCTCCGAAACCAGTTCAAGCAGGGTCTCGTCCGCCTTGCCGTAGCCCAAAAACGCTATCTCGCGATCGCCTGCCTCGAATCGCCTTAGAAGACGGAGTCCGACCAGTTCGCGATAAAACCGGATTGACCGGTCGAGATTGTTCACATGCAGGGTGGTCCAGAGAATCTTCACAAAAATCGCTCCTTTGGTATACAGGCTGGTATCCGTTTCAGTATACGGCATGCAAGTGTGGCAAAACGAACAGCATGTGTCAGCCCCCTCTGCGCTGCACATTAAAAACCATGATGTACTCGCCCAGATAACTGCCGTCCGCGAGTCTGGCCGCTCGCGGCAAAAGACCGACATCAAGAAATCCGGCATCTTTGTACAGTTGTCTGGCCCGTTCATTGCCTTCATAGACCGCAAGTTCAATCTGTTCGATTTCGAGCTTGCCGGCTTCTTCCAATGCCGCAGAAAGCAGTGCACGGCCGATGCCGAGAGACCAGTACGCTTTCTGCACCGATATGCCGAGATCGGTGCGGTGACGGGACTTGCGCCGGCCGCTTTTACCCTGAATGAGGCAGATGCCGGCAAGGGCGTCGTCAATAAAGGCAAGCACACACAGCTGATATACCGATGCCGTGTACTGTTCGATCAAAGCAGCCTGTTCTTCTGTCGTGATATTGATCTCATCGCGGTAAGCCGAAACGAATTCCGTCTCATCGGCGACCCGGCGCGCATGCCGGATCATCGCCTCGGCGTCGTCCGGTTCCGGGCTGCGCAGGCAACAGATACGGCCGTCCTTGAGGGACCATGTCCGCGGTTCAATTTTCATGCCGGTTGTTCCGACCGTTTCAGATAGACGAACGCGCCGCCCTTTTTTGTCGTCTCGAACCACAGGGCCAGATCGAGTTCAGCCGATTTGTCCCCGTCAAACACCGTCAATGTCGCCCGCCTGCTGTCATCGGCCTCGAGTGACACGACAGTGACCCAATGCCACGCCTCGAGTGACTTTACCTTGCCGTTATGCAGATTCAGGAAGGCCACGGGGCAATCCCGGTTCAGACCGTCTCCGATGAACGACACGAGGTCCAAAAACAACGGACGTGAATGCTTGCATTTCGGTACGTTGACAATCTCGCAGTCGACCGTAAAACCATTGGCTGCGGCGAAACTGCGGATACCTGAACAGAAAATTTCACCTGTGTTTACGCCGCGGATGGTCGGTGTCACATGGGTCCAGACATCCTCCATGAGACCGAGGCAATCCTTCTTTTCGTAACCGGTGACAGGAAAATCGACCTGACCCGCCCGCTGGAGATAGAGGAGCAGCGTGGCGGCGACGCTTGGGCCGCAGCCGGCCAGGCGCCGCCAGATCGAGGAATACCATTCCTGATTGCAGCCGTAATACTCCATCCCGGCCTTGTCCCTGACATGCAGATAGTCGATCGATTTCAGACTTGCTCTCATATGTCAGCATTGTGCCGAACAGCAGAGATTAATGTGGTAACGAATCCCCGATGATTTCGCTGACACGCGCTTGCAGCGCCGGCACAACGTGATCAGTAAACCATCTGTTCTTTGCCAGCCAGCGGTTGTTGATCGGCGACGGATGCACGATCGGAAAATAGGTCGGCAGGTACAGGTCAAAATTGCGAACCGTTTCCGTCAGGTTCTGTTTCATGTCCACATAGTGGCTGACTGCAAAATGCCCGGTCAAAATATAGAGTTCGACGCGCGGCATCTGAGCAAGAAGCTTCGGATGCCAGTAAGCGGCAAAACCCTTCCTCGGCGGCAAATCTCCCGTCTTCCCCTTGCCCTGATAATAAAAATCCATGGGAATCAGGGCAATCTTCGACGGATCCCGAAAGGTTTCCTCCGAAACACCCATCCAGTATTTCAGGCGTTCGCCGCTCAGATCCCCCCATGCCAGCCGGCGGGTCTGCGCCATCAGGCCGGGAGCATGCCCGATCACCGCGATGCGGGCACGCTCATCTGCCACAAAAACAGGGACATAACCGATGTCCCGGAACGACTTATTCATGTCGTGTGCGGCAATCTGAAACCGGATCATTTCCAGTTCCTCATTCATGGCACAGCCTCCATGGTAGTCCAAATAGCGTTTCCGCGAGGTTTACCCTGTGACGAGGCAGAAGGGATGGCCGTCCGGATCGAGCAGGGTCATGCCGTGATCACCCATGAACTGAGCCTTTGCCTTCGCTGCACCAAGGGACAGCGCACGTTCAA
>DUPJ01000044.1 GCA_012838355.1 Clostridiaceae bacterium
AAGCGGCGGCAGCAGGGCCAGCAGTAATGCAAACAGCAGGACGCTGACGGATATAACGTGTTTCATAAATCCTCCCTTCATGCTCGTTGTACCTGTCTTACGGGTATTCGAACACAGATCGGCCAGCCCCTGCCCTCTGTGCACCGATTATCAGGGCAGCAGAAAAGGCCAGATCTGGCCTGGTTCAGACATGGTCTGAAAAAAACGGGTGTCAGGATGTGTCCCAGCATGGTTTGACCCAACGATGAATAGAAATGTCCGATCTCGGCAAATTGGCGTCAGTTGATGTTGCGCCGGCCGCCAAACTGGATCTTGCGAGAATTGCTGACGGCAGTAACCGTCGGCTGCGATGAACGTCTTGACGATTCATGCCTCGCATCAAGCTTGCCTTCGTATAGATATTCTTATTTTATCATAAAATTACATGCAGATATGAGGGTGTGCAGCGCAGCAAAAAACAGCTTGAGACGTTGAGAGAACGCGAAAATTCGTGGCTCATTTTCATTCGGCTGGATAGCAAAAGCCCTGCGATTGTGTCATCACAGGGCTTCATGGTGGGTACTATTGGACTTGAACCAACGACCCCTTGCGTGTGAAGCAAGTGCTCTTCCAGCTGAGCTAAGCACCCAAAAATGGTGACCCGTACGAGAATCGAACTCGTGATTCCGCCGTGAAAGGGCGGTGTCTTAACCTCTTGACCAACGGGCCGTGGTAGCGGCGATCGGATTTGAACCAACGACACTTCGGGTATGAACCGAATGCTCTGACCAACTGAGCTACGCCGCCGTGGCTTTCAGCTGAAGCGCTCCATGGATAATACTAAATGGGGCATGGTATGTCAAATGTTTTTTTTGCCGTAGACACTGTTCGTAAAAAATGCGAAAAGCGCTCTGATGAGCGCTTTTCGGCATTATATAAATTTGACAGGGCGTTTCATTCAGAGTTTTATCTGGCCGCCTTGTACAATTCGTTCACCTTGTCCCAATTGACCACATGCCAGAAGGCGGAAATGTAATCGGGACGACGGTTCTGATAATTCAGATAGTAGGCATGTTCCCACACGTCGAGGGCCAGAATCGGTTTCGCGCCGTCAGAGACCGGTGTGTCCTGATTGGCAGAGCTAACGATCTCCAGTTTGCCGTTCTTGACGATCAGCCAGGCCCAGCCGCTGCCGAAACGGGTGGCTGCTGCGTTGCCGAACTTTTCCTTGAACGCGTCAAAGCTGCCAAACGTTTTTTCGATTTCCTGCAGCAGTTCGCCCGCCGGCTTGCCGCCTTTACCGGGGCCTAAAATCTGCCAGAACAGTGTGTGATTCAGCGCGCCGCCGCCATTGTTCCGAACGGCCGTGCGGATATTCTCCGGCACACTGTTCAGATCTTTCAGGACATCTTCCAGGTCTTTGTCTGCCAGTGCCGTGTCCTTGACGGCGTCATTGTATTTATTGACATACGCCTGATGGTGCTTCGTGTGGTGAATTTCCATGGTGCGTGCATCGATATGCGGTTCAAGTGCGTCGTATGCGTAGTCCAGTTCCGGTAATTTATAAGCCATTGTCAGCCTCCTAATAATGTATCGGGTTATCGATTATGTTTCCATCGATACCGTATTGAAATCTGTGTTCATTTTAGGGGAATGGCTGTTTTGCAGCGTGACTTGAGTTACATGATTCGCGGCGGAAATGCAAAACGCCCTCTGTGAGGGCGTTTTGGCGTCTATAGTCTCCGCTGGCAATTAACGTATGATACGGAATTGGCCTTCGTTAGCTGTCGCTGTCTGTTTGCAGACGCTTCAGTTTCAGTTCGATAAACGGACATTCCGGAATCAGGTTCAGATCCCGCTCACAGACGAATGCCATCAGTGCGTCGAACAGCCGGTCACCCAGCTTCTGTCCGCGAAATTCAGCGGGCACATACGTGTGGGTCGCCCGGATCGTGTCATCACTATCCCAGACATATTCCAGCAAACCGATCTCACGGCCGTCCCGGTTCAGGGTAAAACGTCCGGCCATGCCTCCGTCGACGTGTTCGACGCGATCCATGCTATTTGCCTTCCATCTCTTTCAGAACGCCGGTTGCTTCGTTGAACTCATTGATCAGGCGATCCATGTCGTGGACCTGAGCATTCGTGCGATCCCAATACGTTTCGTCGTACCACAGGTCGTTCAAATCTTCGCTCGTCCTGCCCTGCTGCTCAACCCAGGTGTAGTACTTCAGGTTGTGGACGCGTTTTCTGTCGTAGTAATTGAGTTCAGCCATGTTGTCGGTGCGGATGCCGAGGATGTGTGCATGGTAGTCGCGAATGGCTGTGTCACGCGTATACTCGCCCTGTTCTTCGTCGAGCTCGGGGACGCGCGAGGTATACATCTCGAATGAATCCGTCGCGACAGAACCGATCACGTCTTTTTCAGTCATTTCATAGTACTTCGCCATCTTGATGCAGCCGAGCAGGTTCGCAATGCTGGAAATACCGAGCAATGAGAGGTCGTCCACCTGTTTTTCGGTCAGACCGACTTCATCTTTGAGATACTGCTTGCCGACTTCCGTGTTGAACAGACGGAGCAGGTTCATGGTGTCTTCATCGTCGATGGCACAGACCATGTCAGTGTCCTTGACGTTGTGGACCCACGGAATATGTTTGTCGCCGATGCCTTCGAGACGGTGAGCACCAAAACCGTTGTTCAGAATGGTGGGGCACTGCAGGGCCTCTCCAACAGACAGCTTCAGATCCGGATGCAGTTTTTTAATATATGAGCCGGCGCTGATCGTGCCGCCGCTTCCGGACGTAAAGAACGCGCCGGTGAAACGGTCTCCGTCTGCTTTTACTGCTTCGAACGCCTCTTCCATCGCCGGTCCGGTGATGTTGTAATGCCAGACAGGATTGCCCATTTCGTCAAACTGGTTGAAGATGACGCAGTCTTCTCTCGTTCTGCGAAGTTCCCACGTTTTGTCAAACACTTCCTTGACATTGCTTTCTGTTCCCGGCGTGCCGATCGTTTCAGAGGCAATTTCGTTCAGCCAGTCGAAACGCTCGCGGCTCATGCCCTCCGGCAGAATGGCGATAGAGTAGCAATCGAGCAGTTTTGAGTTGAATGCACCGCCGCGGCAGTAGTTGCCGGTCGACGGCCAGACCGCTTTATGGTACGTCGGGTCAAACTGTCCGGTGACGAGGCGCGGCACGAGGCAGGCGAACGATGCGCCGACTTTATGGCAGCCGGTGGGCATCCATTTGCCAACGAGCATAAAGATTTTTGCTTTGACGCCGGTCAGTGCGGAAGGAATTTCAACATAATTGACGGGGCCGAATGTGCCGCCGTGCATCGTCGGCTCGTTGTGCCAGCCGATGCGGAAAAGGTTGAGGGCATTGATTTCCCAGAGCCCGACATCCTTAAGTTTTTCCTTGATCACATCGGGGATCAAAGAGGGGTCTCGCTGCTGGGCGAACGTCGGGTAAATAATCTTCTCGTTCTTTGCGCGTTCTATCGCGCGATTCAGTACTTCTTGTTTAACGGTCAAGTCAATCATGTTGGCTCTCCTTCTATAAAATCATATTGGTAATCAAACGTCCTTAGCAATCTTCGCCCTCCGCCCTGGTTTTGTCCATAGCACAAACTCCAAAGAGATACGGAAAAAGCCACACACACCGTAAACCTGACCGCAAATAACCGCAATCAGTCAAGACGTCACGCAACCGGAAGGACACTCTCTTATAATTGTGTACATGGCCTTTTCCCGACGGTTAGGCTCATAATAAGCATAATATCAGAAACAAGGAGATCAGCATGAATCAGAATACAGCCACGCTGCGAGAACGTGTCACGGGCGCAACCTGTACGCTGTGCCGCAAACACTATACGGATCTCGATTTGCTTACCTGCCCCTCATGCGGCGAGAAAGGCATCCTGGACATTACCTTTGACTACGATGTGATCAGGAAGTCACTCACCAGGGAGATGCTGAAAAGCAATCCCGACAAAACAATCTGGCGCTATCTGCCCTTGCTTCCGGTCGAAGGCACGGATGCCGGACGCATGCTGCAAATCGGCGGCACGCCGCTGTATCGGTCCGAACGTCTGGAAAAAGCGTGGGGACTCGGTGCGCTCTACATCAAGGATGACGGACTGAACCCGACCGGTTCGCTGAAAGACCGCGCGAGCGGCGTCGCCGTTTTGCGGGCACACGAGCTGGGGTACGAGACGATCTCCTGCTCTTCGACCGGAAATGCCGCATCGTCCTGCGCCGGGAACGCAGCCCGTCTTGGTCTGAAGACGGTGATTTTCGTGCCGGAACGCGCACCGGAGGGCAAGCTTGCACAGCTGCTTATTTTCGGCGCAAAGGTCGTTTCCGTGATCGGTGATTACAAGGCGACCTTCGACTTGTCGAAAGCCGCCATTGAGCACTACGGCTGGTATAACCGCAATGCCGGAATCAACCCGGTGATGAGCGAAGGCAAAAAGACCGTGTCGCTCGAAATCGCCGAACAGCTGAACTTTGAACCGACCGATTGGGTCGCCTGCTCTGTCGGAGACGGCTGCACGATCGGCGGCGTCTATACCGGATTCAAGGATCTTTATGAACTCGGCCTGATCTCCCGTATCCCGCGCATTCTCGGCGTTCAGTCGACCGGCTGTCAGCCGTTCGTCGATGCAGCCAAAGCGGACGGTGTTTTGATTCCGGCCGAAGAAAATACACTGGCAGACTCGATCGCGGTCGGCGTGCCGCGCAACCCGGTCAAGGCTCTGCGGGCGCCCAAAGCATCGGGCGGCACCTGGATTTCCGTGTCCGACGAGGACATCCTCGACATGATGCGCGAACTCGGTCGAAACGAAGGTGTTTTCGGTGAGCCTGCCGGCGTCACGGCCACAGCGGGCGTTAAAGCGGCCATTGCTGCAGGAATTATTGGAAAAGGGGAGACGGTCACGACGATCTCCACGGGGTCCGGCCTGAAAGACGTCAGGAACGCCCTGCTCGCAGCCGGCAAACCGACCCGCCTGGAGCCGTCCCTGGCTGCCCTGGAAGCGAGCGGCCTGCTCGGATAGCTGCTGATATTAAATGCTGACGACACAAAAACGCGGTTGACGAAAAGAAAGGCGTTTGCTAAGATAGCAAAGCGCCTGGCGGCCACGCCCATTTGTGTCGCATGCGGGATTAACTCAGTGGTAGAGTGTCACCTTGCCAAGGTGAAAGTCGCGAGTTCGAATCTCGTATCCCGCTCCATGAATGACCAGAGGCTTTGCCGCTGGTCATTTTTATTGGCACCATAGCCAAGTGGTAAGGCAGAGGTCTGCAAAACCTTTATTCTCCAGTTCGAGTCTGGATGGTGCCTCCAAAAAAGACTCCGCAGCGGATGCAATCCGAAGCGGGGTCTTATTAATTTCCT